>JANXYR010000071.1 GCA_025355965.1 Geobacteraceae bacterium
TGTAGATGCTGTCCTTGTTCGGCTCGATTTTCTCTTTGTAGATGGCGAGGAACTCGGCCGGTGTCGGCAATTTACCCATCAGCGCTGCAACTGCACCTAACTCGGCGGAACCGAGATAGACTTTTGCGCCGTTGCCGATACGGTCATCGAAGTTACGGGTCGAGGTGGAGTACATATTGACCCCATCCGGTACGCGAGCCTGGTTACCCATGCAGAGCGAGCAGCCGGCAATTTCGATACGAGCGCCAAAAGCGCTGTAGACCGAGAAGCAGGCTTCGTCTTTCAGCTTTACCTGATCCATGCGGGTCGGCGGGCAGATCCAGGTACGAACAGCCGGGTTGAACTTCTGGCCGCGCCAGATCTCGGCGGCAGCACGGAAGTGGCCGATGTTGGTCATGCAGGAGCCAAGGAATACGTCCTGGATCTGTGTACCGGCAACTTCTGAAAGCAGCTTGACATCATCAGGGTCATTCGGGCAGGCCAGAATCGGCTCGGTGATCTCAGCCAGATCGATCTCAATAACGGCAGCATATTCGGCATTTTTGTCAGCCTCAAGCAGCTTGGGCGCTTTCAGCCATTCATTGACGGCATCGATGCGGTTCTGCAGCGTCTGCGCATCCTTGTACCCTTCCTTGATCATGTTCTTCATCAACGCCACGTTGGAGCGAAGATAGGTGGCAACTGAAGCCTCTGAAAGCTTGATGCAACCAGCTGCGGCAGAGCGTTCTGCAGCGGCGTCGGTCAGTTCGAACGCTTGCTCTACGGACAGGTCGGGCAGACCTTCCATTTCCAGAATGCGGCCGTTAAAAATATTGATCTTGTTCTTCTTAGGCACTGTCAGATGGCCCTGTTTGATGGCCCAGTACGGAATGGCGTTAACCGCATCACGCAGGGTGATACCGGTGTTCAGCTTGCCTTTGAAGCGAACCAGAACTGATTCAGGCATATCGAGCGGCATGAAGCCCATCGCGCCGGCAAAAGCAACCAGACCGGAACCGGCCGGGAAGGAGATACCGATCGGGAAACGAGTATGGGAGTCGCCACCGGTACCAACTGTATCGGGAAGCAGCAGGCGGTTCAACCATGAATGAATAACGCCGTCGCCCGGCTTCAGTGGAACGCCGCCACGCTCGATGATGAACTGCGGCAGGGTCTTGTGCATCTTGACGTCAGCCGGTTTCGGATATGCAGCGGTGTGACAGAATGACTGCATGAACATCGGCGACAGGAATTTGAGGCAGGCAAGCTCTTTCAGCTCGTCAGCGGTCATCGGGCCTGTTGTATCCTGTGAACCGACCGTGGTCATTTTAGGCTCACACGCGGTACCCGGAAGGATACCGGCAACACCGCATGCCTGACCAACCATTTTTTGAGCCTGGGTATATCCCTGGCCCGCTTTGGCAACCGGGTTGACCGGCAGGGTGAAGATATCAGTAGCGCCAAGGCCGAGTGCGGCACGGGCACGGTCGGTCACGGCACGACCGATGATCAGCGGAATACGACCGCCGGCACGGAATTCGTCAGCAAGGGTATTCGGAGCGATCTGGAATGTGGAGAGCAGTTCGCCACCTTCGCTCTTGATCTCACCTTTTTTGGTATCGATAACGATCACGTCACCGGTGTTCATCTTGGAAACATCCGCTTTCAACGGCAGTGCGCCGGAATCCTGAGCGGTGTTGAAGAAGATAGGGGCAATGACGCTGCCAATGATGACGCCAGCAGTCTTTTTGTTCGGCACGCAGGGGATTTCCTGGCCAATGCACCATAGAACCGAGTTGCAAGCAGATTTGCGCGAAGAGCCGGTGCCGACGACATCGCCGACAAACGCAACCTGAAAGCCATCTTCACGGAATTTGGCAATTGTTGCCAGACCATCAGGAAAACGGGTTTTACCCATGGCAAGAGCGTGCAGTGGGATATCAGGGCGGCTCCAGGCATCGCCTGCAGGAGAGAAGTCATCGGTGTTGATTTCGCCTTCAACCTTGTACACCTTGACTTTGATGATCTCAGCAAGACTTGGTTTGTTGGTGAACCAATCAGCGTTGGCCCAAGAGGTAAGGACTTTTTTAGCGGCAGCATTCGTTGCGGAAAGCTCAACCACTTTATCGAACCCGTCATAAACAAGAGTCATGCCGGACAGGGCGCAGGCGGCTTCGTCAGCCAGTGCAGCGTTTGTCAATGCAGCAACCAGCGGAGCCACGTTATAGCCACCCATCATGGTGCCGAGCATACGAACGGCGTCAACTGCGGAAACCAGTGGAGACTTCTTTGTGCCAGCAACGATTTCGGCAAGGAAAGCGGCCTTAACTTCGGCAGCCGGATCTACGCCTGGGGAAACACGATCCTTGATCAGGGTAAGCAGGAAAGCTTCTTTTCCGGCAGGTGGATTAACCAGCAACTGGCAAAGGCCTGTGGTCTGTTCTGGAGTCAACGGGAGTGCGGGAATACCTTGAGCCGCCCTCTCCTTTTCATGTGCAAGATACGCTTCAATCATCTACTGTTCCTCCTTCGTGGGATATATGCTTCCGGTGATTGTGGGGTTGAAAATACGAGTGCAAATCGCATACTGTATACACTTTTCAGAAATGCCTTGTCAAATCATAATTATACCTCAAAACGTACGCGAGCCTCCGGCAGAAACAATCCGGTGGCTCGCGTGTATTCTAAATTTACACCTCATACCGCTTACTGCAATTTCACATGATTAGCTGGCTGGAAGTTGTAGCACACCTTCACCTCTCCTGCATCAAGTCACCTCATCTTCTGATACCATTTTCAAAAATCTCCTGAATTTCGTTTTTGGAATGCTTGACGCTATATCTGTAAAAGTAGATGCATATCAGACAGACAAGGCAAACAGAAAATAAAATCAGAAGTACTTGTTTGATTTTAACCTGATCTTTATGATCCGTTTTTTCACCGACACCAATGCTATCAATATAGGCATAATGTTTATTCGAAGAGGATATGTTATTAGTAGCGGGATCGACATCGGTAAACCCTTTAAACTGGCGGATTCGCCTTAGCTGAATGCTGCTGATATAAGTGTTGATGGCAGAACTGGCGGATTCATCAATAAATACGAACTGCATTGCGGTACTTGTGTTGGCCTTATCATCTTCGGCACTGCTATTGTAATCGGTGAAGACCACACGTGCTATAATGTCCACAATGATCCGTGAGGATGGCACGTATGTCTCCAGCAGAATCAATTCGTCCATGTTAAATTTCTGATTTGTAAAGATCCTAAGACCGCCGCCACTAATATTTACAGCATGTGTTGTGACAGTACCCCATGATTCATAGTAAGGATTATCTTGCTGCTCCCCTTGAGGTTTGTCTTGCGGCAATGTGACTGGTTCACCGATAAAATCCTCCCACTGAGTTTTAAGTGCTCTTGCACGTTCCTCAGAGCGGAGTTTTATTCGCTTTTCTTCCAGTCGGCTCCGGTTTCTGGCAGTTTCTTCATCGCGCCGCTGTTTACGCTGGGCATCCCACTGTTCCCTCACATTCGCTGGATTCTGGTCATACAGGATATGAAATTTTATGGGAATAAAGGCATCGACCCTGTAGAACTCGCGCAATTCGTTGGAAATAGTCTCGCTGGTAAAGCGAAGTAGTAAATCCTGCTCATATCCTTTACTAACTATAAATGCCCGACAGATATAAGTATTGCTGTCCGTCTGACTAGATATTTTTAGAACTTGCCCAATATGTAGATTAACTCCTTCCGGTAAAATGTCACGAGAGAGTTGCAGAGAAACGAGGTCTTCATCAATTTCATTGATAATTGCCCAATCACGAAACACCTTGGTGTTGGGCATGGGGATCTCGATTTCAACCTTCATACCGGTGAAATATCGACTTGTATGGTATTCAGTAGTACTCATGTATATCTAGCTCACATCTGTAGAGGCAATGGCCGAATAAAACCGGATTGAGGGTTTGGAAAACTCGTAATGGTCGGCCCATGATGTTTTATCAGATGTGTAGGTCTGACACCATAGTTTATCTCTAAATTTGTCGCACACTTCATAAAATTGACAACTATGCAGCAGCCTGCTATACACAAAAGCATGGACAGTTACCAGTTTCCACAACAGAAAGTACTTTATGATGAAAAACCTTTTTCCCGTGAACTGTTGCTCAGTTTGCTGGAGATGGTCTATGCAGCTTCTCCCCCTTTTACCGGATACCTCAAGATTGCAGGCATTGAATCTTCCCTTCATTTTCTCTTTTTCTTTAATGGCGCTCCCTATGCTGCCGGCAGATATGCAGACAGCAAGCCGATCAGCTACTCTATTAAAGAGTTTGGGAAGCAACTGGCAAGATCCGCCGAAGAGTCAATGTCCATTACCCTCTGCGAGACAGACCCGGTTCTGTTGAAATGCATGCTGCTCTTTATGCAGGAAGAACCTGACGTCAAAGCTCCTACCTCTCTAATTGACATTGAATACATCGTCCGTCAGATTGGCGAGGTTGGCGCCAATGCTATGATCACTCTTTGCCGGGACAAAAAATTCAATTTTTTCTTTTTCAAGGATGGAGAAGGGGCACTTGCTCATTATGCTGATCTGGCATTCGAGCGGCCTGAAGGAATGACTATCGACGAAGAGATGCTATTATATTCATTTCTACCTGGTGACAAGGTGCAGGCATTCATTTTCCGTGACATGGTTACAACTATGGCAGAGGACTCAAACCTGCTTGACAAAGATTCGCTTTATAAACTCCTTACTGAAGGGAATCCGAAAAGCATAGATGCAGAGATATCGCCAAAGCCCACAAAAGAGGGTGTCAAGGTTCTTGTCAAAGCTCTCAGTCATAAACCGAAGCCGAGCTACGTACTCTCTGTAGAATCAGGACCTCTGAGGGGAAAACGCTTTACTGTAACTATTCCTTGTACAATCGGGCGTAGTGACTGTGATCTGACACTGGACTACCAACGTATTTCACGACTACATGCAGAACTCAAAATGGTCGGAAATACACTGGAAATTGAAAATGTAGCGAGCACAAACGGCACAAAGGTTAACGGCGAGACGATTACCAAGAAGCGGCTTATCCCAAATGACCTGATATCTATTGGGCCGATCAACCTCAGAATCTCTCCTGCATACGGACGTAGAGCCAGTGATTTTATACCGGACGATCAACGTATTCCACTGTAACATGCAGAACTCAGCACCTCCAACCACAACAGTTCTCCGTCCAATGGTTAATAGCCGCCTTTTAGAAGAGACGTTAGAAAACAGATAACAACGTCCATCCCCCCGCAGATTGGTGATAAATCTTTCTTAAGACTGCCAGGCTTATCTCTTCAAGTAGAGAAATAAACACTACAGCCTCCTTAAGTTGAGTTTCTTTCGTTGATAATCTCCAGAAAGTTCTTGAATAGTTCAGGTTTAAAAGCCCCGTTTTTAGCCTCTTCGCGCATAATCTTAATCGCATCGACATGCGAATTTGCCTTGCGTTGCGGCCGGTCCATGATCAAAGCGCTGTAAACATCACAGATCGCGGCCACTTGTCCGCTTCGCGGGATGTCATCTCCCTTTATTCCTGTTGGATAGCCGTTCCCGTCGTATCTCTCATGATGGTAACGGACAATATTGAGCACAATCTCGCTATAATTTCCGCAGCGTTTAAGATACTCATAACCTTTTTGGGTATGTTGTTTGACCCTCCAATATTCAATATCGGAGAGAGCATCATTCTTATCGAGAACCTCACTTGTGATGAATGTCATACCGTAATCGTGAATAAGAGAACCGATCCCCACATCAATCATCTCATCATGGGCCAGTTCAAATAGCTTTTCGTGGACCAGCAATGAGAGGGCAGTAACCTGAACTGAATGGGTAAAAATGTAGAAATTGTTATCAATTACCGTTTTGAGTGATTCTATGGCATGAGTATCTGTGGCAACATGCTGCAAAATATTCTGAACCATGTTACGGCATCGCAGCAAGTTGGCGGTTGTTTCCGGTGATTCAAACATGTCAATTACACAGTTCACCGATGTCTGATAAAGCATCCTCCCCTTGGCTGTGCTGCTGAGATCCTCCCTAGCGAGCATTCCCGCCAAGCTGTTCTCCATGAATTCGTTAAGAGCCTCCATGTCGCCGCTTCTGACGTAGAGAAATTCCGTAAAGTTTCTCTCCAGGCGGTGATAGTCCGCAACAGTGAACATCCTGTCAGAATCTTTGTAGAGTACGTAATTGCCGCCACTCTTGAGAAACAACGCTACGTTGGGAAAGCATTCAGGGGAGATGCTATCAATGCTTATCGCACGCCAGTATCGGTCTTTGCTCATATATTACCCTCATTCAATTCGGTGGATATTTTTATCAGATTATCGAATATTCCGGGATATTCCGGATATTCCGGGGACGGATATTCCGGGGACAGTATATAAAACTATCTTCCCTCTATTCTCTTTGGCCCTCGTTTTTGTGGCCGTAAAAGCCTATCTAATCCCGTTTCCAATGAATCTACAAAAGATTCTTGTCCTAAGGGGCGCCCTGTTCGCTCATGCTTACGCAGTAACTCAGATTCTTGTTCCGACGGCATAATAAGAAACTTCTTCCAGTCACCGACCAGCTCCAGAAGTGGCGCGACATTCACCAAGCGGTCATTCGTGTTGTCAATGTGAGCACGGGCGCTGCTCCAGAGGTATTCTTCAGGCTTTTCCGTTAATCCGGCTTTAACCGGATTCATTTCCACGTATCGCGTGGCTGCCAGCAAGTAAGATTCGTCCAGCGGAAACGACGCAAAACGCTCCTGCCATAAATGCCCTCGCCAGCCTTCGCGAAAGTTTATCCGGCGAGTGTAGCGACGGTGGGCTTCTCCAATGGCGCGAGCCAATCCTTCTTCTCTTTTAGGTACGGCAATAAGATGAACATGATTAGGCATCAGACACCACGCCCAGATATCGACATGACATTTTCGGCACCACTCAGCCATAAGATCGAGATAGGCTTGATAATCATCCTCGTAGAAGAATGTCTGCTGACGACGATTTCCCCTCTGTGTAACATGATGTGGAAGTCCTGGAGCTATTACGCGAGCAATTCTGGCCATGTGAGAAAGATAGCAAAGGAAAAGAAAATGTCAACATTTGATATACTGTCCCCGGAATTCCCCCGATTCATCTGTAACGACCTTACATTCAAGAAGAAGATCAAGCTCATCTGAATGAAAATATGCATCCAGGTGATTATGCATAGGTCCGCCCAATGTGCTAGCAAAAGGCACTTCCATAAAGGCCATGCCATCAGAATATTGATCTAGAAAGGCGGTGGCAAACTGAAAAGAAAGATTTCGCTCTGTGATACCATTGTCGCCATGCCAAGGTCGGTATCTCGCTAACCAACTTGCGAATCTTGTCCGAGCCTTTTCTATAACCTCTACAATTGTGTTTTGCATGTTTTCTTCCTTCCGCTCAACGGGCATGAAGTTGACCCGTCGGTTTTGCTTTTGGCGGGTCTAACTTTCTGGTTGAATATTCAATTCTCGCTGGTGGTTTATCTGATTTTGTCAAAAGAGTAGGTTTGACCCTCGAAGATTCTCTGAACTGACTGACTCAATTATCATGGATCAATATATCTGTTTTGGATGTCAGGTGCTGCTTTTTCAAATTCAGATTTCAACAAGTAAATAAGCTCTCCTTCGCCCATACCTCTAATGTTTACTTTTTTCAGTATCCAGTCAGTAAGAACTTCAGGTTCAAATTTCTCTTCAGGATTGAAGCCACGGCGAGAAAATGCGAAAGTAAAACTGTCTAGTTTCTGCAACCGTGCGGATAAGTTGATACACGGCCCTACAAAATCGTTCCCATCCCCGACAGAATAGACGGTTCCTTTGGCTACACCACATCTAAGTGCACTCGGTGGCTCACAAACTTTCTTTTTCATTTTAGGAAGAAACTCGTTAGCATATTTTTCGCAGATGACACTAAGAGTTATTATCAAATTGTGCTGTTGCACCTCGTGCACGTTTTCGGTATCCCACAGTATAAGTAAGCCATCTCCCATAAACTTCGTAAGAAAGGGTAATCCATGCCAAAGATGGTTGCCTTCTGGAAATTCCTTTCTAGTAGTTTCTTCTCGTATTGCCTTAAATATCCAGTCTAAATATTCACTTAAAAATAGCGGAACTGATAGTTGGGGATCAATCTGTTTGCAGAAATGTGTGAAACCTTGCAGGTCAAAAACAGCGGCAATTGATCCAGATGCAGTTGACTTGTTCGATATGTTGCCTAAACCCAACACCGATGGGTTGTATTTTTCGAATTCTTCTTTTTTCAGTACTTTCAGGTTTTTCCCGCCATCAGAAACTTTGGTATACGCATTGACATCAGTTTTGAATATTGTCATTTTTTCTCCTATTCAACTCGTTGATCACCAGTTTCCGTATATAGGTAACTTGCTACTTATATAAGAAACATATTGCTTATATAAGTAACCTCAATGGTTGCCTAAATAAAACGCTTTTGTCAGGTTGCTATCCTGCTATTATTCTAGATTCGAGAGGTGTGCCGCGAATCAACCCATACGACACAAACCATGATTTAACCTGTGGATCCCACCTTGCGTGCATCTTTCGAAGCTGTTGACGTAATTCATCCTCTTCAAAGGCTACCGTTACCTGCACCACCTCATAATCCTTATAACGGGGTGTATATAACGCTCTTTCCTCCACGATAATCTCCACCGTCTTCAACTTCACCTGACGGATTTCATCGAAACGATACCGCACACAAAGAAGCGAATCGCCATACTTCTCCTGTAACCGCATTGTCCCTTTCTGACCCGGTTTAAGGTGGGCATATGCTTTCATGTCCTTGAGCATAACATTCCTTTTGTTTACTAAAATCGGGGTCATAATTTAAGGGACTATAATTGATATTTACATAAAATCATTCGCGTCCGGTCGTTTAATTGAATAGATTCAGCTGGTTATCAAAGTCAGTATTGTTGGTTCTGTAATCTGTTTCTGTAAGTAGCTGAATAAGCTCGATTCGCTCGAATGCTGATACGCTCAAGACCTGTAGAATTGTG
>JANXYR010000011.1 GCA_025355965.1 Geobacteraceae bacterium
CTGGATTCGGCGTTATCCTGGTTGCCTCCGCGGCCGCAACGACTTCAGCAAGGTCATCGAGAAGCAGGTCCAGGGCTTCAAGCTCAGTGAGCAGGGTGATTGGAAGGTTTTTTTCGATGGATCTGAGCGTGATGTTGGTCAATATTCCGGTTGCAATCACGGCGGCAACGACCACTGCAAGGACACTCCATTGAAGTATCTGAGAAAAGTGGCGAGACGGTTTCATGGCGAACGGGTTCCCTTTAACAGCAATTCCTTTTCCCGGTAAAAACGTTCCGCTCCGGCGTGAAGCGGAATGGATAATCCTGTCAGTGCCGTTTCTGGAGTGATCCATTTTCCCTGGGGATGTCCTTGTTTCAGTAAAGAAAGGGTCCGTTCACTCCACAGGGCGGCAGTCACCTGGTAGATCAGATCCTCTGAAGTTTCCGCACTCACCACCAGCAAGGCATACACCTGAAGGGTCTTTGTCTCCGGAATATCGGAATAAACACCGGAGGGGATTTTGCCCGGAACGAGATAAGGATAGCGGGCGGAAATCCCTGATGCCGTATTTGAATCAATGGGTACAAGAAACAGCCCGATATCGGAGAGCTGCGTGACCGCTTTCATCGGGGCTCCGGCCATCATCGCAAAACCCTGTAGTTCATTATTAGCTATTTTGTCCTGGGTGAACGCGGGCTTTAAATACACCGGGAGAAAATCGCTTTCCGAAAGACCATAGGCGGCCAGAACAATCCGCATGACCGACAGCGTCCCGGAACCGAGCTCGTCAATGGAAACGCGTTTCCCGCGAAGATCCGGCACACTGCGAATATTGGCATCCCGACGTGTAACAATCTGAAATATTTCGGGATAAAGGCTTGCCACCGCGCGAATGGTGTGACCACTCTGATCTCCAGCAAAAGCGTGTTCCGCGAGAAAAGCCCAAGCCGCGATATCGGCCTGAACCAATCCGGCTTCGATCTGACCGGAAACCACGGCCCGCAAGTTTTCAATTGAGCCGGCAGAGTTCTGTGCCACACCAATGATTCCGGGCACACCGTTTACCGTGGCACTGGGGGTGTCCTTTACTTCCACCGGTTGGGTCAGTCCCTCTGCAATCAATTTGCCGATGGGGTAATAGACGCCGGTGGTTCCTCCGGTTCCGATGCGAAACAGGTGTTTGGTTTCTCCGGTAGCAGGGGAGGGAGGGTTCAGCAGCAGAAATAAAGCAAGAATCATTATCGCCGGAAAAACAGATTTCAGAATTGGCCTCTGCCATGCAGGGACTTTAGGCGCAGCAGGGACCGGCATAGGGCAGGTGCTGGTGAGGGAAAATCGCAGTGGCGTATTCATTTGATTTCCTTCAGGAGGTGATATCAACAAAACAGGGTCGTTTCGTTGAACAAAAGAACGCGGATAGGTCCTGGTTTTCCGGTTGAATTGGTTGTATTGAATTTAAAATTTTAAGCTAAAAGCGGATTCATGTCAATCACAGGTTAAGTTCTGAAAACGATAGGTACTCGATGTCATCCGGGACAGGTGATTTTCAAAACCAGAAGGGCAAATACCAAAGCTGAAACGCCATATGCCGGCCGGATGGTTTTATATTTACTGCTCCGTCGTCGCAAGCCTTAGCGCAAGGCACACAAAAACAGTACCCGTTACCCTGTTCATGATTTTCTGGACACGGGCAGACCGATTAAGCCATTGGCCAAGTGTTCCGGCAAGGAGAGCGATGCCCCCGAAAACCAATATCGTTGCAATGATAAACACGCCGCCAAGCAGCAGGAGCTGTAAGGATATGGGATCCCGCGACGGATCGGCGAATTGTGGCAGAAATGCCAGAAAGAAGATGGAAACTTTAGGATTTGTGATGTTCATTATGATACCGCGACGATACAGTTTCCAGAGACCGGCTTCAGGGCTTCGCTCAGCCTGAAATTTTGCCGCAGAGGCGCGAAACGTCTGCCAGGCGAGATACATAAGATAATCTGCACCCAGGAATTTGAGGGCAGAGAATGCAACTGCCGAGGTTTGGAAGATGACTGCTACACCCAAAGCAACGGCAATGCTGTGAACTATTAACCCGGCAATTAAATACATTGATATTAGCAGAGGGTTGGTCTTTTAAAACCCTATGCACTATGTCTCTGGCGAAAGAACTGTTTTCTAAGGGTCATCTATTTAATTGCCAGGTTAATATTAGCCCCGTACACAACCCGAGCATAACAACCAATCCAGCGCTCCTTCCA
>JANXYR010000014.1 GCA_025355965.1 Geobacteraceae bacterium
CGATTGCTTTTTCCGTGAATTGTTTGCCCATTTTGCTCTCTTTTTGTGTTTCCGTTTTGTTTCCGTTTGCTCTTTTAAAAGTCTCATGTTTCCGTTTTGTTTCCGTTTGGAAGTTGGCAAGCGGAGAGGCAAATTGAAACAGTTGGAAATACAAAATAGGCTAAAAACATAGTTAAGTCAAGGTGATAAGGTGAGGTAGTGATGGAGTGAGAAACAGGATGAAAACCTCTGAAACGTCGATGTGTCAGCTTCCCAAGCTGAAGGTCGCGGGTTCGAATCCCGTTTCCCGCTCCATTAAAAACTTAATGATGTTGATTGGTTAGAAAGATCAACGCGGCGACTGTGCCCGGTACTGTATCTAAACGGTAGCGGGTTTTCTCGTTTTCGGGGTGTGATAAAGTCTTCTCCGAAGTAGTTGTAAATCGCCTCGGCATCCTCTTCAAGACCTTCCACGTAGTTCCCGTATACCTCATACACCATTTGCTTTGATGCATGTCCCATGAGCTTTACCAGACGAAGCGGATTGATCCCGATTGTTAATGCCCACGCTGCAAAACTGTGCCGTGCAATGTAGGAGGTCATCGGATTGATGTTTGCCTGTCCAACCGCTTTTTTCCAGACTTTGGCAAAATCGGTGCTGTGCAGTCTAGTGCCCCTGCTGTTGGTTACCAGATATTGACTGGTTGTCCGTTGTGTCAGAATATCCAGCTGTTTTCTGATGGCGTCAGTGATGTAGATATCTCTTTTTCTGAAGGCAGTCTTCATGCTGCTCTTTTCGTTCTTGAGCACATAGGAAGAAGTCAGTTTCAGATATTCACCCTGTATGCTGTCTTTTGTCAGGGCAGACATTTCAGAAACAATCATGCCGGTCATGATCATCAATTCTGCTATGGGGCGGTAATGCTCTTCAAGGTTGTCAAGGAACTGCATCCATTCTTCGAATCTGAGTGCTAAGCGTTCTTTCTTCTCAGTCTTCGGCAGTTTTTTGTGTATTCCGTCAAACGGGCTTTTGATTACCCACCGGTGATGATCACAGGCATCATTCCAGATGGCGCGGAATGGAATCAAGATATTGACCTTGCGTGACCTTGATACCGGTTTACCTTTGTTGGTTCCGGTTTTCCATTTCAGCGATTCGGTGAATCTGAATAACTCCTGGCCGGTGATCTGGTGAAAGGTCATGTTTCGGAAGTAGGGCAGGATTCGTTTGATTGATTCCTGATAGTCCCGGTGTTTGGTTGGAGAACCGAAAGTAGGAAAGACGGTCTTCATCCATTCTTTGACATACTCCCCGAAAAGTACATGATGCGGTTCCGGTCGGTATTCTCTACCCTCAAGGCTGGTGAAGAAAGCTTTTTCCTTTTTCGGTGCTCCTGGGAACGCTTCAGCAAATTTGAAGGTTGCTGTTTCGATCCTCTCCATGATCCGATTCAAGAAGTCACGTACTTTGATTTCATTGGCGGGAGTATCATCAAGTTCGGTGGAACGAATGATCCGGTGGCCGAAGTAGTAGAAATCTACATAGAGTTTCTTTGAATCCTTGCGCCGTTTGACGCTGCCGAGTTCTTTTGCTGGTGTTTCAAGAGCCAGCGTCCCTTTCTTGCATTTCATTTATGTCCTCGTTTTCCGCTACCCTCCCTTCGGTGTGTCTCAAGTTCATGGAAAGCATAGCGGCATTGATGGTTATAATCAAGTTTTCTGACTATTGCAGCGACGCATGGTTGTGATTAGGACGCGCAATGAGCGGCATTGGTATTTCCGCATAATCCACGCGTTGCGGATTCATTAGCTATTGCACCGGCACTCGGTAAAGCCAAGGCGGTTGTTTGTGGCGTGAAAGCAAAACCAACACGCCACCGGCAGTGAGGCCTTCGGCCTGATCTTTCATGCCGTTACAACCCCATAATCAAGATTTACCGCTGCTTCTGATGATGGCGATACTTTTCTTGATGAAGTTGGTCGTTTCTTGACTGGCTGCTTTGTACGTTGCGGCGGTTTGCAGAAAAGTATTTCTTCCAGCCAGCGAAAGCGAAGGATGCGACCAAAACGGATATAGTGAACGCCTTCTTGAAGTTCGCCGGTTTTTATCAGGTGGAAGATTGTTGTCCGTGATGCATTGAGCAGCAAGGCGAACTGATCCACGGTTAGGAGTTTGAAATCAGAATGGTAGGACATATTGATTGTACCTCCACTCTTCTACTGCTTTTCGAGCGAGTTGCTCGATTTCTTCGCGTGACATGCTGCCCTTCCGTTTTAAGTTGGCTTTGCTTTGCAAGTAGATTTCTTTTTCCATAGCAGACGTGTAGTAAGTTTTTCTGACCGAAGTTTTCTTACATGTCATGTCTCTTTCGACTGGTGGCGTGGCTTTAAATGGTGTTTGCGTGGAAACTGTATTGTTATCCATGGCTGTCACCATGCTGATCAAGGAGAATATGGGCATATGCAGCGGCAACCTCTGGCGACTTTTTACCGTCAAATTCAATAATGGCAGATCGTTCTTTGAATTCCTCTTTTTCCTGATTGTAGTTATCACTATTTTTTTGAGCCGAAAGAAATAGCATCTGTTCATGTTTCATGCTCATCCGCTCGGCACCATCCTTGACGAGTTCATGCAGATAATCGTTAAAGGTGGCGACACCCAAGTGCTCCTTAATCATGGCGAATGTTGGTGCATATTGACGCCTGACATAGTCCATCGCTTCTTCAACGGTCTTTGTCTCTTTGGCAATGGTGAGTTTGAGTTTTTCAGTTGATTGCAGCCAATCAGACCACCACTCCTGAACTGTACAGCGGCTGGTGTTGCTGTCATCAATGTTAATGACGGAGAGATATTGATTGATGATACCGACAAAGACCTGACCAATTGGTATGCCTGATGAAAGGAACTGAACAGCCTTGTGTGCCCGTTGTTCTTTCAGCTCAATTTCTGCACGGTTCCATGGGAGCGGCGTTTCCATTTGTGCCGCTTTGTCGTAAAAGCGCATATAGACGCGAGAAGAACGTTTCCCGAAATAGATAGTATGACCATTATCGGATTGTGAGACGTTTCGTGACAGATCATAGTTTTTGTTCTCACTGGCTTTTCTGAAGCGAGACTTGACTTCACGACAGATGATGGCTGTTTTCAGTTTTTCGAGGTCAAGCAGACCGTCAACATTGTCATGAGCCAGATCAAGGCGGGTAAATTTGCCTTTTTCGGCAAGGACAGCAGAAAATAGATCATGCCAAGGGTTTTCTTCAAACTGGTTTTCATATTGTCGGCATCCTTGGCCGGTCATGGAAACGTGGCAACCCATGTTTTCTTGGCCATCGAAATAAATACCGATATTGCCAAAACGCAAAGATTTACGATATCCGTGCATGCCACGCTCAAGTTCGGTAAACAAGGCCGGTTTCAAACGGATTATATTCACTATTTCATGAGGCGAAGTGATTTTGAAGGTGAAGGCAGCCCAGTCAATCAGAAATCTGTTAACAAGGGGAATTGTAATTAGTGCCCCCCTATTAGTTAAGGGGGGCGGGGTGGGAAGGTCTGGCTCAGAATAGTTGCCGTACCTGCCGGCAGAGCCGGCAAGCACGGTTTCTACTGTGGAGCCGCTTGAATCACATCGGCACGGTACATCTGGGTTAGCATGGGTATCCATCTTGATAACACTCCTTTTTGGTTTTTGGATAGTGAGGCCAGTTGCCTCTCTTCCTTTTGGATATGCTGTGTAGCCTTTGTTAATCTGGCGACTCCGGCAGTTCGGAAATTATGTATAAATACTTGTCATGGTACAATAACGTCTTCTTGTTGTAGGATGTCGCACAGACAGTGCCATATCTCCATACTCGCGCATCTAACGCTTTTCTGCTCACATCATTGGCTCCACTGAAGCCACCTGGTGAAAGGACGGAATAGCCTCTTTGGATTATTTCAGTACTAGCTATGCAGTAATCTTCTAATGTTTCACAAACCAGAACGTTCTCCTTCGGGCCACCAAGTTCAGCTTTTACCGTACCGTTTTTGATCAATTCTCTGAAAACGCCTTTAATGTTATCCATTGTCTTCTCCGGTTTCTCAGTCAGTATGTAGATACAGTCTACACATTAAAGTAGATACTGTCTACCTTTATTTTTTACAATGTGAAAAAAATAGTAAATGATAGTGAGTGGGCCGTTTTTCCGCTGGTGGTTTGGATGGGGGGTGATTTATGGGGGAGAACAAAATGAAAGGCTTTTTTATTAAAATTCTATATGTTATACAGAACCGTCAACTGCTAAGCCCTCGCGTTGCCCCCGTGTTACTGAAACGGGGGAAGATTCGGCCAAGCCATAGATTCTGAAATCGAAAAACAACTTTATATAGGGATGAAATCCAACCAACGGATTGACCAGCCCTTCGCTTGGTCATCCTTTAGGCGTTGGACAAAGACAGTAAAGGAAGAATAAAGCTGGCTGAGTCGGTGGATATGAAACAGACAGAATCAAACTGATAGGAGGTCTGTGATGGATAATCTCAAAAGAGGCAACGTATTATCAGTTGACAGAAAACATAGCAAAGCGATTGGGTATCAGCATTTTGGCGTATATGCCGGCAATAAAAAGGTTATCCACTTTACTTCACTGAATAGCGACGTCAGCAGTGACAACCGCATAATTAAAACTGATTTTGAGCATTTTTTACGAGGCAAAACATACTTCCACGTCATGGGCTTCCCTGACCAATATGGCGCTGTTATTGGGTCAAGAATGGCCGGTATTTCAGAAAATGACAATATTTTTTCGATGGCGCTAGATATTATCGCTGACGCAAAAAACTTCGTACGCACAACCACCTATCACTGTTACACGCCAAAAGAGTGTTACGAGAGAGCCTTGGCTTGCATAAACAATACAGATTATTCCCTGTCCTCAAATAATTGCGAACATTTTGCCATATGGTGCAAGACAGGTGTCAGTATGTCCACCCAGATAGATGAACTGCTTAACACGGGAAGCGGCGGCATCAGAATCCTCCGATCTGTTGATCTATTGGCAAAATCGAACCACTCCATAAACAGGAATTTTGTTGAGGTATACGAAGTAGGATACATCAAAACGTCCTTGGTTTCAGAAAGTGCTTGTTTTGGTCTTGGCTATAGATTGCCACCAGAAATGGAACTTATTCATCACCCGAAAGTTAAGTGGGCGTTTTATGTAGATAAATCTCAAATGCCAGAGAACGGCGTCCATAGGCTCAACTATAGTGGCTCCGAATTACGAGATATTGATGGCAACAAGCATCGGGCTAAAGCTGGGCACACTGCGGTTAAAAGACTAGTATGCATAGAGAAAAAATCTCAATGGTAGACAGCTATTGATTCGAGGGCAAAAAGTGGAACCTCCGAGGGTCAGTCCTAAGCATTTGACAAACCAGTAAACCAACGGCAGCACCGGTCAGCGGGGAAAAGCCCTCGCTGGCCGGTCAGATTTGTAGCGATGGTCGCATATAAAATCACCACGAAAAGGATAAATCACATGAGTATTATCAAGTGGAACAAATGCTACAGTCTTAAAGGAAGTGGAAAGTTTTTCAAGATTCTGGTTTCTGAACATGAAACAAGCCAATTCTTCGGGACTGTCATTCACTATGAAGAAATTAACCAAGGTATGAATACAAAGCTAGACATAAAAGGCAAACAATTTTTGAATTTTTCAGAAGAAGAACTAATGTCAGAAATCAATAAGTGGGTCACTGAAAATCTCCATGGCGATTTCATCATGACACTTGAAGAACAAAACAATTTCAAATAAATAATGAATGATTCCAACCAGAAAGTTAGACTCGCCAAAAAACCGGCGGGTCAACTTCATGCCCGTTGGGAATAGGAAATAATATGCGACCTGATGAATGGTGGAGAAATTTTGGGCTTGGCCTTGAGGTGGACGTCGCCGGTGCTTTTATCTACAACGGGATCAAGCTTCTTGATGACACTGAGAGCTTCAATCATGCGACTGATGTGTTTGAAATTCTTTACAACCTATCGGTTGGAATTGAGCGACTGGCGAAAGTAGCGATTGTACTGGTCGAATACTATAACGACATTAAAATCGAAGAACTTGAAGAAAGCCTAATAACGCACAACACTCAGGAACTTATTGAACGCTTAAATAAGCATAAAAAGCTAGGACTATCAGATATTAATAGAGAATTTATTGCACTGCTTTCAAAGTTTTATAAATCTTATCGCTACGCCAGGTATTCATTTGGGTCAGTCCCAAACATAGAAGAAGAGAAAGTACAATTCCTTAAATTCATCAGTAGGCACCTAAAGCTAGGCCTAAACACAGGTGATGCATATGCTTTATTCCTCAATACTAACCAGATTAAGAGGTTTGTCGGAAAGGTCGTTAAGAAGATTACCCAATCAATTTTTCATGTAATCAGTGAGCAGTCGACTCGTTTAAATATATATACTGATGAACTTAGAGGAGAGTCTAAAGCTCTCAAAATTTTCTATGGTGATAAGCTTGATTTCATAGATGAAACGACAAAAAAGAAAGAAATAATCCTCTTTCTGATGGATCCAAAATCCAGTGGTCGCCATATAGATCTGCTGAGATCGTTTGGCTCTCTTGAGCTAGACCCCGCTATGACACCAGATTACATCAAGGCATTACTCAACGATACTCAACTACCTTTTGTAGAAGGAGAAATCGATGAGCTATACACAGAGGTTAAAAATGTCCGCGAACGTCTGGAGTTTCTAGAGGTCATCGATAACGATTATCTTTCATACGACCCGGAAGAGGATTCATAACATAATCTACCCAACCAAGCGCAGCAGCGGTGAACCCGCTGTGCTCTCACCAGTTACAATGACAACTGCTCTTGCCAGTGCCCTGCTTTGTCCGTTTCTTGGAGCCAACAGGGACACGAAAAGGCGTTCCCAAGCCGTTCCTATTGCAAATGAATTGCCATAAATCTGTTTGAACGTAAATGAACTTTTGACACACCAAAGAGAATAGTAACTGTTTATATTATTTGATGTTTTTGCATTACCATTTGTAACCAATTGATATTGCTAGGCTTTTCGAATCTCGTTTCCCGCTCCATTTAAGAACATAGAATCATTCATGATTCATGGCGAAATGCCCCGACTATCACAAAAACTATCACAAAAATGGTTTTTAGTGGTAGCTCGGGGCTTCGTTTTGTGAACGGTTGCAGCGGAATTGAAGGTGGATATGGCCGTCTAGTCCGTCCTAATGTGACGTGAAGCTAATTTTATCTGTAACAAATTTAAATTTTGTGATACGGGAAGCAGGTGTTTTCAAACACAGAATAACTGGTTCAAATATTGAGATATAATAAAATGACTTGTCATGACCCCGCTTACATTTACTGTCATGGAAACCCGAAACTTGGCTTTGCTGTGACTGTCTTTTTGATTTCTGCAAATAGGACTGGATATTATAGGAAACCATTATGATATCCATTGTCCCCCCGGTGAAAATTCAAAACAATTGCACAAGAGAGATCTTTTAGACTTTGATGAGATCGCCCCTACTCCGCTCTTTGCTGCTTATGTGCTTTGCGCTTTCCATCCTCCTACCGACCTACAGTTCTTTATTCATAATGCCCAAGCTTGTCGACCAGTTGATGAGTAACGTTGAAAATGATGCCCTGCGTACAGCGCGACATCTGTCTGAACAATTGCTAAATAAATCGGAACGTATAAGCAGGGAGTCAATTACGGATAATTTCATTTCTGAACTGTCCAAATCAATCACAGATTTTGAAATCGCTGACATCAAGATATTTAGCGCCAACGGAGAAGTTATATATTCTACAAAACGGCTGGATATTGGTAAATTGAACAAAAATGCATATTTCTGGGAAAAGGTGGCTAAGGGGATGACCTACTCTAAATTTGTGCCAAAAAAGGGGAAATCAGCCGAAGGAGTCACACTTACCCGTGATGTTGCCGAGGTCTATATACCGCTCATGACCGGCAATTCATTCCAGGGTGCGTTTGAAATATACTATGACGTAACGGATAGTAAACAGTCACTCAACCAACTATTGTTCAGGTCTTCCGTTTTGTTCTATTTCATCGCTTTTATAGTACTATCGTTCTCTGTAATTGCGCTGTGGAAGGCAAGCAGTGCAATTATTCTGCGTAACCGGGCTGAAATCGAACTTCAGGAATTTAATCACTCACTGGAAAGACGTATTGTTGAACAGACCCATGAAATCATCGTTACCCAGAGGATTTCCATAGAGGCTTTGGCAGGTCTGGCAGAATACTACGACTCAAATACCGGGGAGCATCTAGTGCGCATCAGGCACTATACGATGCTCCTCTTGGAAAAACTTATAAATAATTCCGCCTACACCGTCTACCTTTCAGAAAGGCCGGGCTATCTGGCGGATTTGCAGCTTGCCTCGTTGCTTCATGATATTGGAAAGACGGCAATCTCAAAGGATATTCTTACAAAACCGTCAAAACTGACTCCGGAAGAGTTTGAGCATGTCAAGCTCCACACCGTTATTGCCGGAGACGTACTTTTCAAGGCGAACAAATTGTTTATCGAAAGTTTTGGAAAGGATAGCTATCTGGCGCTGGCCCGCGATATTGCGACGCACCATCACGAGAGGTGGGACGGCAGGGGATACCCACATGGTCTCAGTGGTGAGAAAATCCCGTTATCCGCAAGAATCATTGCGCTCGTCGATGTCTATGATGCCCTAAGAAGCAAGCGCCCCTACAAAAAGGCGTGGTGCCACGAAGATGCTGTCGCTGAAATTATCCGGGAGCGGGGTAAGCAATTTGACCCCGGCATTGTTGATTTGTTTATGGAGCTCTCCGAGGAATTCGAGAAGGCTTCCAGCTCTAGGGCGTAAGCAAAAAGGATGCTTGCAACGGAATTCAGGTCATCACTTGAATGCGTACCTTACTCCCAGCAGTACGTTGTGATTGCTGAAGTTAGTTTTAATCTGGTCAACCTTTATATCCCAGGCATCGAAGTAACGATATGAAACGTCCAGAATGGTATCTTTGGTAATCTTAAAGCCGCTTCCTATGCTCATTTGATAAGCAAAAGCAGTATCAGTGCCACTATTCCATACTTTTATTGAGTTAACTGACCCCTCAGGCATGTTCACATTTGCAACGCCGACCCCAATGCCTATATACGGTGAAATTGGTCTATCATCCATGACATCAATGTTATGGTACCAGTCGTAATAAAGGTTACTCATTGCCCCAATAGCCCAGGCACTTGAGCCAACACTAGTCGCGCTGGTTAAGTAGGTAAATTTATCAGTCGTGCAGTTTTTGTAAAACACCTCTTCTTCTACCCGTAAACCTATTTCAAACTGATGGCCAATGCTGGCGCTAACGGCTGTGCCAATTTTTTTATAGTTTAATTCCGCAGAATCTCCATTTCGATCAGTCAGTGAACTGGCAGTCTGCTGTGACAGTCCTGCAGAAACACCGACATAGTTACTAGATGGACCTGCGTATGCAAATGATGCGACAAAAATGACCATGAGGGATGTGACAATAGCTGATCTGAACATCTCAATCCTCTTAAACTTAAGTTATTGGCCAGTCTCACACGATATTGATTATGGGAGCGCGGATACAGAGTTTATAACAATAGGGGTTATCGGGACACCGGTCATACTGTCTACTCCAGTTGTTACAGCAGCGATCATATCTACTATTTCCATTCCTTCTACAACATTTCCAAATACAGCATATCCATAACCCGCTGAGGTGGAGTTGGTATAATCAAGAAAAGCGTTATCAACAACATTTATGAAAAACTGCGATGTCGCTGAATCAACAACTTGTGTTCGAGCCATTGAGACGGTACCACGAAGATTTTTTAAACCATTTGCAGCTTCGTTTTTGATGGGTGCGTTCGTCACTTTTTGCACAAGGTCACTGGTAAAGCCACCACCCTGAATCATAAAACCTGGGACAACGCGGTGAAAGATCGTGTTACTGTAAAATCCACTATTGACGTAATCCAAGAAGTTTTGCGTAGTAATTGGTGATTTTTGTCCATTCAATTCAATTGTTATTGTGCCCATGCTGGTTACCATCGAAACTACCTTAACCGCTTCTATAACCGCATTAGCGACGGCACTGTTTGTCTTCCCGTCATTAACTATCAGACTAAAAGCATAAGTACCTGCTAAATCAGGTATGAATGACGGCTTAGCAACGGTTGAGTTCAGCAGGGTGGCACTGCTTCCCGTTGGCTTTGAAGTTAACGCCCAACTATATCCCAGCTGATCACCATTTACATCTCTGCTAGCACTGCCATCAAGGGTTACAACGGTATCGGTAACGACACTATTATAAATACCAGCATTTGCAACCGGAGCAGTATTAAATGTGCCTGTGCTTTCACCTCCACTAGTGCCACATCCTGCCGCGACACCAAATACTACGGCAATTAATAATCCCAGAACACCATGAACCATAGACTTTTTCATTATATTCTCCAATACTACTTCTTGTTATGTGCGGCCAATCCGATAATGATTGGTTCTCCCATCTATACCATTAGTTGTTGTCAAGATATTCTTCAACTAGTGAGGTGTCGGAGGTAATCGGTTTGTTTTGGTTGTTTAAAAAACGATTGTTAATCGAAGTGATGTAGACTGAGAAAAGTGGACAACTCGATTATGATAAATCAGCAACCCCGCTGCTTGCGGCGGGGTTGCTGATTCGCTACTGGAAGATGTTTATCGCTTTGTGGCCAATTTACCCGATAATTTTAAGCCATAATTCCATGAGAATGAACTCCCCACAGCAAGCAGGTATCTCCGACTATTATGGTGTCAACAGTATGTCTATTTTAGCATTTTTGCGAGCTTCAACTAAATAGGCGGCAATAGCATCATTTGTCTTTTTAGCTTTGAGATAATCCTCAATATTTTTAGTTGCTGCGGCCAGTGGTGTCGTCTCAGCTTTTGTCCGATCCATCAGCTTGATTATGTGGAAACCATATTGTGTTTCTACCACACCGCTCAATCCTCCAATTTCAAGAGCAAAAGCTGCCTTCTCGAATTGTGGGACCATTTTCCCCTTGGTGAAATAGCCCAGATCACCGCCCTGTTTACTGCTGGGGCAAGTGGAGTTTTCCTTTGCCAACGTCACAAAGTCTGCTCCGTCAACCAATTCCTTGTGCAGTTTTTCGGCTTTCTCACGAGCCTTATTCTTCTCTTCAACCCCCGCTTTGCCATCAACGCCTACCAATATATGGCTCGCCTTAAACTGCTCGGGCTTAAGAAAGTTGGTAGGATTTTTATCGTAAAATGTTTTAATCTCTTCTTCGCTGACCGTAATTTTTGAAGAGATGTTCGTAGTGACAAAATTGGAAATAACTAGATCGCGACGGATACTGTCACGTAAAATATTCTCATCAATTCCAAAATCCTGGAGTTTTTTGGCATAATCTTTCTCATCAGTAAACCCGGCTCTATTTTTTTCCAATTTATCTGCCACCTGTTTGTCGAGGTCCTTGACATCAAGCTTCTGGCCAGCCTGGAAAAGCAGCTCCAATCCAATTAACTGGCCAAGTACCTGTTTTTCGAATTCTTTATTAAGACCGGGAGGGGCTACCCCGCCTGGTTGTGCTGCCAAAAATAATTTTTGAGCTCGCTTGAGTTCACCAAGAGTAATTTCCGTGCCATTCACTCTGGCAACCACATTCTTCATTTCGGGTGAAGTAAATTCAGAAGATCGTACTGATGGCGTGACATTCGACGTTCCAACCGAACATGCTGAAACTGACAGCGCAAGCATCGATATTACGATCACAGGTTTCAGCAACAGATTTGAATAATTCATTAGCAAGTTTCCTCCTGAATATTGTAGTGATTATAAGGCTTTGATAACTTTTTATTGTGCCTGTTTTATTCTTAATTCTGTATATCAGAGTTTATCATTATTTAGTATATTTTTTTAAATCTCTCTGGGTCTTATAGGCGATGGCGCACATGTAGACGGTCAGCAGGTCAAAAATTCCTCGACTGGTTCTCTGCTCTCCTTGAAATTTTTTCATATTCTCTGGAATTGCGTTGACACTACCCCCGCACCGCGTGTATTTGTCAAATTCTCAAAAAAATAAATTCCCCTGCCATTCAATCAGGCATTCGGACTGCTTTCAGGTTTCTCTGTTGTCGGAACATTTGTATGTCTCTTAAGATTATTGCGATCGGAGGATAAGAATGAATTTACGGCATCCAGCTGGATATTTTGTAGCAGTACTTGCGCTTGCAGCACTAGCCGGGTGCGGCGGAGGGGTTTCAGGTTCGTCAACCTCAAATCCTGTGGCAGCAGCAAGCGGCTGTATAACATCGTCTTGCCATGGCACAAAGGCTTCTACGGTCACTGGCCGGGCAATTGCCGAAGAATGGAAGGCCTCAAGCCATTATTTGCTCAACATGGCCGGGTGTACGACCTGTCATGGCCATGCCCACACGAATTCTTGCAGTTCCTGTCATGGTGGGTCCGTGCTGCAAAATACAGCAATGAATATGCAGGACGCGGCAGCAACCTGTAAGCTGTGCCATCTGGGCACGAATGTTGTCGGTGCCCTGGATAGCAATCACCAGCCTGAACTTAATTCAAACTATGGTGGAACAACCGCAACCATACCGAGTGCACTTCAGGGGTACAACAACAGTTCAAACCCTCCGACAGCAGCCGACACCACCGCTGGATGGGTGGTAATGCGTGGCACCCCGTACGAGAGCCAATGTATTTGGTGCCATAACCCGCACGATACCCATATCCTCCCGCAGCATACACAGTGGGCCAGTTCGGGCCATGGCAAAACCAACAGTAGCTATTTGAGGAGTGATCAAAAGTTTCGTGGCTCACCTGGCGATTTCAGGACTGAGGTTGTTGGTGAAAACTGCGTGCGGTGCCATACTACCACCGGTTTTGTAAATCTGGTTACCTCCGGGATGAAGAATGTTTCTCCATGGGGTAAAGGTGCAGATGGTAAGCCGATCAGCATGACAAAACAGACCTTGTACTGCAATGTCTGTCACGACAACGGCAGCGGCAAGGCCTATGGTTTCAACCTGCGGAGCATCCCTGCCCAAGGGGCTACCGGGGGGGTCCGAATATTTTACCCGTATTCTTCATCTGTAGCGGCGAATACAACCGAGAATGCAGCTGAGATATTCATCCCCGCTCGCATTACCGGTGCAAACAGTTACCTGGATTTCCCGAATGTAGGTGTTTCTGATCGCTGTATCCTCTGTCATGCCGGCAGGGCGAACGATCAACTGATCAAACTTGTCGGTTCAATTGTTAACTTGAGAAGACACGGTCGGGTGGGTACCCACGATACCGGGGCGGGCACAATGTTTAAAAAGCTTGGATTCGAATATTATTCGACCCACCATTATGATCAGCCGTCCGGTCTGCCCTATAAACATGATCAATTAGGGATGGATAACGGCAAGGGTCCCTGTGTGACATGCCATATGTCAAGCTCTGAACAACACTCGTTTCAGGCAGTTTCGAAAGATGTTACTAGAACTACTATTACTTCTATTAACACCATGCTCTGCTCAACCTGCCACAGTACTGCTGGTATTGGTAATGTAAACTCCAATTTTAAAGGCACCGTTGCGACACTTAATACTCAAAAAACCGGTTACACTGCAGCATTAAAAGCACTGAATGCCTGGCTGGCCGTGAAGTCCATTGGCAACACTACCAATTGGCTTAGGTCAGCAACATACGCTCCCGCTCTCACTACTGCAGGATTCGATCAAACCGCATGCATACCTGCCGCCGCTGGCGGAACTACTTACTCTGATTATGTTCTGGGTATCAGAAACATGGGCGCGTCAATGAATTTCAGTTACCTTAACAATGATCCTGGCGGTTTTATACATAATGATCTCTATGCTAAAAGGATTATTTATGATTCGATCGATTGGCTGGATGACTGTAAATTGAACGGCTCAGTTGGTTCTGCAATAGATTTTACCAATAATGCTTTGTTTATTGCTGCATCTGCTAATTTGCTTGCAGCTGACATAACAAATGCAAAGCTTTATCTGAACGCGACTAACGGCCGTCCGGGCGGTTTATAATGCAAATTATCTATACCCCTCAATGTAATTACGGGAGGAAAATGATGCAAAAATATAAAAAATTACTGTTCTTCATACTGCCGGCTCTGTCCCTGCCGATTGTCTTTGTAAACCAGGCCAGTGCGATTCCACCGTTCAGCCGTGAACACAACACGGAATGTACGGCCTGCCACACAATCTACCCGGAACTGAATGAATATGGCGAGGCCTTTCTCAAGAACGGTTATGTCTGGACTAAAATTCTTCGGGCTCCAAAAGGGACGGCAGCAGTAAAGCCAGCCGTGCAGAAACCGGAGTCCAAGGGTGAGGATGACCCTGCTCTCCTGGAACATATGACAGAAAATTCGTTCTCTGAGGAGGCAGAGAATGATGCTCCGGTTTATGCTCCCAAGAGGAAGAAAAATGAACCAATTTGGATTTCGGGTTTACCGGAGAGATTGCCCTTGTCACTTTCAGCCACTCTGAATATGGCATATAACAAAGATGCTGCCGACAAAAACAAACTTGATTTTTCAACTAGGGCTCTTTCACTTCTTTCCGGAGGTGTTTTCAAGGATAAGGTTAGCTTCTGGGTCAAATATAACCTGTATACAGAAGGAGTCTTTGATCCGGCTGTTAGCAATACACCACTAAATACTGTCGCTGGGAGCGGTCCAAATGCTGCTCCTGACATTGAAGAAGTTGCTTTCACGTACCGCAAGGCGTTTGATACACCTGTCAATATTAAGGTCGGCAGATTTCGGCCAAAACTGTCACTCTGGAAAAAGAGCAACAAGACCTCCGTGTCCGACTTTGCAACCAATACCTTTCAGGTTGGTAGTTCAAAATTCACACTTGATGCACCTGAGGACGCAATTGAAGCAAATGCGGTTATTGGCAACCGTCTGTTTGTCGCTGCAGGTATTGTTGACAGAAATGGGCAGGAGCAAAAAGAGGGATATGGACATATCTCTTATAAAGTTGGCGGTACCGATCTGTTAGGCAAAGAGCCTGAAGTAGATCTTGATAATGAACATTTCACAGATTATCTCGCCATCACACTGGCAGCGTATGGCTATTTCGGCAAAAACTCCGGAGATTCATCGGTTGAACGTAATAAGTTTTTTCGCCTTGGTGGTGACCTGGATGTACTATACAAGAGCTTTAGATGCCGTCTTGCCGGTGTCGTTGGCAAAGATGATAACCCCAACTTTGGCTCTAAGCTGAAAACCAATTCATACGTGTTAGCTGCTCAGGCTGAATATATGTTGACACTCAATCTTATTGGCTTGGTTCGCTACGAGTATCAAGATATCGGTTACACTGGTGTCGCTGTTCACCGTATAATTCCGGCAATCACCTATGCACCGATTGAAAACACAAAAATCACCATGGAGTATCAATATCAGAGATCTGATAATGAAATTACTGCCGTTATGACTGATCAAAAACTGCTGCTTGGACTTAGGTTCAGTTTTTAAATCGATAATAGGATTCTATATGAGATTGTTATTATTTCTGATGATGGTATGTCTGAGTGCGACTGCTGCCGATGCCAAGGTCAAGGTGCTTGGCAAGGGAGAGCGAATGAGATTTGATACTGCCGGTTTTCCAGCCAACATGAAGCCTGGATATGATGTCATGAATACGAAATGCAAGGCGTGCCATTCACTTGAACGGGTGGTGCTTGCTATAACCTCCGGCATTGCCCCGGTTACCGGACAGCCGTTTGACAAGATGGCAACAAAGTCTTATGGCATTAAAATGCTCCGTAAGCCAAATTCAAACATGAATCGTGATGATATAAAAGCTATTATCGGTTTTATGAACTTCTTACTTGATGAAGCTGTAAAACAGTAACCCGTAGTTATTCTTCGTGCAAAACAAAAAGGCCTTATCGTTAGATGAGGTCTTTTTGTTTTTACACTATTTGACCCAGTAACGTCGCTGAATGGTAACCCACTCACGTCTTTAACTTGATCGAAGTAAGCATCAGTCCTTTGTATGGCACTTGTTACAGAGGCCGCGCTGGGCAGCTGCATAGCGGTTTACCGGTCTATCATACAGGGCCCATTTGGTTTCAGCAGATGTTCTTCCTTGGGCATACTCGGGGGGGGAGCCATTGTCGGTGCCAGGATACTTGCCGTTAAACACTATGAAATCAGTATCCATATTCCAGCGGGCCATACTGTTCCACCCTGATGCATGAGCCCTGTGGCAGGTAAGGCACATGACGTTTGAACCTTGTTCTGGTCCCTTGGTGTAACTGCCGTTATTCTGGGCATGCTGAGTGAGAAGAGCAAAATTATCGGTTCCCTCCTCAAAGGGGATCAGTGATGTGTATGCGGTATCCGCCCATCCATTTATATTTCCGGACTTCACATATGCGTTGTAGTTTGAGATAGTCTCCCGCCCGCAATTAGCACATTTACCGGATGGGTGTATACGTCCTACACAACCGGAAACATGGCAGTTTGCGCACCATTCCGACATTCCTGCTCCATAAGCTACCCGCGTGTCAGTCATACCTTCTGCCCTGTTATAGTCGCGTGGTGAACTGACAACAGGAGGATCGGCAGTAAAAACCATACCCGGCACAGAACTCGTTTTATACCCTTTACCGCCGAGCATTCGGTATGCACCTCCAGCAGTGGTGCCTTTTGATATTTTTCCATGCGGGTCATGGCAACTGATACAGGACAATTCATTGCTGGGATAGCGTCCATTAGAAGATGTTCTCATGGTGTTGCTAGGCACATACCCGAAATCGATAGCGACAATATTGTGGCCGTGCCGTTCACCTGGGCTGGACCCGGATTCTTTGGACGATTTCCAGGAGTAACTTTTCTTCAGCCAACCAAAATCACCGCCAGGAGTCAATTGTGAGGGGGGGAGGCCCGATCGTAGATCCATCGTATTGGTCGAGACATAATGGCCCACTGGATTACGTGTACCTTGTGGCGCCTCATGACAGAGGAGACAGGTAGAACTTGCGTCTGTACCTTTTAATGCGGGACCTTTTCCCACATGACACTCGCTACACTCCCTTGTACTGCCTGTATGAAATTTCTTAATGCCGGTAGCGCCCGTAGCATTTTTACCCTTGTGGCACTCAGTGCATTCGGTACCAATCTTCCCAAAAGCTTCCACCAAAGAGCTATGAAAAAAAATGACAGGGAATTGCAACAATAATACCCAGATTATCCAATAACTGACCACCATACAGGATCCTCAAAATGATTTAGGTTTTCTGTAGCCGACAAAATAAATCAATAATTAAATATCATAGCTCTTGACTGTTTTCCAGATAATCGTAATAGTATCATAAAATATCTTTTGCAAGGGATACTGAAATCATGAGCCGCGCTATCGGATTAACAACACAAAAAAATTACCGATTTCTTCTCTATGCGTACTCTTTAGTGATTGTTTTACTTGGCGCTTCATTCGCCGGGCTGGGAGTGATATGGTCGCTGCCGGGCAACCTTGGCGAAGGATATCACAACGTCCAAGCGATGCTACGGGGAATTCAGCAGATGCTCTTCTTTAGAATCACCCTGTTCTATTCGATAGCGATCCTCATCATCGTAGTTGCGATGGTAGTGCTGCACCTTTTGTATTCTCACCGGATCGCTGGACCGGCCTACCGTATCGGACAGGAAGCAGCCAGAATAGCCCGGGGAAATCTGGCAGGAATCATAAAATTTCGTAAACATGATAATCTGATGGACATGGCGGAATCCATGAATGATGTTGCGTCACAGTACCGTGAACATATCGGGGCTGTTCTGGAGCATCTTGCCTTTATTGAGGAACAGTCACAAAAGATGAGTGTCCTTGTTCAGGAGGAGAGCGATGAAGCAACACTCAAACAGGCTGCAGAAGAAATAACCGGGAAAAGCAATGCCATTGCCGACTGCCTTGCTGAGATAAGGACCTGAACAGAGAGGATTCTTTGTTGATAACCTTACAGTGTGCATTAAGTATAGTGATCGCAAGATCTGAGCGGAGACAACAAAATGTTTTTTAGAAAAATCTACTTTATCAATAAAAGATTCCAGACACGCTTCATACTGAAATTCGTATTGGCTGTAATGTGCTGGGCAGTTGCAACCGTCTGGGTGTATTCCTCTCTGGTGGAGAAAAAGCTGGATGCCCTCCGCTATTCATCGCATGTCGACATAAAAACAACAGGTGACCTGCTCCTGCCGATCACACTTGGAACTCATCTGATTTCATTTCTGCTATTTGCCGCCCTTCTTGCTTACACCATGCGCTCTGTTATGAAGAAGCTCTCTCCGCCGCTCTATTCTATCAAAAAGGATCTAGCACGTATCGCCTCCGGCGATCTTACCAGCGAAGTAAGCCTCTGCAAAGGTGAAGAATTCCAGGAATTGACTAGTGAACTGGAACTGATGAGACGAGGCCTCAGGGAGAACTTTGTGTTGATTAAAGATCGGCAGCTGGCACTTTCTTCTGCCATGTCCCATATCGACAATGCGATGAGTGAGGGGAGGCTTTCCATGACTCATGTTGAGACGCTTCAATCCGAGACTGCCCGATTGAAGGAATCTGTCCACCTGTTCCAATGTTGATAAGATTGCTTAACCAGCCTGTCATTTTTCACCTTAACAGTCGCTTGAGAAATACTACTTTTCCTGACCAATAAACTAGGGTACAATCCGATCATGCGAATTTTGATCATAGAGGATGAAGTTAAAGCGGCCGAGTACCTGCGCAAAGGATTTTCGGAAACCGGGTTTGTCTCAGACGTTGCCAATAATGGTGAAGACGGACTGCATCTGGCATTGACCGGCGATTACGACCTTATCATTCTTGACGTGGGACTTCCTGAGCGATCAGGGTGGTCCGTAATCTCGGAACTGCGCCGTAAAGAAAAAGAGATACCGGTACTCTTTCTGACGGCCAGGGATGCTGTGGAAGACCGGATCAAGGGCCTGGAGCTAGGAGCCGACGACTATCTTGTCAAACCGTTCGTTTTTTCTGAACTTGTTGCCCGGGTGAGGACAATTCTACGCCGCGGACCTTTAAAGCAGCCGGATGTTTTTACGGTAGGTGATCTTGTTATCGATCTGGTGCGGCACAGGGCTATGCGTGCCAACCAGCGTCTTGACCTCACTCCGAAAGAATTCTCGCTGCTTTCGCTTCTCGCGCGGAGGACCGGAGAGGTTGTCTCGCGTACACTTATAGCCGAACAGGTCTGGGACATGAACTTCGATAGTGACACCAATGTAGTAGACGTTGCTGTGCGCAGACTAAGGGCAAAGGTTGACGACCCGCATGAAGCCAAACTTATACATACATTAAGGGGGGTAGGCTATGTCCTCGAAGAGCGCTGAACAGGCGCCTCATTCAGAGCCTCGTCGCCGGTGGTCGATCACCCAACGTCTTGTTGTCACCTACACCCTTTCCGCAGTTGCCATGCTTGCTATTACCGCAATCTTTCTTAACTGGACTCTCCATAGCTCCCTCCACAAAGCAGAACAGGACTATATCGACGACCGTATACGCGTATACCGAGGCATTATCGAACACAGCCCTGAGTTTCTATTCTTTATCATGCAAGATATTGAATGGCAGGGATCATTCGTAAAATATCCCCAATATTATGCAAGACTCTTGAATGATCAGTGCCACATCATGATCGAAACAGCACACATGAATAAACTGATTCCAGTCGAGAGCTTTCCGGATGCATGCGTAACCAAAGAAACTTTAAAAGGACATCCGAAATCGGAGAAAAATTTCGTTTACCGGGGTGAAAACGGCAGGTCATACCTTTTAGAAACGTACTGGACCAAAACGGTACAGCCATCACAAAACATAGCTATCCAGATAGCGATCGATATAACATCACAGGAAAACATCATTCAGACTAACAACCGGCAGATGATCGGGATTATTTTGGCCGGAATATTGTTTGCGGTTCTTTTCAGCGTTGTTGTTGCTCGCCGGGTTCTCCGTCCGCTCAGTGAATTGGCGGATACCGCCAAGCAGATAAGCATGGACAAGATCAGCATGCGGGCCACCGATCCTGAGAGTTGGCCGGTGGAACTGCAGACCCTTGCAATCGCCTTCAACGAAATGTTGGGCCGCCTGGAGAATTCGTTCATCTGTCTATTTCACAGTGCAGCCAACCTGGCTCATGCTTTGCGGACGCCCATCAACATTCTTATGGGTGAAGCTGAAGTTGCTCTCTCCCAGGAGAGAAGCCCGGATGAATATCGCAAGGTTCTTGAATCAAGTATGGAAGAACATATGCGTCTTTCACGCCTTATCGAGGCGGTCTTTTTTCTGTCGAGGGCGGAAAATCCGTCTGCTGCGATCGAACGTACAATGTTCGACCCATTAGAAGAGGTTGAGAAGGTTTTTAGCTTTTATGAGGCTCTGGCCGCGGATAAGAAGGCTGAACTTACCTGCCATGGCAATGGATTGGTGAGCGGTGACCGGATTTTTGTTCGCAGAGTCATAAGCAATCTGGTTTCAAATGCGCTCTATTATTCCGCTCATGGCGTAAAGATAGACATCACCGTCAGGAAGTTGGAAGATAATTCCATCGAATTAATCGTAAGTGACACTGGATTCGGTATCGACGAAAAAAGCCTGAGCCGTATTTTTGAACGATTTTTCCGCGAAGAGACCAGCAATGTCTGCAATCCCGAGGGATCCGGGCTGGGGCTTTCTATCGTCAAATGCATCATGGATCTTCACAAAGGCACAGTTACCATACAGAGCGTTCTCGGCAAGGGCACAACCATATCCTGCGTTTTCCCACCAGGTCCTGACTGACTGGACATGCATTGCCTGGCATTACAGTTACACGTGCCGGCATAGTAACAAGTTAGTAATGAACACTATGAACTGGCATCTCTAATGGAATGCGAATAACAGGAAGGGTTCAATTCATGTCATCAGAAGACAGCGAATATTTCGACCAGTGTGGCGTTGTTAAAACATGTCGATTATCACTCACAATGCGGCTGGTGCTTGCCTACGCACTTTCCGCCATTACCCTGCTCCTCTTCACAAGCGTCTTCCTCCACTCAACCGTCAATAATGTTATGGAAAAAGCCGAAAAAAATTATATTGACGACAGGTATCACGTATTCAGAGCCGTTATTGAAACACAGCCGGACTTTGCCGACGTCATCAAGCAAGTTATAGAATGGGAAGGCGTCTACGCCACATTCCCTGAATACTACGCCCGCATTCAAAGCAGGAATTCCGGCATCCTTGTCGAAACCCTGAGCATGGATGAATTAATACCAACTGATAAGTTTCCTACCACATTTAAATCTGCAATTAAGGAAGACCCTGAAAATTATATTTTATTTAAGGGTAAGAATGGCCGGTCATATCTTCTGAAGTCTTTCTGGGCTGATACGTTAGCCCCTTCTCAACGCATTGAAATCCTGATAGCAAAGGATGTCACCGCAGAAACAGATCTTATTGAGAAGAAACACCAGATTATTATCTCAATACTCATCGTCTTAATATTATTTGCTGTTCTCTGCAGTTTCGTAGTCGCACGAAAGGTCCTTATGCCGCTCGGTGAATTGGCTAAGGTTGCCAACTTAATAACCCTCGACAAGATCGGCTTAAGGATTAAAAATCCAACATGTTGGCCTATAGAACTGCGGTCCTCGGCAATAGCATTTAACAGCATGCTGGATAGGCTTAAAGATTCATTTAAACAAATTTCCGAGTACACAGCCAATCTTGCGCATGAATTGCGAACACCTGTCAACAACCTTATGGGTGAAACGGAGATTGTTCTTTCCAGGGAGAGAACGCCGGAAGAATACCGTATGGTACTTGAATCCGGGCACGAAGAGCATATGCGTCTCATGCGCATGATAGATGCGCTCCTTTTTATGGCACGTGGGGAGAATCCTGCAAATCATATCGAGAATTCATTATTTGATCCCATGGATGAAATTACAAAGGTATGTTGCTTTAATGAGGCTTTGGCTGAGGAAAAACAGGCCCAAATCAGCTCAAAAGGAGAGGGTCTCATATACGGAGACCCGACTCTTTTCCGCAGAGTCATGAGCAATCTGGTAACAAACGCGCTTTATTATTCGTATCCAGGGGTAAAAATAGTTATTTCAGTAATAAAGAGCAAGGACCACTACGTTGATGTAGTGGTTAGTGATACCGGCTATGGTATTTCGGAGGAGGACTTGAACCATGTTTTCGATAGGTTTTACCGTGTCATGAGCAGTCGTTCCAGTTATCCCCAAGGTTCCGGCCTGGGGCTTTCGATCGTCAAATTCATCATGCAGTTGCACAAAGGAGAGGTCACAATACAGAGCAGACTCGGTCAGGGTACCACGGTAACCTTGCACTTTCCCGCTCCCCCCACCGGAGTCGTTTAATAGTACGTCCTAATCCGCCACCTTTGTAAATAGTGCTGTTTTTTAAACCCGATCCCCCTTTTAAAAAGGGGGATTTTTAGTATTAACTTTGTAACCTGCTAAACAGAACCTACCCTGCATATCCCAAACGATCAATCCCGTACCTTACCAAAATGTAATTTTGCAGTAACCCTCAGGTAATGATCAAAAGCGTATTTTGATTTTAACGAATGGTTCTCTACCAATACTGTAATGAACCTGACAGAAATGTAATGTTGCCGTAACGCTCATGTAAGAATCAAAAATGTAAGGTAGCCACAAGGATCACAAAAACAGAGTGGGAGGTCCTACATCAAAATTCAAACTCAAATTGAAACGATGTCACATTAACCTTGGAGTAACCAACATCAAATCCTCTGTAAAGAGGAAACAACAAAAGGAGAAAGAAAATGAGAAAGAGTACTAGTGTAGTTCTCGCAGCAGTATCCGCGCTTCTGATCAGCGCACCGGCATTTGCGTTCCACTCCGGCGGCGTCGCCGAGTGCGAAGGTTGTCACACGATGCATAACTCGGAATCTGGCGCAGCAGTTGCCACCGGCCTCCCCCAGTACCAAGCCGGCCCGTATCTCCTCAAGGCTAATGACGCGTCCGGCGCCTGCCTGAACTGCCACAACTCTCCTGACACTGCAGCTTCAAGCTACCACATCTCTACCGACGCTTCCAAGCTCGGCCCCGGTCTTGCTCCTGTTGAAGCCACTCCTGGCGGCGACTTTGCCTGGCTGAAGAAAACCTACGCCTTCATGACCCGTGGCGCTGCTGCCACTGAAGACGGCGACCGTCACGGCCACAACATCATTGCTTCCGATTACGGCTACACCGCTGACAAGACCTTTACCACCGCTCCTGGTGGTACTTATCCTGCGGCTAACCTGGCCTGTTCAAGTTGTCACGATCCACACGGCAAATACCGTCGTTTTGCTGACGGCACCCAGGCCACTACCGGTCTGCCGATCTTTAACTCAGGTTCTTACAACAACAGCGCCAGTCCTATCGCAGGCGTAGCCGCAGTTGGTGTTTACCGTATCCTGGGCGGCGTTGGTTATCAGCCAAAATCCCTCACCGGTTCTTATGCTTTTACCAGCAACTCTCCTGATGCCGTTGCTCCTTCAACATACAACCGCCTTGAGACTACCGGCCAGACCCACGTCGCTTACGGTCAGGGTATGTCTGAGTACTGTGCCAACTGCCACACCAAGATGCTCGACAACAGCTTCACCTCCGGCATGAAGGGCCTTGTTCACCCGGCCGGCAACAACGCCAAGCTGACAGCTCCAATCATCGCAAACTACAACAGCTATGTAACGTCCGGCATCATGACCAACAGCGACATGACCAAAGCATACAGCTCACTGGTTCCTTTCGAGCTCGGCACCGGCGACTACACCAAATTGAAGCCGCTTGCTATCAATACCGATACAGTTGACCAGTCAGCAAGCACCACCAGTAACGTATCCTGCCTCTCCTGCCACCGAGCTCACGCTTCAGGCTTTGAGAGCATGACACGCTACAACCTGGTCAACGAGTTCATGACTATCGCAGACGCTACCGGTGCAGCTACATATGACGCCAGTACAACAGAAGGCAAGATCAACCACGGCAAGAACGTTGCCGAGCAGACCGCAGCATATTACGGTCGCGCTGCAACCGCCTTCGGTCCAAATGCTCGTGACCTTTGCAACAAGTGCCACGCTAAAGACTAGTCAATTGATTGATATTGCAGTAAATGCATAATGCAGGTATGGCCGGGGAGAGATCCCCGGCCATTGGCGTATCTATTTGAAAATATCCAAAAAAATATTTGTCGAGGCCCAGTCATTATCCCGCATTCAACCCACAACCGAGACATCACCACGGAGCGCGTGGAAAATAATTTAAGGAGTAGACTTGCATGACCCGATACCTCCTGAATTTGGCTGGCCGTAACGTTCTTGTTTTGAGCGCTGCGGCGCTTCTGTTTGTATCCGCCTGCGGTGAACTTTCCCAGACTCCACAGGTGTTATCAGAAAAGAACTCAACCGTGGCAAAGGAAGCAAATTCAGCTTATCTGCCAAAACGCGGAAAAGTCCGACTTGCTGCTCCCCCATCCGTAGCGGTGTTCGGTATGATTTATATCGACACGGCAAACAACCGCGAATTCATATTCGACGGCGCACAATGGGTGCCACATGACCGTTCCGTCGATACATTTTACTCTGCCAAGTCCACAAGAAAGAGCAGCGCTTTGGTACAAAACGAGGTCTGCGCGGATGGTGATCCATCCTGCACCCCCACAGGAGCACACGGCGGACCTGCAACGTTGCCGTCCGGTCATTTTGCCTATGATTGCAAGGTCTGTCACAAGGTCGGAGGACGACTGAGTTTTGACAGGTTAGGTCCAGCCTACTCAGTGGGTAAACCTGCTCCGGCATTTGATGCAACGACCAAGACCTGCTCCAATATTGCCTGCCATGGTGTACCATCAGGGACATTCAGTTACTACTTCCCGGGGGGCGACGGTGAACCTGTTCTCAATACGGTTAATTATGGAGGCTCCACGACAATCACTACGCCCTCATGGTACTCTACCGGAAGCGCTGCCTGCGCCGCCTGCCATGGCAATCCTCCAATAAACGGCACTAACGGATCCAATGTCTGGCACAGTGGTTATCATGGCAATGGAGGCCCTACCTCTCCCCAAAATCAATGCCAGTTCTGCCATCCCGATGCAAGCAGCCCGAGTAATGATGTTGGTGATACAATTACCAATCCTTCGCTGCACGCAAATGGTTCTGTCAATGTGCAGGCAATATTTAAATCTTCATGTTTTGGGTGTCATTGATGAGTTTTTATGGTCATCCTTTTGTGTTTTGATGCTTATCAAGAATATTTTATTTGTTGACATGTTTGGTCAAGATGAATAGACTTTTAAACATGGTATGGTAGAATAAAAACGGTAAAATGGCTTGTAATTGATCGTAGCGGTATTTATAAGTGGCGAAGCAGGAACAAACGCCAGATTAACGGGACACAACAGGTTATAAATGCGCCTTACATGCCATAAATTGGTTGTCATGATTCTTTTGACCTTAGTTGTCTTTACGGTTATCTCCGGAAAAGCTAAGGCTTTTCATCAAGGCGGCGCTGGCGAATGTGAAGGGTGTCACACCATGCATAATTCATACGAAGGAATGCCGGTTACACCCACCAACCCAGTTGGAACAGCGGGCGTGTTTTTGCTGAAGGGAAGTGATGCGAGTTCGGTCTGTCTTAGCTGCCACCAGAAGAGTGGCGATACCAGCCCTGCTTCATTCCATGTCAGCACGGCAGATACGGACATGCCGCTGGGGTCGCCGCCGCGCCAGTTGACCCCCGGCGGTGATTTTGGTTGGCTGAAAAAAGCCTATACCTGGATTCCGGCCTTGGGAACTTTGCCGCTAACCAGCTCGGGTGACAGTCACGGTCACAACATAGTTGCGCAGGATTACGGTTATTTTGCCGACTCATATAAAACTACCTCTCCAGGGGGATTTTATCCGTCAGCGAGCATGGGATGCACGAGTTGTCACGATCCACATGGTAAATACCGTCGTTTAGCAGATGGCAGTATAGCCGCAGGTGGCACATCTATCAAAGGTTCCGGTTCTTTAGCGAGTGGGCCTGACCCCGACACGCAACAATCAGTGGGCGTCTACCGTCTTCTTGGTGGCGTCGGATATAATCCCAAGTCATTGGGTGGCGGTTTTGCCTTCAGCTATAATCCTCCGGCTGCCGTGGCTCCTGATACCTACAACCGCTCCGAATCTTTGACACAGACCAGAGTAGCCTATGGGTCGGGCATGTCCGACTGGTGCCGCAACTGTCACGCCAACATACATACAGACGCATTGCCGACGCCGCTCAAACATCCTGCTGGCAGTCCGAATGGCAGTCTTGGTGCGAGAATCATAAACTATTACGATCAATATATAAAAGACGGCAATTTGACAGGTATGGAAGCCAATGCATGGCTTTCTCTTGTACCGTTTGAGGCAGGTACATCCAATTACGCCACGCTCAAATCGCTTGTGGCCGCAACCCCGACCAAGGGACCATCCGCTACTGACGGGACTCCCACAGTTATGTGTCTGACCTGTCACCGGGCACACGCTTCCGGTTGGGACGGCAGCATGCGTTGGAACAATAGAACCATTAATATTGTCCTGAACGGCCTGTATACTGGAGGCCAGGCTGGCCAAGCATTCCAGCCAAACGCCCAGGGAAGAACCGAACAGGAGGCGCTACGGTCTTACTATGATTTTCCGACAGCGACTTTTGCCAATCCTCAGAGGACCTTGTGCTACAAGTGCCATCTGAATGGCTCCGAGTAATGTCATGAAAATGAGCCGGAATGCACATAGAGCAGCTAATTTTTGGCAAGGCTGGTTCAATTGCGGGAGAATCCCATGCTGATACGATTAATATTATTTGCCGCTATCTGCCTGGTTTGCGGATGCATGCAAACCCGGCAGACCGTCAAACCTTCACTTGTCAGCGAAGGCGAACTGTTTCTTTACATCGAACCGCTCCCTCAGGATACCGCTCGGTTACAGTTTACTATAGAATCAGTCTCTGCGGTGCGCGAGGACGGCATGGAAGTGCCATTGAAGCCGAAATTCGTAGAGCTTTCCCTTGCCGAGGTTCAGCGTCAACGACTTTTTGCCGGGGGTATTCTGCAGCCGGGACGCTACAAGGGTATCGCCATCAAGCTTAAAAACGCCTTGTTGACTGGGGAAGAGGGCAAGGGGCGGTTGCTTGTGCCGGAGCAGTCGTATGAAAACAGCGCCCTCTTTTCCGTGGCTGATGGTAAGGCGACTGTAGTGACCATGGGATTAAATTACCGCAAGGCAATGGCGGACGAAATTACCTTTAGCCCTGTATTCACTGCAACGGTTCCACCGGCACCTTTGCCGGAACTAACCGGTTATATGACCAATCACGCGGACAACACAATCACTGTATTTGACAAACGCTCGGCCAGGATCGGAGCAATGATTGAAACAGGTAAAGGCCCGTCCGGCATCGTTCTCGATCAGGTCCGAATGCTGGTCTATGTGGCCATGACTGGTGAAGACACGGTTGGCGTAATCGATGTCAGGGATAACAGCTTTATAGATCGGATCAGGCTGACCCCCGGTGATGCGCCGCGTTTCCTGGCGATTACCCCGGATGCGAAGCTGGCGGTTTCAGCGAATAGCCGCTCCAATACGGCAAGTATCATCGACCTGCAGTCACGGGTTGAAGTTGCCAGGCTTCCGGTAGGAATCGGGGCGGAATTTGTCCTTATGGACAGGGGTGGCAAACGGGCTTATGTTTTCAACCGTCTTTCGAACAGTATAACTGTGATTGATCTGGCAACCCGAATTGTTGCCGGCACGTTGCAAACCGAATCAGGCCCGCTTTATGGTCAGTTCAGCCGCAAAGGGGACCGGCTGTTTGTCTATCACGAAATGTCGCCGAATATTCTGGTTATTACGCTGGACGGTCAGGCCATGACAAGGAGAATCAATGCCGCTACCGGCATCAGGGCTCTCAAGATCAATGCGACTACCGACCAGATTTATGTCGGCAACAGTTTCGGCGGTGTTATCGATATCTACGATCCATTCACGCTTATGGCAGTAGATTTTCTCAACGCCGACGGCGGAGTCGGCTACATGACTATTGATGGCGATGAAAACAACTTGCTGGTCATTCACCCCCGCAACAGATTGCTGCGTTTTGTTAATCTGATCGGCAAAAAAGAGCGCGGCTTGCTGGATACCGGTGCGGAGCCCTATGATGTTGTTATCTTCGGAGAGCGGTAAAGGCTGCAGGAGAATTGGGCGGTGGTGACAGTCAGACTCATAAAACCAACGATTACCGCAGCCGTTATCTGTCTGTCGCTGAACTGTGCAACAATTGCCGCCGCCGATGGAATTGGTGGATATGCTGAGTATAATTACAGCCTTCTGGATTCGAAATTGAACGATACTAACGGCACGACAAAAACTAAAAGTTCATCCCTTAATCAGCGGTATAGCCTTGCCCTGGATAAAAGCCTCTTTCCAACCCTCAGGCTTTCCGCTACGGGGAATTTCGAGACAAGCAGTGCCGATAACGACGTCGACAGTGTGAGAACAACATCAGCTTCCTCGCGGATCAATACCAATGCTGATCTTTCTTACACCAACGGTGTATTCAACGGGGGGACCGGCTTCAGCAAACGACAGGAAACCGCTAAATCCAACGGGGTTTCAACACCCGCTTTGCTTTCAGATACCTACAATGTTCGTTTCGGCTGGAAGCCTGATGATTTCCCCTCGCTGGATATCATATACACCAGGTTCAACAACTATGATGAGAATCATAGCGCTATTGACACTGTTGCCTCGACTGCAACCATCAGCTCCCGTTACAAACCTAATGAGACTCTGGATATGAATTATTCGGCCAACTATACCGCTTTGAACAACAAATTGAACGGATCTGAGTCGCAAAGCCTGGGCCAGAGCCTGCGCACCTCATACAGCGATATCTTCTTCAAGGATCGAGTTTCTCTTAGCAGCAGCTATACTATCGCACTACAAAACACAACTAGCAACAACAGCACTCCTATCCCTAAATCAATTGATCAGCTTTACTTTGCACCTACTGCAATTAGCGCCGACTCGCTCACAACGCCACCTCTGGGAGGCCCTCTTAATCTGAATTCAGTGCCAACCGTCAACGGCACTGTCATAAGCGATGCATCTCTGACCCAGGTACGCAACAACGTAGGGTTAAAATTAAACTTTTCAGCTGTAAGCATCATCAGGTTACCGGTTGTGATCAGCGTCATCGCCGGTCATACGATAAGTACCACTGATTACACCAACGTCACTAATGCTTTTGGTTTGGACAACGTTGCAACTTCAAAGATCAAGGTTTATCAAAGCCAGAGTTCGGATGGAGCAAATTGGCAGCCGCTTCCTGTAACGTCTATTACTTTCGGAACAATGACGAACCCCACAACTGGCGCTCTCACTGATGGTTTTGAAATCACACCGGTGACGGCCATCCCATCCACCACCCTGATCAAGGTAGAGATAGAAACGGTGCAGAACGCAATGATCAATTTTTCTATTCAGAAAATTTCCCTCTCTGTCCCTGAAGCCTACTTCCAGGACACAACCATATCCAGTCTGAAGCCGGGCCAATCAAGAACCTCGTCACAGATATCGGGACTTTTTGGCATGAATCTCAAAACCAGGCTTTTAACTACTCCGGCGCTCTTTTATGATATCGGATTTAATCTCGATCATACCAAGAGCGACGTGCAAGCCTTTACCTATCGATACACCGTTGTCAACGGACTGAACCTCAATCACCGTTTAAACCAGACTTTGAGCACCAGCGCCAGGGTTGCCCGTGAAGATACGGTTTCTCCAACAGTAGGAGCATCTTCGTCCAACAGCGCCAGCATATCGTTTTCCTCACAGACTTTACCGACGCTCTCCCAGTCTGCCACTTACGGTTTCAGGGAGGAAAACAGCGCGGGAAATTCCAGAACTTCACACTCTATGAATCTTTCCAACTCAGCGGAACTATACCGAGGTATCTATCTGAGCCTCGGTGGTGGTGGAAGTATGGTTACTAATTCTACCGGCTTGAATCAGAAAAGCTTGACCGTGACCAGTGGCTTGAACCTGACTCCGCACAAGACAGTCAGTATCAATTTGAGCGCCAGTGATTCAGAAAACTGGGCCTCTGGTGCCGGAAAACCGGAAACTTCCTCTGCCACACGGACTGGGGATTTGACCGCGACCTACAATCCATTTCCGGCAATCTATCTGTTCGGTTCGTACGTAATCAACGCCCAGACAAATCGAAAAACCCAGACCGCCCAGAGTATTGGCGGATCATGGTCGCCTTTTAGAGGCGGTGCTCTTTTGTTGAATACATCTTACCGCGAAAATATTGACAACAGCGGCAACAAGGACAGCTCCTTCGTCCAGAGCCTGAGGTGGAACATCCGTGCCGGATGGTATCTGGATGTTTCCTATCTGACGTCGAAGAATTCGGTAACATCACAGAAAACTGATACTCAGGTTTTCAATGCCGCACTAAGGCTGAGTATTTAAGTGGTGAGAGTGCAAAAGAATTGATCCATGAAGGAGAAACAATAATGGCTATAACAGTACCACACGTTTCTTTCAGACACTTGTTTGTTGTTATTTTTATTGTGATTTACCTTGGGTTGCTAGGGGGGTGCGCTGGAACAGGCGACGTGTTTCGGGATACAACCATGGATTTCGGTTCGATAAAGACGGTGGCAGTTTTGCCTTTCGCCAATCTATCCAGAGACCAGTTGGCCGGGGAGCGGGTACGTGACTCTTTCAATACAATGCTTCTGGCATCGGGGGCTGTGTATGCCGTTCCGATCGGTGAGGTGGCAAGAGGTATTGCCGCTGCAGGCATGGCAAATCCGACCACTCCGTCAGCTGACGAAGTTACTAAAATGGCCAAAAGCATCAAGGTGGACGCAGTCATTTCCGGAGTTATCAGGGAGTATGGAGATGTACGTTCCGGTACATCCAGCGCCGATGTGATTTCGCTTAGTCTGCAAATGATGGAAGGGCAGACCGGAAGGATTGTCTGGTCAGCCGGGACGACCCAAGGGGGCATAGGCCTGGTGGACCGCCTGTTTGGAGGCGGAGGCAGACCACTTAATGATATTACGGAGAAGGCAGTCAATGCTCTCATCAACAAGCTTTTTGAATAGCCTTCTTTCGGGCCTCATAGTCTACGGGCTGTTTTGCTGCGCCGCTGTGGCTGAAAGTGCTCTACCGGGAGATGAAAGACGTATTGTCGTTTTTCCGATAGAAAACCTGAGCGGTGCGCCCGCTCCGCTCAAAGAGCTTGATGCTGAGCTTGCCGTCTTGTTGAAGAGGACGGGGGTACGCATAGTCGATACCGCTACGATTGAAAGTTTTATTAACAAACATCAAGTTCGCTATCTAGGAGGCATTGATGAACATATTGCAGGGCAGTTGAACGCTGAAACAGGCGCCGAATCGGTGCTGATTACATCATTGGAGTTGTATAATGATGTTGATCCACCGAAGTTTTCGCTCATATCGCGGCTTGTTTCATTGAACGACATTCCGGAAATTGTCTGGATGAAGAGCGTAGGGATTGCCGGCGATGACGCCCCCGGCATCCTCGGGCTGGGAATGATCAATGACATAAAAGAGCTAAGAGGGAAGGGGCTTGAATCAATTGCAAAATCGCTTGTGCACTACTCCAAAAACGCGCCAACACTGAAAAAACGGCTTATCACCAGGGAAAGGGAAGAGTATTCCTTCCGCCTTGATGGTCTTAGCAAAGAAATCAGATCAGAAAAAGAGAGGCTTGCTTCTGAATCAAAGTCTAATAGCGATCTGATTATTGAGGAAAGACTATCTGCAACCGAGGATAAGTTGAACATTATGAACGATAAAGATAGTCTCTTCATATCGCGCTACGATCCTGTAGGCTGGTACAGCTCAAGTGGAATACTTGCGAACCAGGATCGCACCATTGCCATCATACCGTTCTTTAACCGAAGTACGAGGAAACATGCCGCAGAACTTCAGGTGCTCCATTTGGCAATGCAGCTTGTAGAGAAGCGCGTTTTCCGGGTTCTTGAACTTGGAGTTATTCGTGATAGAATGCTTAACATGCACGTTATCATGAGCAGTGGCGTTTCACTCCCCATTGTTGACCTTATATCCATTTCTCTTGGGTCAGACCTGCTGTTGAATGGAGTGGTTTTCGATTATCTGGATACAGTCGGTTACGGATCGAATCCGAAAGTAGATTTTTCGATGCAGATTTTCAACCGTGAAGATAAAAAAATTCTGTGGAGTTCCCACAGCAACAATCAAGGTGATGACGGAGTTTATTTTTTCGACTCTGGCCGTATCACCACAGCCGCCGCCCTTACCGACAAAATGTGCCGCGCCTTCGTACAAAGGCTGGTAGAGAATGCCGGCAGAAACTAAAATTGATTCATCACAACTACCGAGAAAGAGGGTTATCATGAAATTGAGAATGCTAGTCACACTTACTTTTGCTGCCATTATCAGCACCGTCGCCGTTGCAATGGGGGCAACGGAACCCCTGCCAACTCCGACCGGGCAAACTACTGCTGTTGTACCTGATCCTCAAGATCCTTCAAAACCGGTTCAAGTGGCGAAAGGTTCCAAAGCAGATGAAGTAACCATACGCATGAACGCGCCGATCTTTTCGCCACTTTTCGCCAAGGTGCCGCTGGCAATAGTAAACGACGAGGCGATCACCATTGAAGATTTGAAAAAATCAGTGGGCACGATTCATGAGGGGATGGCCGAAGGGAAAACGGCACCGAGGACAAATTTTCCGGTTCTTTTAAAGCGGCTTGTCAACTCCCTTCTGATCATACAGGAAGCGCGCGTCATGGAACTGGACAAACAGGAAGAGATTAAATCTTCCATAGAGGATTTCTCTAACAAGCATCTTCGTGAGTTGCTTCTGAAGGAACAGGTAAAAGATGTCAAGGCTGATGCAAAAGAAGTGGAAAAAATCTATCAGGAGCGCACCGCTGAATGGCGGCTGAAATCGTTGATAGTCGATAAACTTGAAGATGCACAAAAAATTGAGGCCGCTCTTAAAGCCGGTAAAAAATTCGATGACCTGTATGATAAGAGCATAAAGGACGGCGTTGCCAAGGAGGGAGGGAAGTCGGACATATTCCTGACGCGTGATGTCATTGCTCCACCTATGATGGCTGTACTAACAAAGATGAAGATTAGCGAAATCAGCAAGGTAACACCTCTGGAAAAAGGCTATTTATTTTATCGTTTGGAAGAAAAACGCTTAAAAGTTAATGAGGCCGTAAAGGAACAGGTACGGCAGGAGCTGGACGCCAAGGCGCGCATTGCTGCACTGGAGGCTTTTCAGGAATCGCTCATCAAAAAGTATGTGACAAAAAAGAAACTGTTTGACAAGTTCGATTTCGAGAATAAGAAGGTCAAGTTTGAAACCTTCCTCAAGGACAAGCGCGTATTAGCAGACGTTAAAGGAGAGAAGACGATTACTGTGTCCGACATGGCAGAGGCAATTGCCCAAAAGTTTTACCACGGTGTGGAACGTGCCGCAGAGGGTAAAAAAATCAACAAGGAAAAAAAGGCTATTCTGAACGAACTTCTGGGCAATATTGTCTTCAACAAGGAGGCCAAGGTTAGAAAGATCAACGAATCGGACGAATACCGCAACAAGGTGCGTTCCTATTCCAACTCACTTTTGTTCGGTACCTTTGTCACCAAGGTGATCCGGTCGGAAATCACAGTGTCAAAGGATGAACTTAAGGCTTACCACAAGTTACACGCCGGAGATTATTCCAGCATTGAGACCTACAAACTGGACGCCATCGCCTTCGATTCTCCGCAGAAAGCAGAAGAAGCGGTCGAAAAGCTGCGCAAAGGAGCGGAATTCAAGTGGTACAAGGCCAATGCTGATGGCAGGGTAAGTATCGGCAAGGCATATGAAAATATCTTCACCGGTGATACTATCGCAAAACCAAACCTGCCGGAACCGCTTCAACAAGCCCTTGCCGGCTCAGTCAGTGGCGATTTCAGGGTATTTATCGATGGCGGTCACGGTTACGTCATCTCTGTTGTTGAGCTTGCTCCCGGAAGGATCTTGAATTATGAGGAAGTGGAAGATGCCATCAAGGAGGCAGTGTTCTACGAAAAACTCAATAAAGGCGTGGAAACTTGGGGAGACAAGCTCAAGAGCACTTCAGACGTCAAAATCTACGCTGATTTCGGACAATAGGAGACGCCATGATCATGTCGAAAAATAAGCAAATCTGGGCTGTGACGGTAATCATGCTTCTTCTGTGTATGGGCTTTCTGCCGTGGGTTGTCACTGACAGTTATTGTGCAACCAAAAAATTCGTTTCCAAGGAATGCACCGACTGTCACACTAAATTTGTGGACAAGTATTTCTCCATGAAATACCTGCACACAGACGTTAAAGAGAAAAAATGCGAAAATTGTCATGTCCGTCATGGCAGGATTCCGAAACTTCTGCTCAAGAAAGAAGGAAACCAGATCTGCCTCGACTGCCATTCCAAGGACAAAATCGGTCTTTCCAAGCCCTATGTCCATACACCGGTCAAGTCAGGTAAATGCAGCCAGTGTCATAACTCCCACGGTTCACAGTTCAAGGGGTTGCAGCTGCACGAAGGTAAAGCGGCCTGCTATGAATGCCACAAGAAGGAACTATTTGAGAAAAAGGTTGTGCATCAGGCTCTTCTCAAGGATGGCTGTAAGGCTTGCCACAGTGCGCACAGTTCGAATGAGAAATACCTCCTGACCAAGCCTGAACCGGCCCTTTGTCTGGAATGTCACGACAAGGGCGGCAGCGCGTTTAAAAAGGCTCATGCCAACTATCCGGTGGAAGGGAAAAGCTGTTCATCATGTCATAATCCGCACACATCTGACCAGCCCAAGCTGCTTCGAAACAGTCTGCACGGTCCTGTGGCGGCGCTTAAATGTTCTATGTGCCATGAAGCCCCGAATGCACAGCAACCCTTTGCTGTCACCAGGAAGGGCGCGGCCCTCTGCCTTGAATGTCACGACATGAAGACCCTGAAAGGCGTAGCAACCAATGAACACGCCCCATTCAAGGAAGGTAATTGCCTCGGCTGTCATAATCCTCATGCATCAGAGTCCGTAAAACTGCTCATCAGGGAAGACAACAAGCTCTGTTTTGGATGCCACAAGGAAAAAGAGATGCTGGTTGCGTTCAAGCATGCACCGATGAGTGCCGGCAAAGGATGTATCTCGTGTCACAAACCACATGCCTCCATGTTCAAGGGGCTTATAGACAAAAAGGGGAGCGATTTATGCTCCGAATGCCATGCGAAGACCATGGATGCTCTTAAAAACAAGACTGTACATGATCCGTTCAAGGGGGGCGAATGCACTACCTGCCACAATCCGCACGGGTCTAACTTTATTGCAATGACCAAAGATCGGGGTGACAAGCTCTGTTATTCATGCCATTCCGATTCAGAAGCGAAATTTATGAAGTCATCCACACATAAACCGGTACTAAACGGTGATTGTGTCTCCTGTCACCATGGCCACAGCTCCACGGAAAAGAAGCTGCTGAAAGCCGCCGCCCCGCAACTCTGCGCTAAATGTCATAACGACATGATGAAAATTGAGTCAGGCGGCTCAAACCATGAGCCATTTAAAAGCGGACAATGTCTGACCTGCCATGATTCCCATGGCAGCTCCGTAGCCGGCATGCTTAACAAACCACAGGGCCAGCTGTGCGGATCCTGCCATGAACCATACAAGGGTCTTAAAGAGTCAATGTCGAAGCATGTTCCGTTCATCGAGGGGAGCTGTTCTAAATGCCACAACCCACACAAGTCCAAACTGAAAACCCTGATGCCGGCCCAAGGCAACGATCTCTGCTTCAACTGTCACAAGGATATCAAAGAGAAGCTTGCCAAGGAAAAACCTCATAACCCGGCGAAGCAGGATTGTCTCAATTGCCACAAACCGCATTTTGCCAAGGATAAAAAACTGCTGCCGACTCCGGTGACCAACGTATGTGCACAGTGCCACGATTCATCCAAGGCACCATTCGAAAAGGCTCATCTTTCAATTCAGGTTTCTGTCATGACCTGCATGAATTGTCATGATCCACATGCCTCAAAGGATCCGAAGTTTTTCAAGAGCTCGGTCCATGCACCCTTTGCGGCCCGCACGTGCGAAGAGTGTCATATTGTCGCCAAACCGTGATTTAATGCAGGAGAGTCTTGCAGACGCGTTTAGCATGAAAACATGCCGCTCCTACGTCAGACCGAATTGATATATCAAGTTACTGAAGTGATAAGGAGATAGATACATGAGAAAACGGAGTTTCTCGTTACTGTTGGCAGGGATTATAATAGTCGCTTGGGCGCAGTGCCTGTTCGCTGCCACCGACCAGCAGTTCAAGCTCAAGCCTGGTGCGCGCGGTAATATGTGCATGAAATGCCATAACTCCTTTCAGGAAAAAATGGCGCGGAAGTTTGTGCATACCCCGCTGAAGAAAAATGATTGTACTGGGTGCCACAATGCACACACATCAAATCATGGCAAGATGCTGTCCTCTGATTCGAAGTCAGTCTGTTCTGTCTGCCACCCGCCGATGGTTTCAGCAAAGGCGAAAAGTGTTCACAAGGTTGTGGCAGATGGTAACTGCATGAAGTGCCACGATCCGCATGCCGCTGCAAACAAGGATAATCTGGTCATGGCTGGGAAGCAACTCTGCTTCTCCTGTCACAAGGAACTTGGGGAAAAACTGGCCAAGGTTAAGGTGCGCCACTCTCCGGTTGAAAAGGATTGTCTTATCTGCCACCAGCCACATTCCTCGGATACCGGGCTATTTCTGCTCAAAGATAATATTACGCAGCTTTGCTTAAGTTGTCACAAGGTTGACAAGCCAATTTTCATAAAAAAACACATGGGGTATCCGGTTGCCGGGTCCCGCTGCACCGGCTGTCACGATCCGCACGGGTCCGACGCCTCGGGACTGCTCCTTAAAAACGTCCATTCACCTGTTTCCAAACGCATGTGCAACCAGTGCCACGAGGAAACTACTTCACCAACTCCGCTTAAGACAAAGAAAGAGGGGATGACGCTTTGTCGCGGTTGCCACAACGATATGTTCAACAAAACATTTGAAAAGAACCGGATGCATTGGCCGGTTGTAGCAAAGGAAGGGTGTCTTGGCTGTCACAACCCCCATGCCTCGATGGACAAAGGCTTGTTGCGCGAACCTGTGGCAAAGTTATGCGGCAGATGCCACGTCGACACCATGAAGCGCCAGGCTAAAAACGTCTCGAAACATGAGCCGATAGTTGATGGTCGTTGTACGGAATGCCACGACCCCCACTCATCCAATAACTTGTTCCTGACCAAAAAATCGGCCGATTTTGATCTCTGCACGACATGCCACGACTGGAGTCAGCATTCGACCCACCCGATCGGCGAAAAGACCCGTGACCCGCGCAACAAGAACTTGTCAGTAGGTTGCGGAAGCTGCCACCGAGCCCACGGGACCGAGTTCAAGAAGTTGCTTTATTATCCTACAACCACAGAGATGTGTATCCAGTGCCATGAACAGTTAAAGAGGTGATAAATGACAAGAACCATAAAAACGCTCATCTGTATTCTGCCTATCATCTGCGCTCTCCCCGCTTACAGCGCTGATGTCGCAAAATTCAAGCCGCTGACGGAACTCTATCTTGATGCAAACAAGATACCGTTAAAAAATCCCGAGGGTGTCGCCTGCAGCAAAACTGCGGTACTGGTAGCAGATACCGGTAATGGGCGATTAGTCAGTTATGCCAGGAACGACAATGAATTGAAAAACGGTGTAGAGATAAAGCTGGAGCAGGTTCCCTATCCAATCAGGCTAAAGGCCACAGTCCAGGGCAAGGTGCTTGCTCTGGACGGCAAGAGCCGCAAAATTGCGATCCTGGCGGCCGACGGGAGTTTTGTCAGTTATCTGGACTATAAGAACGTCCCGCTACCCATCGATATTGCCCCTCGCAGTATGACCGTGGACGCTCGGGACAACATATATGTAGTCGATACTCTGGGTGCGAGATTGATTGTTATGGATCAGACCGGCACATTTCTGCGCCAGATTCCGTTTCCGAAAGAAACCGGGTTCATCTCCGATGTGGCTGTTGATCAGCGAGGGGTGGTTTATATTTTGGACAGCTTGATGGGGCAGGTGTACAAGTCCGCGCCTGACAGCAAGCTGTTTCAGCAGTTTTCATCGAAACTGCAGGCACCTCTCTACTTTGCTGTTTCCTTAGAAGTTGATCCTCAGGGAAGGTTATACCTGCTGGACCAGAACGATAGTGCTGTAATTCTGCTCGGTCCTGACGGTTCGTTCCAGGGGCGTTATCTCTCCTATGGCTGGAGGGCCGGACAAATCAACTACCCGAGTCAGGCGTGTCTCACCGAAAACGGTATTATGATCATCGCTGACCGCAACAACAGCCGTATCCAATTGTTCAAGGTTCAGTAACCTTCAAAGGGATATGAGAGAATATGATCAAAACCCTCACCGTAATCTTCGTTCTGTTGCTATTTGTGTCGGCTGTATCATGCTTCGGGGCCGAGCAGTTCCCGAACGGTTTCCATAACGGTGGCATCGCGCCGTGTGAAGGTTGCCATTCCAAAACACCTAAAGTGGCTGAGTCGGGATCGGCCCTTACATTGGCTAAAGACAGTCAATCCTCCGATGCAGGCCGGGGTATGTTCAACGGTCAGGATCCTGGTTCAACCTGTCTTGTCTGCCATACCGCGCCAAAAGGGCAGAAACAGCCGTCAGGATATTTTGTAGCTACCAGTAACGACGACCTTGCTGCTGGCCTGCCGCCCGGTCAGATGACGCCTGGCGGAGATTTCGGCTGGCTCAGGAAGAGTTATATCTGGGCAACCCAAGAAGCCGGTAAGTTGAAAGACGGGCAAAGCCAAGGGGAACACCACGGGCACAACGTAATTGCTTCACAGTTTGGTTATAACCCTGATTACAGCAATGCAAAGGCTCCGGGCGGCATATTTCCGTCCGACAAGTTAACCTGTACCAGTTGTCACGATCCGCACGGCAACTATCGCAGACTCGCTGATGGTTCCTACAGCACAAGCAATGCAATTCCGGTAATTGCCTCCGGTTCTTATAAAAGCAGCCCCTTGCCCGATGCTACTCATGCTATTGGTTCTTACAGATTGCTGGCCGGCAAGGGATACTCACCAGCGTCATCAGGTCGTTCCGTAATATTTACTTCCGACCCTCCGACAGCGGTCGCACCGGACAAATATAACAGGGCTGAAACAAGGCAAGGCAATACCCGGGTAGCTTACGGCAGCGATATGTCTGAATGGTGTCAAAACTGTCATGAACCGCACAAACACGCAACCGGCAATGCTGCTAAAATCACATCGGGAATTGTCAAACAATACAACTCCTATATTGCCTCTGGGGATATAAACGGTTCAAGATCGTCTTCATACTCTTCACTGGTACCTTTTGAGGTTGGAACAAAGGATTACGCGGAGCTGAAGAGACTCGCCGGCAACGGCGGCGAAGGTGGTGACATGAGCGGACCGTTATCCGGTGAAAATGTCATGTGTCTCACTTGTCACCGGGCTCATGCCGGAGGATGGGACTCAATCACCAGATGGAACACCAAGGCTGAGTTGATTGTATACGATGGCAAATATCCGGGCATAGACTCTGGGGCTCCAACGTTTATCGCCCAGGGTCGGACTTCTGCCGAGACAAGAAAGGCTTATTATGACCGCCCTGCCGATTCATTTGCGGTGTTTCAACGGGGATTGTGCAGCAAGTGTCATGCAAAGGATTGAAATTAACAATTTAACCAATCAACAGCAAGGAAAGGAATCCCCCATATGTCAAAAACATCAGTTAAAAAACCGTTGTTCTTTTTGAAGTCGGCTTTTATAATTTTGTCCGTCTTGCTGCTTGCCCTTGGCTGCAGAAAAACAGACCAGGAAATTGTTGGAGTCTGGGTCAATGTCAAACAACCTGAAATACTGGAGTTCAAAGCAGGTGGCACTGGCGTCTTCACGTATCCAAAAAGTCAAAATCCTCCGCTCGCCTTTTCTTGGAATCACACGGCAACAAACAAATTCGTTCTTGATGTCAACTTCATGGGAACCAAGAAAAATCTTACTGCAACTGTAAACGGCAAGAATATGGAGATCGAAAGCGCTTTGGGTAAAGAATTGTACCAAAGATACAAAAGCCAATGACGAGGGGTCAAAAGATGAAACAATTATTTTTTGCAATTTTATTTTGCTTCTGTTATCTGGGTTCTTTATGCAATTCGGTACAGGCCTCCTATTTCGATGGCATGGAGGCGTACCGGCTAAATGATTACCAAACAGCGATGCGTGAGTTCAAGGCGGTGGAAGACGATGCCAAGGCACTCTACATGGTTGGCATTATGTACGAAAAAGGTGAGGGTGTTTCGACCAACTTTACCGAAGCGGCGGACTGGTTCCGTAAGGCCGCTGACAAGGGTTACTCTTCAGCACAGTACCGACTGGGCCGCCTCTATGAACGAGGCCTTGGTGTCGAGCAGAATCTGGATGAGGCTCTTGCCTGGTACAAGAAATCCTCCCGGAACGGTAATATTGACGCCAAGCAGGCTTTGAAGAGAATGGAAGCTAAATAATACACATGACATAACTTGTCATAAGCGGGACAACTACGGGAAAATGTATTCAAACGGTAGGAATACTACTTCGGATGACCCTGTGGTAACTCACCGGGCTCCACTCTCTTGCTTTTAGTTGATTTGGATGTTGATTTGGACATGGCGGCCTTTGGAACCTCTTCACCCATAACATTAAGGAGCTTTCCGGCGCCTTTGTGTCCTTGGACGGCAGCCTTCTTCAGCCAGACCACCGCTTCGTTGTGGTTTTTTTCTACACCTTCACCATTAGTGTACATGAGACCAATATTGAACTGGGCCTGCGCATGCCCCAGCATTGCAGCCTTTAGATACCATTTTGCTGCTACCTCCCTGTTTTGCTGGACATCTACACCTTTGTCATAGGATGTGCCCAAGATAAAGCATGCGTTCGCATGTCCTAGTTCAGCGGCCTTTTTGAATAACTCCAAACCCTGAAGGTGGTCAGCTTTTACCCCCTCGCCTTTGAAGTACATGACGCCGAGGTTGTAGTTCGAGTCTTTGCCACCATCAGCCTTGAACTCCTTAAGGGCTCGCACATAGTCTTTATACCTGTACGCCTTCAGGCCGGCGTTGTAGTTGGCAATTGCTGAAGCAGCTGTCAAAACAGCGATGCTAAACGCGATTGTAATAGTAATAAATAGTCTCATGATCTCCTCCGGAGCCAAATTTTTTATAAAACCATGCAATGCTGTTGATTCTAACAGAATAAATGCTTCTTGTCATTCGGCATTTCTTGACTAAATCGGTTTACAAGAAAACATGAAAGGTTTATTATCGTCAGGTAGATTGATACGGAGGTTGAAAGTTACGTCGTGAAAACTATAATACTCTTTACAGTTTTTATTCTGGTTATGGCCGCAATAACGGTATCCGCAGGTGACTACACTGCCAGCTTTCTCTATACGCTGTCCGATTTCTCCGGCACCAAACCGTTCAGTTCCGCCAGAATAAGTCAGGATTTGCCCAAAAACGAGATTTACGCGATGATCGGAGAGGCTGTTTCGATATTCAATTCCAGCGGTATGGAGATCTACCGCTTTGACTACGATTCTAACATCGGCATCGTATCCGATGTTGCGGTTTTAGGTAACGGCCAACTTGCCATACTGGCAAGCAAGGGTCCTCTGACACAGCTTGTACGATGCAATTTCCGGGCTGAACCAATAGGTAACATAGATATTAAAGGGTTTCCGACAGACTACGCAGGTTTTTCTCCGAACAGGGTTTATTCTAGCGATGGCAAGTTGTACTTGGTAAGTTTTTCCGCTATGCGGGTGATGATTACCGATGAGAGTGGTTTGTTTATCAAGGGAATAGATCTGGCAAAAGAACTTGGCATGAGCGAAAAGGAACGTGAAGAATCTGGACTCGGTGGTTTTGCAATTGATCGGGAGGGCGGTTTCGTTTTTTCCGTTCCGGCCACAGCCAAAGTATATCTGTTTTCATCTGAAGGGAAAACGCGGGTATTCGGAAGGCGGGGCAGTGCCCCGGGCCGATTCGGCGTTGCAACTGGTGTTGCTGTGGACAAGAATGGCAATATTCTGGTAGCGGACAAGTTGCGCTGTGTGGTTATGGTTTTTGAACGCACCAAATTTGCAATGCTCAAGGAATTTGGCAACCGGGGTTTCAAGCCCGGTAACCTGATCGGACCAGATGATATCCTGGTAGACAGCCAAAACAAGGCCTACGTTAGCTCTCTTCGTAGCCGCGGCATCAGCGTATATCAGCTTTCGAACAACTGATCTGGATGGGCTAAATCGGTCACAGTAGCTTCCCTGTGCTTTTCTCTTGATAGCACCTTATTTCACCGGTTTCACATGGCATCTCGAACAGTCCTGTAGTGGAAATGCCACATTAATATGGCATACGCCGCAGTATTCACCGCCATAGATCTGCATCATATTGTATTTTGTGGTCCCCCTGCTTACACCAAGAAAAATATCCGGATGGCACAACTCACAGCCATTCCACTTGGAGTGTTTCTTGTGAGAAAACAGAATATCACCCATCCATGGTGTCTTTGAATTCAGGGTGAAATCTTTCTGGGCAGGCATTGCCTTTTTTATTATAGAACTGCCTTGGACATAGTCTTTAGGGTTAATCAATCCATTTTTTTCGGCCTTTTCCCAGTCGATGCCATTTCCAAGACTGGCTTTGGGCAATTTTTCGGTAAATTTTGTAAAGTCATATTTTCTTTGAACAACCTTTCCTAAAGAGTGGCATCTGTCACAGCGAGGCATTTCATCCGGGTTAGGCGGAATTGAGCATGCTTTAAAAATGGAACCTTCGTAGGTCATCATTTTCCCGTTATGACAGGCACCGCAGTAAAACCCCCTCATGTTGTCGGCCGCCTTAATACGGGTTCCACCCTTCTCCATGAGAAACCCTATGTCAACATGGCAAACTCTGCAGGTGAATTGTGCACGGTGCAGCCAATGGTCAAAAACAACCTTTGCCATCCCCGCCTGTGGAGAATAATTGTCAATAACTACTCGACCATAACTATCGTAAGATTGAATTGCAATTGACTTTGATAATGGCGCACCAACCAACAAAGAAATGAGCAATATCAAGAACCATTTTTTCATAAAATTATTATCCTCTTGCTTGCATATTCAAAGTTATCTATTACAGGAGCAGACGAAACATCAACGAAATTACAGTAATAAATGCTCCTTTATTGCCATAAAAACAAGTTCTTAAACAGCACATCCTGGCAATTCGTTCAAGCTAGGATTATTCGGAAACCATCGTCGTTGCAAGGATGCTGAGTTTTCCCGGCAAATAATAAAACATCTATTGTTATATATTGATTTATTGATTTGAATATTTATTTCATGGTGGTATAGTTGCCCCCTAAACTGTCTTACCGAGGGCTGAACAAAACTGCTTTAACCAAAGAAGCTCAGTTCGCAACAAGGAGATAGTATGGCGCTCAAAAACATCCTCATTCATCTGGATAATTCCCCCGGTTGCCCGGCCAGGATTGATTTGGCGATCAACCTTGCACGCACACACGGTGCAAATCTCAAAGGCCTTTACGTCATTGCCCACGAATATTACGCTCCCCGGCATGTCAGCATTATGGAGTCCGGCGCCAAGGCGACGGAGACGCTTTTTATTGAAAAAACCACTTCGGCAGGGATTATGTCTGAGTGTCTCTACGTTGACTGGTCCGTAGTTGGAGTCAGTGTAACGGATATCATCACTTCCTACGCCTACTACACGGATCTGATAATTGTCGGCCAGTATGACAAAAATGCCCCCAATAATACTACCCCTGCCGATTTTGTAGAACGGCTGGGACTTGCTTCAGGACGTCCGCTGTTGGTAATTCCTTGCTCTGGAACCTTTGCAACTCTGGGAGAGAGGGTTGTCGTAGCATGGAAAGCCGGGAGAGAGTCGGTTCGGGCTGTCAACGATGCTTTGCCGATCCTGAAAAAAGCTAAGAAATTATGTATCGTTTCTGTTGGGTCATTCGGTCACCATGACCGAGCGGCCGAAGAGTCCGTTTATCAGCTCTGTGCCCACTTGGCTCACCATCAGGTCGCTGCCGAACATGAGCAGATACTCGCCACCGGGCTTCCAATTGCCGAGCTGCTCCTTAATAATGCCCGTAACCAGAAAATGGACCTCCTTGTCATGGGTGGGTACGCACAGACACGCCGCGGTGCTTATGTGCTCGGTCCGGTTGCCACTTACCTGCTGACCCACATGACCCTCCCGATCCTGCTTTCCCACTGACTTATTTTACATTCGGTATGAGGCGTGTGTTTAATTGTACTTTAATCAATATATTTGCTGTGATATTTAATCAATCAGTAATTCTTTTTTAAGGAGAAGACGTTGAGTCCATTTAAAGAGCTATTGTCAGATAAAATCCGTTTGCCATCACCACCATTGATTGCCATGAAGATTCTTGAAACGGTACGCAAGGACAACTTTACCTTCGAAGACCTTACCGGTGTCATAGAATTAGACCCCGCCTTGGTAGCAAGGGTGCTGAAGACTGCGAATTCACCCTATTACAACCTATCCAGCAAAGTAACAAGCATTGAAAGGTCTTTGGCTGTTCTCGGAACACATGCGATCAAGAATATCGCCCTCTCATTTGTTATTTGTTCTGAATTTATGTGTGGCCGTTATAAAACCTTTGACGCCACGATATTCTGGCGACACGCCCTATCATCAGCAGTTGCCGCAGAATTGACCGCTACACTGGTTGGTGTTGCAAACAATGATATCTTCATCACGGCTCTGCTTCAAGATATTGGGATAATGGTAATGCATTGTTCCCGGCCACAAGATTACCAGCAGGTGTTTGATCATAGAAAAGAAAGTCAACAGTCGTTATTGGAAATTGAAAGAATGGTCTTTAAGTGTGATCATCAAGAGGTAGGGGCTAAACTCCTCAAAAGTTGGCATCTTCCGAAAGAGATATTTGAACCTATACAACATCACCATCGGGATCGTGTCGTTCCCGAAAAATATCGAATTCCGGCATCTATATTGTTTATCGCAAATGACCTGTCTTCCTTCTACAGCGGGTCCCAGGATGTTGAAAAAATCAGGCGGGTCAAACAGGTTCTAGATACTGAGTTTGGCATCCAAGGAAGTACGGTGGACGCTTTGATTGAATCCGTTGCAATTAAAACCCTCGAACTATTCTCGATATTTGAGATTGATTCCGGCAATATGAGGCCGTTCTCTCAGATATTGCAGGAAGCAAACGAAGAACTCAGCAAGTTGAATGACTCATATGATCTTCAGATCATTGAGCTTAAACAGGCTAAGGAGAGGTTGGAGAAACAGTCCAAGGAACTTAATGATGCAAATTCAAAACTTCGTGAACTTGCATCACGCGATGGACTGACAGGGGTTTTTAATTATCGTCTGTTCCAAGAAACTATGGATCTTGAAATAGCCAGATCCAAAAGGTATGGTCGAGAGTTTTCGTTGCTCGCGTTTGATGTCGATAACCTTAAAAGGATCAATGATGAGTATGGTCACCCAGTTGGAGACCTTGTACTCGTCAAAATTTGTTTGGCTGCGGGTAAGATCATACGGGTATCAGATACCTTTGTCCGATGTGGGGGAGATGAGTTCTCCATAATAATGCCGGAAACAAATAATGATAGGGCCATGATTGTCGCCGAACATTTGAGACAGTGCGTGGAAGAGTTGGAAATTCAGGTTGAAAATGAGATCCTGAAGGTGAAAATAAGTATAGGATTGACCAGTTATGATCCCTCTGATAAAACCATGGATAAGAAGCAGATAATAAATATGTCAGATAAGGCTTTATTAGAGGCAAAGAGAAGTGGCAAAAACCTGATTAAATCACTAAGTGCCTAATGGTATATTGGTGATGCCGCATCATAATCGTAGTGATAAGGGGGAAATTATGAGTAAAGGTGAGGACAGTAAGAAAGCAGAAAAGAAAGCGCCTGCAAAAACGCCAAAGGAAAAGAAAGCGGATAAGCAGATAAAAAAAGCGGAAAAGAAAAAATAGGCTACAGGGCTAATTAAGGCCCGGCAGACAAGGGTGGTGAGCTTTTTAAAGCTCACCACCCAACTTAAATTTCAAAACCTTCCTTCCAACCGAGTCCAAATAAGTCCGCAACCAGTGGACTCTTGAGAATCCATTCAGAAAACCAACTACTCTAACTGTTCAAATTATTCGCTACATCAATCATTTAAAAGCGGCTTTGCGAAGTCTTACTACCTCATTCATTGTTTTGATCAGCATGACTATCTAAAAAGTCAATGAAATTCAGATTTATGATTTAGATTATCGATTTGACTTATCGAAAATGCTGATATATAAGTCCGTAAAATATATAAATAAATTACTCATGTGATAATCAGTATTACAAAGAAACCGCTGTCTTCAGTATCGGTTTTATTTGCATCACGATCATATGAATATAGGACAAAGTCATGAGTTTTTCTAGCTATCCTGAAGAGCGTTTACGGATTGAAAGCATAGCATCCCGCTTGAACGAGCGGGAGATTATGGTTCGAGACCGCCTCATGACTGCCCTCATTACAAAGGGGCGACCGGTTGGCCTGTCCGAGCTGGCAGCTGAGGGACTGAGCTTTCCTGATCTGTCAATTATCACTAAAAAACTGGAAAAGAAGCGGGCCATAGTTCGGGATGAAGATGAAAACATCTGTTTTGCCTATCCTGTTTCTGCCCTGCCCACTGTGCACCGGGTTACCCTGGCCGATGGCCGCGTTTTTCATGCGATGTGCGCGGTGGATGCCATGGGAGCTGCCTTTACCTTCCGGCAGGATGTGTGGATCGCTTCCAGCTGTAGTGAATGCCGGCAGTCGGTGGCAGTTGAAATCCGGGATAGAGGGTTGGCGTCTTTTTTCCCTTCAGAGCTCCACGTCCTCCATGTGGATCTGAACCGGAATGATAACTGGGCCGGCAACTGCTGAAACGTTATGAACTTCTTCTGTACGAAGGAGCATTACGATGACTGGACCGGCCGAATGAAGCTTTCAACTGACGACATTTTCTGTCTTAATGCCCATGAAGCACTGTTGGTGGCGGAGATGCTTTTTGATAATCCGAACACTGAAAAGGAGTAGTTACTTTTGCTTATGAATGCCACCACGACCACAGAATCTCAACAGGAATCCATCGCTGCAAATCTGGATATTTCACTGGCAACTGTTTCTGCCGGCTGCACCCAATGTGGCCTCTGCGTCAAAGAGTGTCGCTTTCTGCAACGCTACGGCACGCCAAAGAAAATCGCCGACAGCTTCGATCCGTCGCAGAAAGAACAGTTGGTTATGCCCTACGAGTGCAGTCTCTGCGGTCTTTGCACCGCTGTCTGCCCCGAACCTGTTGATCCTGACGCAATGTTCCTTGAAATGCGCCGCGAGGCGGTGAGAAGAGGCAATAACCAGTTTTTCGAATACGGCGGACTGTTGGGCTACGAGCGGAAGGGGGTCTCCAGACGCTTCAGTTGGTACGGTCTTCCGATCGGCTGCGACACAATCTTTTTCCCCGGTTGTGCCTTGCCCGGTACTCGCCCTGCACAGACTCGCACCGTCTTTGAAACTCTACAGAAGAGCATCCCTGCTTTGGGGATTGTATTTGACTGCTGCACCAAACCTTCCCATGATCTTGGCCGCCAAGAGTACTTCAACGCCATGTTCGGCGAGATGAGGGATTATCTGGTTGACCAGGGTGTGAAAACTGTGCTGGTTGCCTGTCCCAACTGCTACAAGGTGTTCAGCGAATATGCGCCGGAGCTCTCGGTGCGGACGATCTACGAAGCCTTGCTGGAAGCCGGTGCAGGGAGCGTTGCCACTGTGACAGGTACCGTCACCATCCACGACCCCTGCGTTATCCGCAGATTTGCCCCTCCTCAGGATTCGGTCCGGGCTCTGGTGGTCGGCACCGGTCTCACAATTGAGGAGATGCCTCACAGTCGTCAGACAACTATCTGCTGCGGTGAAGGGGGGGCGGTTGCCTGCCTGGAGCCTGAATTTGCCGACGACTGGGGGAAAAAACGTAAGCGGGAGGCAGCCGGTCGTCGCACTGTCACTTACTGCGCCGGTTGCACCCACATGCTGGGAGCTCACACTCCCACCAGCCACGTAGTAGACCTGCTGACTGACCCGGTTGCCACTATCGCTGGCAAGGCCAGGGTTTCAAAGGCCCCCTTTACCTACCTGAACCGTCTGAAACTGAAGAAGCATTTCATGAACACGCTGAAGACGGCTTCCAGCCGCGAGCGGAGCTTCACTGGTGGCGAAGAATCTAGTAAAGGTGGACTTCTCAAGCCACTCATCATCCTCACGTTTCTGGTGGCGGCCATCGTGGCGATTCGTATGAGCGGTGTAGGCCAGTATCTGGAACAGGAAAAACTTCGTTCCCTCATCGCCGGTTACGGTGTCCTTGCACCGGCCATCTACATGCTTGTTTACACCGTGGCGCCTGCCCTTTTCCTGCCAGGTCTTCCTATTTCTATCGTTGGTGGCGTTCTTTTCGGTCCCTTCTGGGGGGTGATTTACACAATTGTCGGCGCCACTGCCGGCGCCTGTGTCGCTTTTCTGGTGGCCCGCTACATGGCCCGGAACTGGGTGGCCAACAAACTTTCCAGCCCCCGCTGGCGAAAGCTTGACAAGGAAGTGGAGAAAAACGGCTGGAAGGTGGTGGCCTTCACCCGCCTCATACCGCTCTTTCCCTTCAACCTTCTGAACTATGCCTTCGGCCTCACCAGTGTGAAGTTCAGCCACTATGCCCTGGCCTCTTTCCTCTTTATGCTGCCGGCCACCATCGCCTTTATCACCTTCTCAAGCTCACTTCTGGATCTGGTGCGGGGCAAGGTTTCCTCCACCTTCCTGGTGGGATTTGTGCTGATGGTGTTGGTTTCGCTGCTGCCTATGTTCTACCGGCGCTGGTCCCGGAAGCGCGAGGAGGCAGCGGAGAAAGCTGCTCGTGGTGAGGTTGATCCACCTAAAGCCTACTGTCTTTCTTGCAGCCTGAAGCTCAAAGGGATTGTCTTGGCCGCTACCGCCCTGCTGTGTGCCTGTGGTGTGGCCTTGGTACGGCACTTTTTCTGGGCTCTGAATGCACACCTTTATACCCTGGAGTTCAACCTGCTGACCGTCCTTGGACGGCTGCGGGACGGCGATATAACGGCAACAGTTGACTATCTTCGGGCTATGAGCCCATTGCGGGGTACCTTCATCCTCTCTTTTGCCCATCTTGCCCAAGGGTTCTGGCTCCCTTTCTCCTCCAAGGTCTTCTACGGAGCCGCCACCACTGCCTTCGGTTTTCCCGGAGCAATTTATGGCGGCGTGGCGCTGCTTGCCACAGTGCTGATTGGCTTGGCCCTCGGTAGATTTTTTTTCGGAGACATCCGCCCCATTATACGGCTGGGCCGTGGCGAGGCACCTCTTGCCCAGCCTGTAAACAGTGTTGCCTTGGTGCCGCTTCTGGCTGTCATCCCCTGGTTTCCCCTCTCGTTAGTAGCGCTAATGGTCGGTGGATTGAGAATTTCGGTGGGGAAGGCTATGGCCGGCTTTACCGTTGCCATTGTATTAAGGATTGTCTGCATCACTTTGTTTGGATTGTGATGTTAATTTATAGAAAATAAAGGGGGATGTGTCATGTCTGAAAACGATAAGAAAGAAGGTTGTTCCTGTTGTAGCGGCGATTCACGGTCGGTACTTTTTCCAAACGGTCAGGAAGCCGCAGCTTCCATTGATGAAGCTCAGGGGATGAAACGGGGCGAATTCCTGCGAATTTTGGGGGCCGGTGTGGTTGGGTTGAGCTGTATTGCTGGCACCCAGGCTTTTGCCGCAGCTGAGAAAAGCAGTAAGGCGAAGATTGTCAAGGGGACCAGTGATCGGATGATCGTCGACAAAGAACTGAGGGAGTTGCGAATCTCCGCCACCATCACCAAGGACGCTTCACAGCCCTCCGTGGCCGACTGGGGTCGCCGATTTCAGGCTTTCTTCGGTGCCAAGGGGGGAAAGATGGAACCCTACTTCGTCTTCACTACCGACGTGAACCGGGCGGAGATCGACAAGGCCATCCGCGAACTGGGGATCCATTCCCGTCGTCAGATCCCTATGAGTGAGGTTGCTCAGCGGACCGGCCTGAAAGCTACAACAGTCCGAGAGGACTATCTGGACGGTGATCCCATGATTTGCACCATTCGCTTCCAGAAGGGAAAAGAGATCGTTGAGGCGGCCCTAGAGGATTTTATTGACGAGAAAATCATGGTAGACGGCAAGGAGGTATTCAAACCATATACCCCCCACTTCATCTACCACGGCACCGCCGAGGCCATCAACTTCCCCTCCGGCTGCATCGTCTGTCCGTCTGACTGCAACGGCGGCATCATCACCGACAACGTCTTGCCGCTCAAAACAACTGTCAACTATTACAAGGTTAACTGGAACAGGATGCCACAGGTGGGTTCCAAGGTCGAGGTGGTGCTCAAATCCATCTACGGGCCGTATATGATGTCGTCCACCAAAGGATAGGTGGCTGTTTAGTCATCTGTCCCGTGGAAACACGGTTTATTGATATGTTCTGTAGGCTGGCCGGAAATTATTGGCCAGCCTTTTTTTACATCGATCCAACAACTATCGGCTTAGATCGACATAACTATCTAAAAAGTCGATGAAATTCAGTTTTATTATTTATATTATCTATTTGATTTATCGTAAATAGTGATATAAAAGTTAACAGTAGGAAAAAACTCTACTGGAGGAAGAAAATGAAATTATTCTATGTGCTCACGGTTACTGCCATCATGTCTCTTGCGTTTGCCGGTTGTGCGTCAATTCCGGGAACCTCGTCCAAAGGCTTGGAAATTCCCATTGAAAAGGCAGCGTTTAAGTTTGTGTCCGACGTAAAAGAGGGGGGATATAAAATTGTTGGCACCGATGAACTTAAGAAATGGATTGATGAGGGCAAGAAGTTGACCATTATCAGTACGCTACCTGCCAATGAAGACAAGGAGATTGGTATTCTCCCCGGCGCAATCAACGGTGTTATGCCGAAGTCGGAAAAAGAACTTACTCAGAACGATAAGGATAATCTGCTTAAAGTGGCCGGGAACGACAAAGAGAAGGTCATCGTTGTCTATTGCGGTTTTGTTGCATGCAGAAGAAGCCACCAAGGCGCTAAAGTACTTGTTGAAAACGGCTTCCAGAACGTCTATCGCTACCCTGGTGGAACCACAGCCTGGCAGGAAGTTGGATTACCTCTTACAAAATAATCGGTACTTTAACTTATAGACGCGCTAGCCATTGAGGTTGGCCCGTTTAATTGGTGCGATAATGAGTTCCCAAAAAATACTCCTGACTCTTCTTCTCGTACCCTTTTTTCTGTTTGGGTGCATTGGTAAACATGTTGAACGTGACAAGTTGAACGGGCAATTAAATGTCTTTGGTATTGAGCTTTTTACCGATGTTGACTATCGACAGATAAAAGGTATTCCCTCAACCGAGGAGCCTTGTCTTAGAGGCTATGAGCGCAGTTTTGATGATCTTGACATACTAATCGGCTACGGATTTGACAATAAGATACGAAAAATACACACGCGTAATGTAAGCACCAGTCTGTTCGGAATACGACCAGGTATGACTTTTGATGAAGGCAGAGAAAAGATACTGACGGTTGGTTTTACCGAGTATCTTCCGCCTTTCACGTACAGGGTAAATGGTTACACGCTCAAGTTTTTTGTTGGCAGCGACAATAAAATATTCGGACTAACCCTTGAGGCAATTGATTGAGGTTTGTACAGGAAATGAGAGTTTTTATCGGCTGCAACATGTCGCTCATGAAGAAGGTTGCGAATCATGAAAGTAATTCATCGTACAGAACGCTTTGATCGCTGTCTCCAGAATTTACAGCAAGACGGCGGCGATGCAGCAATTGCTGCCGAGAGAGCTGAACTTTTGATTCGTGAAATTGCCCAGGGTGGTTCGTCGAGTCTTGAGCAGCGCTGGAAGACCAACAACGGTGAAGCGAGGATCGAGGGCTTCCGAAAATTCTATATTGGCCGTCGCTATCGGCTTTTATGCATCAAACAGGGCCAGCGGATTCTCCTCCTCCATGCCGGTACACACGACGATTGTGACCGTTGGCTGGATAGTAACCGGGGGGCGTCATTCGGGATGGAACAGATAACGGCAGCTATTCCGTTAGCGCGGGAATCAGCCATACCTTCTGTTGCAGTCGATGGTGTTCCGGATGTTGAAATTATAGAGGAGTACCGCGAAGAGCTCTCTCAAAGGGAATTAAGGCTCATCTTTCGGGGGCTGTGCAGCAGTTAGGATGTTCATTCATCATGTCTGTTCTGTTATGAAATGCAGGAGGTGGCCATGTGGCAGGAGAGAATCAAGGGAGAACTGTCGGAGGATAAGGTCAGGCTGCTGGATAAATATCGTCTGGTGCCCAAACAAATCAACAATCGCGTCTACTGGGTGCGACAGTTTGCCAACAAACCTGATCACCCATATTTGACCCATCGGGCTATGATGAAATGTCACATCATCGAACTGGTTTTCAGCTTTTACGACCTCTGTGTTGCGAAGATGACATATTTCAAGAAGCACCTGCATTTATACAATCCCTGCAAGATCAGCTACCGCTCCGGAATGCTGGTATCCTGTGATGTGTGGGATATGGAATTTCTGATGCAGCGAAAAACCGGCATTATCATCGACCTCCGCAATCTGGCCGCCATCAGTGACATCGCCGTTTTCCGCGAGATGTGCTCTTGGCTCGAACAGCAAGAGGAATGGTGCCAGCCATATCGGGATTCCTGGAGCAATTGGGCCGGTCTTGGGTTCAAACGTCAGAAACAAGTTCATACCAGGCGACACATCAACTATGTGCATCGACCTAACCACGGAGGAATACAATGCGCTCATTTCTAAAACAGACCACCTTTCCTCTCTTCAGGTTGCTGCTATCTGCACTGCTGGTCCTGCTACTGGCCCACCTTCCTGTTGTTGCAGCAGAAACCGCCTATCCATCCATCAATACCGACCAGTTGAAGACCATGATGGATGCAAAGTCCCCCCTGATACTAATTGATGCCAGGAACCCGGAAGAGTACGCCGAGGCCCACCTCCCCGGCTCCGTCAACGTGCCGGAAAAGGGGATTGAAAAGGCCGTAGCACAGCTGCCTTCGGACAAAAAAACTCTGCTGGTGCTCTATTGCAACGGCATAAAGTGTGGCAAGAGCAAGAGGGTAGCGGCCAAGCTGGAGCCCCTTGGGTACTCCAACTTCTTGATTTACGGTGAGGGGATTCCTGTATGGGAGGAGTGTGAGCTCCCGATGGTGAAAGGGCCCGGCTATGGTAAAAAAATTGAGACTTCCAAGGTGAAGTCCGCAGAGTTGGACGCCCTCATCAAGGCTGCCAAGGGGGACTATGTGCTGGTGGATGTGCGTGACGACATGGAGTTTGCCGAAGGGCACATACCCACCGCCATCAATATGCCGGCAGAAAAACTGGCCGCCATGTCTGATAAACTCCCCAAAGAGAAAAAGATCATCGTTTACTGCAACACAGGCAGCCGCAGCTATCTTGGCTACAAGAAGCTCATAGGCCTTTCATACCCGCATATATACCAGACCCTTTTTGCCGAGTGGAAAGATGCAGGACTGCCGGTTGAGAAGTAATGGTACCCGCTCTTTTTTACCGATTCAGGCAAGTCGACCCTTTTGCGGATTATAGCCGGGCTGGACAGGCGAATTGATGGTGTCCCGCGCCCTTGAAGCCTGTACCGATATCCTGATGCAGAAAGAATCCTGCGGATGTTGGAAGGGAAAGTGGTGAATATGGGTATACTCTGATATAAATTATTTTGGACTGTTAGGCGGCAAAGAGCTGAAAAGGAATTACGGCATGATACTACGAACCCTGCTTAACCTTCTGCGAGGCGGGCTAAATACGCCCCCTGCGGTTCCTGATGTGGTCGTTATCCAGAAAGCAATCAGGAAACGCTATGGCCGGGTATCCCGCTGCGCTGACGGACTTTTTAAATATCCTACCGGTAGGGCCGGAGCCGAAGGGCTTGGGTATGATCCGACCCTTGTCGCTGCCGCTCCGCAGGAGATGATGGCGAGCTTCTGTGGGGTGGGGAACCCCCTCTCACTGGGCGAGATCAGCGCCGGCTCGACCGTACTCGACATCGGCTGCGGAGCTGGATTCGACCTGTTCTGTGCCGCTAGGGCAATTGGGCCGTCGGGCAAAGCCATCGGGATTGACCTGACCCCGGAGATGGTGGACAGGGCAAGGACCCACTTGGAACTGGCTGGCGTCACCAACGCGGAGATCCACAACGCCTCGGTAGAGCAGATCCCTCTCCAAAACGGAACGGCTGATCTGGTCATTTCCAACGGCGTCCTTAACCTATCCCCAATCAAGGAACAGATGTTCTCGGAAATAGCCCGGGTGTTGAAGCAGGGCGGGGTGCTCCAGTTCGCAGACATTGTCCTGAGTCAGGAGCTGGCTGCCAACCAGAAATCAGCCAGTGCGTGGTCAAACTGAATCGGTGGCGCGATCCCGGTCCGGGATCTGCTGATTTTACTGGAAAATGCCGGTTTCCGTAGCTGCAAATATCTGGGAACGACCGGTTACAGCACCTCTCCCTACACGATCGGCGCCCATTTTTATGCAATCAAGGCATAGCGGCGCTATGCCGAAATGCCAGTCCATTGGAGCCCACCTGACGCCTCAAGGATTTTCCTGACTGCTGTTCCGGTAGGTGCCGGTTCGGATAAGGTGACTCGGAACAGTTACGGGTCAGGATCGAAGCCTTCCTAGAAATGATCTGAACCGGGCACGCCCCGATAGTACGATTTTCTACAAAAAACTGATTGACCTCGCTTAACTCACACTATACCTTGTATCGATTTCAGACTTGAATGATCACAATCAACTTCGAGAAGGAATAGTTTATGAAGCTACGTACATCACTGGCTATTGCTACAGCAGCTGCTCTGGTATTGCTTACTCTTGACCTCGGTCTGGTGGCGGCAAAGTCCAGTCAGGACGTTCCAACTCTTAAAGTTGGCTATGTTTTCACTACCCACCATACGCCGCTGATTGCTGCCATGGCCAAGGGGGAGGCGTTTCGGGACAAGGATATCTATCTGAAGCCGATAATTCCGAAAGAGAAGTACGAGCTATACGAAAAAGGCAAAAAGCTCGCGAATCTGGATGTCATGGTGACCAAAACCAGCGCCGAAAATTGCACCTTATTTGCTATGAACCGGCTTGATGTGGCCCTTACCTCTATTACGGCCATCATGTCAGGCGTTGACCAGGGGATCCCGATTAAGGTTCTCTGCCCTCTTCACACTGACGGTATGGGGCTGGTTTTCCCCAAGGGGAGTGCCATCAAGGGATGGGATGGTTTTGCAGCCCACGTCAAGAAGAGCAAGCGGCCAGTGACGATTGGTTATCACGCACCGACCAGTGCGCCGAAGATAATTCTCGAAGGAGCCCTGAACAAAGCCGGCTTCAAGGTAACGGAAAACCCGAATGATCCTACTGCCCAAGTCGTCCTGGTTGACCTGAGGTCAACGGCCAATCTGATCCCTGCCCTGGTTAGTAAGCAGGTTGATGGTTGGGTCGGTCCCAGCCCATTTCCTGAAGTCGCCGCAGTGCAGGGTGTGGGTACTATTGTCATGGACCTGAAGGAATTTCCCCCCAAAGGGCAATGGAACAATTTCCCCTGCTGCGTCATGGCAGCGCGTGAAGAGGTCATCACGAAGCATGGGGCGGCTGTCAAGGCACTGGTTGGCCTGATGACAGAAAGCGGTAAGTGGTGTAACGACCATAAGGAAGAAGCCAGCACCGTAACCGCCGGTTGGATCGGCATCCCTGCTGAAGCTGTTCGCCGTTCAACGATTGTCTACACCACAACCCCCTCCAAGAGCTGGTTACGTGGTGTGGATGTCTATCTGGAAACTCTGAATCGATTAAAGGACTTCATTGACAAGCTGGAAGGGAAAACCCTGAAGGAGATCAAGTCGCTACTCTTTGATTTTCGCTATGTCACAAAAGGATAACCCTGATGAAACCAGTGTCTGCTCATGATATGCGGAGCGTGAACCGGTGAGAAGACTGCTTCTCCGGGCCCTGCTTCCCGCCATTACCCCGCTACTGCTGCTTGCTGTCTGGCAAGTTGCAGCGGTGCGTGTTGACAACCGGATAATTTTGCCACCGATGATGGACGTGCTGCATCTCATTATCCATCCGACGGAAGACCTCCTCAGCATGGGGTCGCTGCTCAGCAATATAACAATCAGTCTCGCCCGGGTTATGGCAGGCTACCTGCTGGCTGTTGTCCTCGCGGTAACCATTGGCATCACCATGGGATATTACCGCCCTTTGTTCAGAACATTCTCCCTTTTTTTCGCGTTGTTCAGACCTATTCCCCCCCTTGCCTGGGTTCCTCTGGTGTTGGCCTGGTTCGGCGTGGCAAGTTTTGCCACCCTGGCCGGACTCGAGTATGGTCTGTGGTACATGTATCTTAACAACCTGAAGATATCCATGGTCTTCATTATTTTTATCGGCGGCTTTTATCCGGTTTTGACCAGTACCATCCAGGGGGTCCAGAGTGTCCGGACGACCCTCCTCGACTCAGCTCGCGTGCTTGGGGCAGGGGAGATGGCCATTTTTACCAAGGTGCTCCTTCCTGCAGCGGCGCCGGCAATTGTTACCGGCATGCGCATTGGTCTTGGCGTTGCCTGGATGTGCCTCGTTTCCGCCGAAATGCTCCCCGGTAGCCTTTCAGGAATAGGTTACCTGATTACCCATGCCTTTACCGTAGCTCGTACCGATGTGGTGATAGCCGGAATGATAAGCATCGGCGTGGTCGGTGCCGCTATTGATTTCATCTTTCGCTTTTTTGAGGAGCGCACTTTTTCCTGGCAAAGGCGGTCACGGTAATGGCAATGAAAAATGGAAGCATTCTTGAAATTGCCGGTCTTACCAAGAACTATTGTGCTGAAAACGGCTCGATCGTTCATGCCCTGCAAGGGATCGACCTGGATATTGCCGCCAATGATTTCGTGTGTGTTGTCGGACCGTCGGGATGCGGCAAGTCGACCCTGTTGCGGATCATGGCCGGGTTGGACCGGCAAACTGATGGTGTTGCACGCTATCTCGGCAAACCGATCGACCGGCCGACCCCGCAGATCGGCATGGTCTTTCAGGAATACTCCCTCCTCCCATGGCGTACGGTGATCGACAATGTTGGCCTTGGGCCTGAATTTGCCAAGGTGCCGAAACGGCAGCGGCTGCTGCTGGCGACAGAGTTCCTGCAATTGGTCGGCCTGGAAAGGTTTGCCCATGCTTATCCACACGAACTATCCGGCGGTATGAGGCAGCGGGTGGCCATTGCCCGCGCCCTGGCCAACGATCCGGATGTTCTGCTCATGGATGAGCCGTTTGGAGCCCTTGACGCCCATACTCGCATCTTGCTGCAGAAAGAGCTGCTGAGCATCTGGGAACGGCACCGCAAAACCATCGTATTTGTCACCCACAGTGTTGATGAAGCGATCTTCCTGGCGGATCGTATCTGTGTTATGTCCGGAACTTCTGGTCGGATTATGGAGATGATCGACGTGACCATGCCCCGCCCTCGGGAACGCTCCAACCCGTTTTACGGTCAACTTGCAGAAAGAATCCTGCGGATGCTGGAAGGGGAAGTGGTGAAGATGGGTGTGCTTTGATTGAAACTAATTCGGACTGTTTGACGGCAAAATCCATGAGCCGCATAGATGTCAATCTTGTTGTGCGCAGACTTCATTTCCTTTCGATAGTGCGGGCACCTCGCTTGATCCAATCAATAACTAAACCTATTGCATACAGTACTGACATGGGCATTAGCCAGGCGACAAAGCATATCATCACGCCTAGGTTCCGTTTTGCCGGTAAATCGGTGATTGCATCGCGGTAGGCCTTCTCTACACTATCGAAACCTGCATTGCCCTCTGGGCCGATCCGGTACATGGATCGGACTGATGCTATCCATGGGGCATACCCCTGTGAACGGGCAATCTTGAAAATCTTACGTGGTGATTCACCGGCAAAAGCCATTCCATCATACCGACGAACCTCCTCAGTAACGGAAAATACCATCTTCCGTTCGATGCGCTCCAGGTTGGGCACGAGCATGTAATAGCTTCCTGCCAGCATAAGAAAGTAAATTATTCCCGTAGCCAGCCAGAGGCGCTGCCATGGCTTGATCTGGTGCCTGGACGTTTCCGGAACAGTCCAGGTGCCGGTGGATGATTTTTCAAGGGTTACATCTATGGCAGTATTTTTCTTTGGGATCATGCGGACATTATAGCATTGGGTAGTTATGCATACACTGAAAAACTATCTCGTAATGCCTTACTTTCAGCAGTTGTCACTGGTGCTGAAGGTTCTTTTTTTAGTGACAAGGTAGAGGAACGATCTTTCGACAGAGTCACTAAGTCATCCGGCAGGGTGACAGTATTCCTTCGCAGTTGAGTTTTAACTGTGTTAGATGTTGTCTTCATGTTCCCGGCCGCTCTCTGCTGGGCAGGAATAACCTGATGCTGATGACTGCTTTCGTTAACGGCTTGCATAGACGGCCATCCCCCCACTATTTTTGCTGTCTGTATTCATGGTAATGCTCCTGTTTTTTAAAGATGGATGCGATGGCATTATCAAGAACAGGTTTAAAATCATAAAGGTTCGTTTGTCCGTAACGTTTGGCAATTTTGTCCAACACCTTACAGATCATGGCCGGATTGGTGTACCAAGGCATTATCCTCATCTCCTTCCTGTTGCTGTGTGGTGAAGCCGGTTGGATGTTTTTTTGTTGATGAGCGTATCAGATTCAATACTGATTTAGCATAAGATGTGCCAGTTTAATAAACTGCAGCTATTAAAGTATGTTATGGGTTTTTAAGCATTATATGTGTACGTTATAACCAAAGTTGTGTCGGAATTTTGGAGTGTCAGGGTAGGGGCATGACAAATTTCTGACGTGAAAAAACGGGTAACGGGGACAAATAAATACATGGCACTACCATCAACCATATACCGGGTTAATATTCAAATATCAGATGTTGATCGGGGCGTTTACGAGTCATTGCAGGCGACTGTCGCCCGTCACCCATCGGAAACTGAAGAGCGTCTTGTTGCCAGACTGCTGGCTTATGCAATCTTCTTCGAACCGGAGCTCACCTTCACCAAGGGTATCAGCGCCGGAGATGAGCCTGATCTCTGGTTGAAAGGGCCTGATGACCGGGTGCTTCTATGGGTGGAGGTCGGATTGCCGGAGTCCGATCGCCTTGTCAAGGCGAGCAGGCACGCGGAAAGAGTAGCTGTTATTGCCTGCGGTAAGGCATTGCCTAAATGGGAACAACAGTACCTCCAAAAACTTGAGTCAGTACCCAATTTGTCGGTAGTTTGTTTCGATCAACTCTTTGTCAATGGCCTGGTATCAAAGCTGGATCGCTCAATAAACTGGTCGGTCACCATCACAGACGGTAATTTGTATATAAATGTTGGCAATGAGACGTTCGAAACGGTTCTTCAAGAGCGGGTAGGAAGCAGATAAAAACATCAAGTCACCGTCCCTACCGTCTAAGAGTCCGGCCTGCATCTGTAAGTGGGCTTTGATTGTGCATTTTCAGCCGTCTTCAGTTAATCCAACCAGACATGATTGCAATACCGCTCGCAACTGAAACAAGTATCCAGAGCGTTACACCTTGGGCCAGTGGTTTGATGCCGGTTCTGCCCAGTACCTCTCTTGTCAGGCCGCAGCCGATCAGAAAAAGTGTCACTACCAGGCTCTGTTTTGCGATGCTGTTCAGCGGATGCCAGAGCTGATCAAACTGCGGCAGCATTGTTTTGATGGTAGCTGCAGCAATAAAGCCGATGATGAAGAGAGGGAATTTTACTTTTCCCTCCGATTTGGTGAACCAGGCAGCAATCAGTGCAGAGGGCATGATCCATAACGCCCTCGTCAGCTTGACAGTTGTGCCGATGGCTAAGGCAAGCCCCCCATATGCTGCTGCCGCTCCAACTACGCTGCTGGTATCGTGGATCGCCAGAGCAGACCAGAGGCCAAACTGCCGCTGCCCCATTCCCAGAAGGTGTCCCACAGGAGGGAAGAGAAGAAGGGCAATGGAGTTGAGGGTAAAGACGGTTGCCAGGGCAACGCCTGTTTCCTCGGTCTCTGCCTTGATCACCGGGGCCATGGCTGCAATTGCGCTGCCGCCGCAGATGGCGGTCCCGAAAGAGATCAGGGTGGAGGTGCGCACTGGTGTCTTGAAAAACCTGCCTAACAGATAACCGGCTATCATCGTAAGGCTGATGCTGACGGCTGTATACAGGAAGGCATCTTTGCCGGTTTTAAAAAGTTCCGGCAGGTTCATGCCGAACCCCAGGCCAACAACTGAAACTTGCAGCAGTCGCCTGCTCCAGGTAGATGTGATCGCGCCCCACGGATTGCCGATCACAATCCCGAACGTAATCCCAGCCACCAGTGCCATGGGGGCGCTGACAGCAGGCCAGCAACAGGCCAACAACAGTATCCAGAACAGCGCTTTCAAGCCATTGTCGTTTTTCACATAAGACCCCTTTTGTTAGTCAGAGCGCCTGTCTTTGGGGCAATACCACTGTAAATAACGCTCCCTGTCCCGGCTCACTTTCAACTCTGATATCACCACCATGATCCTTGACGATACCGTAGGAAACGGCCAGACCCAGGCCGGTTCCTCTAGTCCTAGTGGTAAAAAATGGTGTGAACAGCTTTTCCTTAACGTCTGCAGGTATACCGGCCCCACTGTCACCTATCGAAACCAAACAACAGCTTGTCTCCGGATCAATCACGGTTGAAACTGACAATCTCCCCCCCGTTTCCATTGCTTGCAGACCATTTATAATCAGATTGGTGAATACCTGCCGTAGTTGATCTTCGTCACCTTCAATTTCATCATTTGAAGCTTTGTACTTACGTTCAATATCGTAACTGTCCAGCTGAATCTGATGACCAACCTGTTCAAGAATGTCATGAAGAAGGTCTTCTATATGAAATGGACGGATGATCTTTTGCTTTGTTCTGGCAAAAGTAAGCAGATTGGAGACGATTCGTTCCACTCGGCCAACCTGCCGGATGATGGTTTCTACCTCTGATTGATCAGAGTCGCCCAGGTGTGCTGACATCTCCAACAGTTCGGCGTTGCCACGAATAATCGCCAGTGGGTTGTTGATCTCGTGGGCAACACCAGATGCCAATACCCCTATTCCGGCCAGCCGCTCTGACTGTGCCAGATCCCTCTGTGTATTCAAAAGTTGAAGACTTTTCTCTTCCAGCTGTGCAGTCCTCTCCAATACTTTCTGTTCCAGAGTCCGGTTAAGCGCCTGGTTTTCCACATTCCGTTCCTGAAGTCGTTGTTTCATTGCATTGAACTCATCGGCTAGTGAAGATATCTCGTCATGGCTATCTACGCTGATATCGGGCAGATTCTCGCCGGAGGCGATTCTGCGGGCTCCTTCTTCCAGGGCCCTGATCGGGCGGGAAAGGTTAGCCCCGAGCCACGCTGAAAGAGCGACACCGATCATTGATACAAATACAAGCACCGCCGAAAAGATCACATTAACCTGTGTGCGCAACTGTAACAGTGGTTCTTCCGGAATTCCGACATACAGTGCTCCGACAACATCACCATGCAGATCACGTAGCGGTTTATAGGCTGTAAAATAGCGGGAATCCAGCACAAAAGCTCTGCCGACCCACAAACTGCCGTGAGAAATTGACGAGTATACTTCCTCCGACATCAACGTTCCGACCGCCGGTTTACCCTGCTCGTCCAGTACGCTTGTAGCAATGCGAACGTCATCGAGAAATATGGTGACATTGCCAGGTGCATGGCTATCCGCCTCGTCCCGTTTGAACAGTACCTGTGTAATTCGATCAACCAGGCGACTGTTGCCGTTCAACAATACTCCGCCGTAGACGACCGCAATCACGCCGCCGTCAGGGGCCAGCACCGGTGCCGCCGAAACCTGGAATAGTCCGCGATCCTCAACTTTTTTTGTGTACTGGCGGGCATGGGCAGTAGCTTTGACCGGAAGGCTCATTACTGGAAGCAATAAGGGGTTTTCACGCTCTGCCTGAGTTGTTGGAAGTAGCATTACGCCGCTACTGTGAGCCCCTTTGAGGGCATCGGATATCAATTTGTCACCCATGCGGGAATCACCGCTGAGCGAGGGATTGGCTGCCCGATAGCGCACTAATCCGTATCTGTCAACCACGGTCAGGAAGCTGAGTCGTTCGTTTCTAAGTATGGTTTGCAGCGTTGGAATGACTGCGTTTGAGGTTGTACCTGCCAATGCAGTGGTTAATTCCGGAGATTGGCTGGTCAGGCGGATGATGTCAGAAAGTCGGGACTGGTCGGAAAGGAAAATCTCGTGGGCTGAATTGAGATTAGATGAAACGCTCTGCAGAGCCTGACTGGAGAAGCGGGTGGTAATGATTGAGGCGCCGATAACCCAGCAGACAACAATAGCTGCCATTAGCGGCACCAGGGTAGCAACGGTCAGTTTAATACGTATCGATGTCCAGAGCCGGTTCATGTTAAATGGTATTCCGAAATTTTACGGTCCAGAGTTTTGCGCGAGATTCCGAGAATCTCTGCTGAACGGCTTTTGTGGAAACCGGTCTCTTTAAGTATAGCGGTGATGTGCTGACGCTCTATTTCATCCAGAGCAATCATCTGGGCAGCGCCTGCCGAGGAGGTTGCAGCTTCCTTGCGAGCGCCAATAGGCAGCAGGCCAACCGTAATCATGCCGCTGCGAGCTAAAATTACCGCCCTCTCCATGACATTTTCCAGTTCACGTACATTTCCCGGCCAGTCGTACTGAAGCAGTGCCTGCAGTGCATCATCATCGATACCGATTACATCCTTTTTCATGCGCCGGGTGGAGGCTTTCAGAAAATGGCGGGCCAGCGGTTCGATATCGTCGCGCCGCTCACGTAGCGGTGGCAGGTTAATGGATATCACATTCAGACGGTAGTAAAGATCTTCCCTGAAACGTCCTTCTTTGACCTCGTTCATCAGGTCTTTGTTGGTAGCGGCCACGAAGCGCACGTCCACCTTGCGAGTGCGGGTCGACCCCAGAACTATGAAGTCTTTTTCCTGAGTGACCCGCAGTAGCTTTGCTTGTACAGCCGGGCTGACATCACCAATTTCATCCAGGAACAGAGTGCCGCCGTCGGCTTCCTCAAGTAGGCCCTTCTGATTCATGATCGCTCCGGTAAAAGCGCCGCGTACATGGCCGAACAGCTGACTCTCCAACAGGGTGTCTGATAGCACAGCACAATTAAGGGACACAAACGGCTTGGCCCGCCTTGGACTGTTACGATGCAGGGCGGCGGCGATTAACTCCTTGCCGGTGCCTGACTCGCCCATGACAAGGATATTTGCATCACTTTCGGCCACCTGCAGAGTCAAGTCATAGACCTCCCTGAAAGCGGTGCTGCAAAAGATGATGGCATCCGAGACACCTGAGCCGCGTTGAAGTTCCTCGCGCAGTTGACGATTTTCATGAGTAAGGCGGCAGTGATCAAGCAGGCGCTCAAGCATTCCGAGCAATTTTTCCTTTGGAAATGGCTTGGTAATGTAGTCGTAAGCACCCTGTTTGATAGCATTGATGGCATCATCGATAGTCCCGTGGGCTGTCATGATCACTACCGGTACCTCGGGCCAGCGCTTACGGAGATGATCAAGCATCTGTAAACCATCCAGGTCCGGCATGCGCACATCCTGCAGGATCACATCACACGGCGTGTTCGCTGCACTCTCCAGCTTAACCAATAGATCCGTTCCGCGTTGGAATGTTTCTACCTGATAACCGCTGGCCTGTAGCAGTTTATCCAGGTAACGCAGTATTTCCTCTTCGTCATCGCAGATAAATATGGTTGGCATCTGTAACATCCTTTAGGAATAACTTATGTCTCTGTAAGGACAAAACGATACACCGCAAGACAAAAAGAAGCAACCGCTGTTTATTCCTGATCACTATCTTAGGTTTGCCGTAATGTTATTATTCAGTTAAATCAGAGTGTTACGATATTAGTTGCGGGTTGGCCAAATTGGCACGTACGTTGCCGTATACGTCAGGTTTACGCAAGAGCTACTTAACTATGCAGGAAGCGGAGGATTGTATGGGTAAAGAGGATCTGTTCCCCGGTGTGAACCGTCGGGACTTCATCAAAACATGTATTACTGTCTCGGCCATGCTGGGGCTGCCTATTAGTATGGTCAGCAAGGTTGCAGCTGCCGCACAGAAGAGTGACAGCCGTCCTGCAGTTATCTGGCTACACTTCCAAGAGTGTACCGGTTGTTCGGAATCATTGCTCAGATCTTCGCACCCAACTGTTGCCAACCTGATTCTGGACATGATTTCCCTGGATTACCATGAAACGCTCATGGCCGGTTCCGGGCATCAGGCCGAGAAATCGTTACACGATTCAATGACAGCCAACAAAGGCAAGTATATTTTGGTGGTTGAAGGTGGTATCCCAACCAAGGACAACGGTATTTACTGCAAAGTGGCTGGAAAGACAGCCCTGGAATCCTTGAGAAAAGCTGCGGAGGGGGCTGCCGCAATAATCTCCATCGGTACCTGTGCCAGTTACGGTGGAATCCAATCAGTAGGCCCAAATCCTACCGGTGCGGTCGGTGTGCAAGATATCATCAAGGACAAGCCGATTATCAACATCCCCGGTTGTCCCCCCAATCCTTATAATTTCCTCTCTACGGTACTATATTATGTGACATTCAACAAACTGCCAGAGCTGGACCAGTTGGGCCGTCCCAAATTTGCCTATGGCCGCAAAATCCACGAACACTGCGAGCGCCGTGCCCATTTCGACGCCGGTCGCTTTGCCAAGGCCTATGGTGATCCGACCCATGCTGAAGGGTATTGCCTCTACAAGTTGGGATGCAAAGGGCCGGCAACCTATGCCAACTGTTCGGTTGTCCGATTCAATGATGTCGGGGCCTGGCCGGTCTCAATCGGGCACCCATGTATCGGCTGTACCGAGCCTGCTCTGCTTTTTAAAACCGCTATTGCCGACAAGGTACAGATCCACGAGCCGACGCCGTTCGATAGTTATGCACCGGTTGACCTCAAGGATAAGGGTAAAGGTCCTGATCCTCTGACTACCGGTGTCATCGGCCTTGCTGCGGGTGCCGCCATCGGGGTTGGTGTTATGATGGCTAAAAAGCTCCCGGATGGGCCTGATAAGGGGGATGACAATGGGAAAACCGAGTAGACGCCAGTTTTTTAAAATCATGGGTGCAACTGGCGCAGCACTCCTGGCGGGACGGGGTAGAGCATCAGCGTCCGAGGCACATCTGGTCAATAACGAGACGATCGGCATGCTTTATGACGCGACCAAATGTGTTGGATGCAAGGCCTGTATGTCGGCCTGTAAACGAGTCAACAGTGATTACGGTAGCCTTTCATATGAACAGGCCAAATTTGACAAAGATGGTCTCTGGGACGCGCCTCAGGACTTGTCCGGCAGTACCCGTACCCTGATCAAGCTCTTTAAGGAGTCAGAAAAGAGTTGGTCATACGTCAAGTATTCCTGCATGCATTGCCAAAAACCCTCCTGTGTTTCTGTCTGTCCGGTCAGCGCCATGACCCGTGACAAGATCACCGGAACAGTCGATTATAACAAGGACACCTGTATTGGCTGCCGTTATTGCCAGATCGCTTGTGCTTTCAATATCCCCAAGTTTCAATGGGATAAGGCTATCCCACAGATTGTTAAATGTGACATGTGCAAAAACACCAATCTTGTCAAAAAGGGGATTACCGGTTGTGCCGAGGCCTGTCCGACGGGCGCCATCATGTTTGGCAAACGTAAGGAATTGTTGGCGGAAGCTCAAAAACGCTTGCAGGAGAACCCCGGCAAATACGTCAATCATATTTACGGCGAGAAAGAGGTTGGTGGTACTAATCATCTTTATCTGTCAGCTATGCCGTTTAACAAGTTGGGACTGCCAATCCTCACAGAGGATGTTCCTGCTGAATTTTCCGAAAAAATCCAGCACACAATCTATAAAGGTTTCATAGCTCCGGTTGCGCTCTATGGAACACTCTGTTTTGTAGCGCTCAAAAACATGAAGGGGCACGAAAGCAAAGATAAAAAAAATAGCACTGAAGATGCGAAGGAGGGATCTGACCATGGGGCATGATGAGTTCCAGAAACATGAAGCCAAGATTCTTACCCCATCGTTCATTGTCCTGCTGACATTGACTGTAATAGGTTTTGCGTTGATTGCAGTGCGCTTTATCTGGGGACTAGGCGCAGTTACAAATATGAGCGACGGTTATCCGTGGGGCATCTGGATCACCTATGATGTGGCCGTTGGAACGGCCATAGCCTGCGGCGGTTATGGTATGGCAATCCTGATTTACATCCGCAACAAGATGCATTATCACCCCATGATTCGTTCGGCAATCCTGACCAGTATGTTCGGCTATGGATTGGCAGGCTTTTCAGTAATGGTTGATGTCGGTCGTCCCTGGAACTCCTATAACTTCTTCATCCCTTCCAAATGGCAGGCAAATTCAGCCATGTTCGAGGTGGCCCTCTGCGTCATGGCATATACGACAGTGCTATTGCTGGAGTTTCTGCCGGCGGTTCTAATCACACTGGAAAAGACGGAATGGAAAACTCTCCAGCGATTTATGGATATGCTGCATAAGCGCACCGGCATCAACCGTCCGGAGCGTATGGACGAGAGGCTCGAATCTGTTAAAGAACTGGCAGCATGGCTGAAGCCGCGTCTTGACAAGGTGTTGATCTTTGTAATAGTGCTCGGCATTACGCTCCCTACCATGCACCAATCGTCGCTCGGCTCTCTGCTTTTGATCGCCTCTACCAAGTTGCACCCTCTCTGGCATACCGGTTTCCTGCCGCTTTTGTTTCTGATCAACTGCATGTTCATTGGCTATTCTATTGCTATTCTGGAGTCGGTCATTTCCAGCTATGCTTTCAAGCGTCCCTTCGAAACCAAGGAATTGTCCGGAATAGCAAACATTATACCCTGGCTGACAGTAATCTGGCTGACGGTGGTTATTGGAGATCTGACCTGGCGTGGTCAACTGGGGACGGCGCTTTCTTTTGATTTCTATTCTCGCTTTTTCCTGCTCGATTTCGGCTTGGTAGCGGGTGGTTCGCTGCTTCTTTTCAGTGGTCGCAAGCGTGAATCGGTCCGCTGGTTGTTCGTCTCGGCTGCAATGATAGTTCTGGGTGGTGCGCTGTATCGCTTCAACGTGTACCTGATCGGCTTCAACCCCGGTAAAGGGTGGCATTACTTCCCGGCTCTGGCGGAGTTGCTGATCACGGTCGGCATCGTGGCCTTCGAAATTCTCGGCTATCAGGTACTCGTCAAGATACTGCCGGTTCTGCCAAAGCTGCATACCAGGCAGCAGCTTGATGCAAAAAAACATGATGATCCTGTAACCGTATAATCAAAACAACGAAAAAGCAAATATACTGGAGGAAACATAATGGCCCGAATAACCCTTGACCCGGTCACCCGTATCGAAGGTCACCTGAGAATTGATGTGGAAGTAAATGGCGGGGCTGTAACCAATGCCTGGTCTTCTGCCCAGATGTGGCGCGGTATTGAAACAATTCTGCAGGGGCGCCCACCCGAAGATGCCTGGATCTATGCCCAGCGTTTTTGCGGTGTCTGCACGACGGTGCATGCAATCTCGTCGATCCGCTCGGTAGAACACGCCCTTGGTGTGGAAGTGCCTCTGAACGCACAGTACATCCGCAATATGATCATGGCCCAGCACTCGGTACAGGATCATATCGTCCATTTTTATCACCTGTCGGCCCTCGACTGGGTTGATGTGGTTTCTGCCCTCAAGGCAGACCCGAAGAAGACCGCCCAGTTAGCCCAGAGCATTTCTGACTGGTCCGGCAATAGTGAAACAGAGTTCCGGGCGGTACAATCCAAGCTGAAGTCGTTTGTGGAAACCGGTCGCCTCGGCATCTTCTCCTCCGGTTACTGGGGACACCCGGCCATGAAACTGCCTCCTGAAGCCAACCTGATGGCCGTGGCGCATTATCTGAAAGCACTTGACTATCAGCGCCGGGCAGCACAGGTGGGCGCCATTCTTGGTGGTAAAAACCCGCATATCCAGAACCTGTGCGTGGGTGGTGTTGCCACCGCCATCAACATGGAAAACCTGGCTACTCTTAATATGGAAAAGATCGCCGCTCTGCGCTCTCTTATGGAAGAGACCCGTGATTTTGTTCAGAAGGTTTACTATCCGGACATGCTGGCAATTGCATCGGCCTATAAGGAGTGGTTCAAATACGGGAAAGGGGTCACCAATTATCTGGCTGTGCCGGAAATGCCGGAAGATACCAAAAATACCAAATTTGCTCTGCCGGGTGCTGTCATCAACAATGGTGACATCAAAGGTGCCCGCATCATCACCAACCATCAGGATGAGTGGCTGATCAACAGCATCACGGAAAATGTGGCTCATGCCTGGTACGAAGGTAATGGCAGCCGGCATCCATGGGAAGGCGAAACCAAGCCGCACTACACCGATTTTGAGGATAACGGCAAATATACCTGGTGCAAGGCTCCCCGTCTTGATGGCAAAGCGGTGCAAGTCGGCCCGCCTGCCCAGCTTTTCGCCGCCTATGCCGGTGGCAACCAGAAGGTCAAAAAGTTGGTAGATGATTCCTGCCGGAAGATTGGTGTTGGTGTCGGAGATCTTCATTCCACTATGGGACGCCTTGGTGCCCGCGCTATCCGCGCCCACTTGATGGCAGACTATTCAATTGAGTATCTGGATAAACTGGTGGAAAATATCGCCAAGGGTGACAAAGCCTATGCCAATCATACCGAGATCCCCAAGGGGGAGTATCGCGGCGTTGGCTTCCACGAAGCACCGCGCGGTACGCTCTCACACTGGATCGTGATCAAAAACAAAAAAATCAAGAACTATCAGGCGGTCGTGCCTTCTACCTGGAACGCTTCGCCACGTGATGAAAAAGGTGCCATGGGACCATATGAGGCTTCACTGGTTGGCAACCCGGTAGCAGATAGCGAAAAACCGCTGGAAGTATTGCGTACGATCCACTCCTTCGATCCCTGCATCGCCTGTGCAGTGCATACAATTGATCCTGAAGGGAAAGAGATCACGAAAGTGAAGGTGATGTAGTTGAGAACTCTTATATTCGGCGCAGGCAACCTGCTTCTGACGGACGAAGGTTTCGGTGTCCACTTCATTAATTATCTGCAGAAACATTACCGCTTTCCGGAAGATGTGGAACTGTATGACGGTGGCACGCTCGGCATTATGGTCACACACATGCTGGAAGATGCTGATCATGTTTATCTGGTTGATGTGATTGATGCGAAGGGTGAACCTGGGGATATCTACCGCTACGAGAAGGAAGATTTCATGTTGGGCAAGCTGCCGATAAAAATGTCACCGCACCAGATCGGTATTCAGGAAGTTCTGACCCTGTCTGACCTGCGTGACCGCTGTCCGGACAAAGTATCACTGTTCGGCATTATTCCGCAATCCTACGATGCCGGGGTTGAATTGTCACCGCTGCTGGCTGGAAAGCTTGCCGGGTTGGCTGATTTGGTTGTGGAGGAGTTGCGGACTGTCGGACATGAGGTTACACCAATAGCCGCTAACTGATAAAGATAAGTTCTTTCTGCAGAAAAAAAACCGAGTCCTTTTGGGGCCCGGTTTTTTAGTCACTCTGAAACGGCATCTTTCCGAATCAACTCAGTTATCTTGGCGTACAAATCATCACCATCTTTACCAGTCACTTTTTGTTTGTCAACTACGGCAACAGGCTGTTCACGGCAGGTGCCACACTGTTTAACACAACTCTTTGTTTTGATATTCAGGTCAGGAAACTCTTCTTCAAGCCGTCGTATTACCTTGCCTTTACCCTTGTTGTGTTCACAAAAGCGGATCTTCATCGGCATCAGTTATACCGCCAATGGAGAACCGACCGGAGCAACAAAGAGGCGTTGTCCCATTTCTCCGTCAATCATCAAAATGCCGTGCCCGTTGTCACCTACCAGTTTGAGTTTGGCAATAAGATCGCGGTCGTTGTTCTCTTCTTCGATCTGCTCGGTTACAAACCATTGCAGGAAGATCTGTGTGGCGTGATCTTTTTCCTGAACAGCTTGTTCGCTCAGATTGTTGATGCAGGAGGTAATAAGTTGCTCATGGGCAAAGGTCTTCTGCATCATGTCGAGCAGAGATTTATACTTGTTCGGTACGGCTTTGCTGGCCGGCATCGAAATCACAACCCCTTGGTCAGCCAGATAGGTATAAAACTTCATAAAGTGTATCATCTCTTCGCGATACTGCACAAAGAACCAGTTAGCGGCGCCTTTTAGTCCCAGATCGCTGGCGCAGGATGACATGACTAGATACAAGTGAGCTGAAAAAAGCTCAAGGTTCATGTGTGTATTAAGCGAGTCTGACATTTTTTTACTGATCATGATCGTACCCCCCCTGTTGTTTTTATTACACTATAGCTTAAACAAGAACATTTTCAATCAGGATTCATCGTTTGGCATAATAATGCGAGGGCTAGAGTGTCTGGTGGCGCTTCGATAGCATGATCGCCATGATACTCCCCATCAGAAACATCGGCAGGCTGAGTAGTTGACCCATAGAGAAGAATCCGTAGAACAGCCCGATCTGGGCGTCAGGCTGTCGAAAAAATTCTACAATAAAGCGAAACAGTCCATAACCTGCAATGGCGGCACAGGTCGTTACACCATTAACGGTGGCTCTTTTAGAGACGAAACGTACGATAATAAACAGCACAATCCCTTCCAAAAATGCTTCGTAAAGCTGAGACGGGTGTCTGGGAACTCCATCACTTCCAGGAAATATAATCCCCCATGGTGCATCAGTTGCTCTGCCGTACAACTCCCCGTTTATGAAATTGCCGATTCTTCCCAGCCCTAAACCGACCGGTGCGCAGAGCGCCGCCATGTCGATCAGCGTCAGAAAGGGAATCTCCTTTCGCTTTGCATAGATGGAAAAGGCCAGCATGACTCCCAAAAAGCCGCCGTGGAAGGACATGCCACCTTCCCAGACAGCAAAAAGCTTGAGCGGATTGGCCAGATAGAATCCGAGGTTGTAGAACAGGATGTAGCCGGTACGCCCCCCCAGGACAACACCCATGACGCCGTAAAAAACCAGATCGGCAATGTCATCGCTCGTTAGTGCCAACTGTTTGCGAGCTGCTTCGGAACGGATGATAAAATAGGTAGCGATAAAGGAGAGGACGTACATCAGCCCGTACCAGCGGAACTGGAGCGGGCCGATGCTTAGAAAGACAGGATCAATGTGCGGAAATTGCATGGATTTTACCGTATTCCCGTTAAACGCCGCAGCCGCAATTGCGGGAACAGGTGCCACTTCTCATTTTGAGGGCTTTTATAAAGGATGCCTCAGTAGCACTCTTCAGCTCCTCAACAACTGGCGCTGGCACCGGCGAATCAAGTGACAAGATGACCATCGCTTCACCTTTTTTCTGGCTGCGGCCGAGGTTCATCGAAGCGATGTTGATATCGTGTTGTCCCATGATGGTGCCGATTTTGCCGATCATGCCGGGGCGGTCTTCGTAGTTCAACAGTAGCATATGTTCGTCAGGGGTGAAGTCCATTGAATAATCGCGCAAGCGGACGATCCGCGGCTGTCCTTCAAAGAGGGTGCCGGCAACCAGCCTCCGTTTCCCCTGCCCTTCGAGAATGAGGGTGATGACATTGGAAAAACCGTCTGACAGCGTAGATTTGGTCTCTTCGACTACAATCCCCATCTGTTCGGCAATTAAAGAGGCATTGACCATGTTCACATCCTGATCAAGTTTACGATTCAACAACGCTGAAAGTCCGCAGACGGCAAGTGGCGAACAGTCGTAGTGAGCAATGGCGCCACTGAACCCGAAGGTTACTTTTTCCAGGTTCGTATCAACCAGTTGCACGCCAAAATCGCAGATAACACTCATCAGGTTGAGGAACGGTCGCATCTGATCCATAAGAGCCATGTCAAAACGTGGGATATTGACCGCATTTTCGAGCGGTTTATCATCCAGATAGTTAATAATTTCCTGTGATACATCGATGGCAACATTGACCTGTGCTTCAAAGGTGTTAGCACCCAGATGCGGAGTGACCACAAGGTTCTTGTGGGCGATCAACTGCTTGAGGACGTCAGTGTCAGGTGGCTCTATACTCCAGACATCAAAGGCTCCGCCGACAACCTTGCCGGAGTTTAAGTTGTCAAGCATGGCCTGCTCTCCGATAATGCCGCCGCGAGCAACGTTGAGAACAATGACTCCGCTTTTCATCAGGCCAAATTCACGGGCTCCGATCATCCCCTTGGTTTCTTCGTTGAGCGGGGTGTGAACGGTGATAATGTCGCAATTTTTGTAAATTTCGTCATGGGAGACCAGCTTGACCCCCAGGTCGTGGGCACGTTTGACGGATATGTACGGATCGCAGGCCAATACTTCGCATTCAAAAGCTTTGAGGCGCGTCACAACACGTCCGCCAACTTTACCAATACCGATCACCCCGGCAATTTTGTTTTTCAATTCGTGACCTGTAAAAGGAGCACGTTTCCATTCCCCGGATTTCAGGCTGTTGTTGGCAACCGTCACATTGCGACAAAATGAAAGCAGCAGTGCCATCGTATGCTCAGCAGCGCTGTTGGTATTGCCAAAAGGTGCGTTTACAACTATTACCCCTTTTGAACTGGCATAATCGACATCGACATTGTCTATGCCGACTCCGGCCCGTGCCACCATCTTCAGCCTGGTTGCTGCATCGAGAAGCGCCTTGTCAACGGTCGTGCCGCTACGGGTGATGATGACTTCGTAGTCACCAATAACGGCCAACAGCTCTTCTTTTTTTAAGCCAAGTTTTACGTCCAGCTGGATGCGGGGCTCTTGAGTCAAAAGTGCCAGACCCTCTGCTGAAACTTCATCAGTAACAATTATCTTCATGACTGAATCTCCGGATACGTTGGAATTTTGATCTGACACAATAGCCTTGCAGCAAAAAAAATGCAAGCGTGGCAGCCGTAAATAGTGGTATACATTCGAACTATGAAACCATTTAATATCGTACTTATTGAACCTGAAATACCTCCCAATACAGGTAATATTGCCCGTTTGTGCGCCGCCACCGGAGCGGTGCTACATCTGGTCGGGAAACTCGGATTTTCCCTTGATGATCGCTATCTGAAGCGTGCCGGACTTGACTATTGGGAATTTGTTTCTCTGAAACAGTGGTCTGACCTGGAAACGCTTCAGGCTTCTGTAACAGACGGGCGCTTCTTTTATCTAAGCACCAAGGTCAACCGGAGCTATCTGGATGCCGGTTTTCAGCCGGGTGATTATATTGTATTCGGCAAGGAGACCAAAGGGTTGCCGGAAGAGCTCCTGCAGGCCAATTCGGATACATCATTCACCATTCCGATGCCGTCTGAAAAAGTACGCAGCCTCAATCTTTCGACTTCTGCCGGGATTGTGCTGTATGAGGCTCTGCGCCAGAGCGGGGGGCTTGGATGATTGAAACGCGCATCAATCCGTATCTAACCAGCGAGATTGCCGGTATTGGTGGGACTATAAAAGAATCGCCGGAGGACTTTCTAGTCGAGGAAATTCCATCCTATTTACCCTGTGGTTCCGGCGAGCACTGCTACCTGACAATAGAAAAACGGGGCATCACTACGTTGGAGGCTATTAGCCGTATCGCTAAAAATTTGAAAGTATCAGAGCGGGAAATCGGCTATGCTGGCATGAAGGATGCTGTTGGTGTAACCCGGCAGACAATTTCTATTCAGCGGCTGACTTCGCAGAAGGCTCTTTCCTTGGAACTGGATGACGTCCGTGTTATTTCGGCGCAGCGCCACTCCAATAAGCTCAAGGTGGGGCATCTCAAGGGGAATCGCTTTCGTGTCGTCATTCGTGGTGTTTCTGATGCTGCCGCACAAATGGTCCCGCCCATTTTGGATATACTCGGGAAACGCGGTGTTCCGAACTATTTTGGCTATCAGCGCTATGGTGTACAGGGTAATTCGCACCTGATCGGTGCGGCCATGCTGCGACGGGATTGGCGAGAGGCTGTTGATCGGTTGATAGGAGAGCCGGATGCTGTGCGGGATGAAGAATGGTCTGCCGCAATTATTGCCTATAAAGAGGGTGATCTTGGCGAAGCGTTGCGCATCTTTCCTCGTCACTGTCGCTGCGAGCGTGATCTGCTGCAACGGCTCGTTGCACGCCCTGGAGAATATGAGAAAGCATTGTCTGCCGTTCACCCCAGACTTAAAAAACTGTACCTTTCGGCTGCGCAATCTTTTCTGTTCGACCAAGCTGTGGCAAGGCGGATTGATAGTATAGATAAACTGATGACGGGTGATCTGGCCTGTAAGCATATCAATGGCGCCTGTTTCCTGGTTGAAGATGCTGCGGCGGAGCAGGGGAGGGCTGATGCATTTGAAATATCAGCAAGTGGGCCGATGTTTGGCTGCAAAATGAAGCGTCCGGAAGGCGTATCGTCGGAACTGGAATATGAAATTCTTGAACTTGCTGGACTTGATCTGACTTTGTTTGATGTGCCGGGCGGTCTGCGGATGGATGGCGAGCGAAGGCCACTGCGAGTACCGGCTGGAGATCTCTCCTGGAGCGTTTCCGGGGATGTGGTTACAGTGGAGTTTACTTTGCCGAAGGGGTCATATGCAACGTCGCTGCTTCGGGAGATTACCAAGACGTTCTGAATTGTTTTCCACACACAAAAAAACCGACTATCTGCCGGTTTTTTTGTGTGTGCTGCATAAATTACCCTGATTATTTTCTTACAAAATCATCTTTTGCAAACGAATATTGGAAATGCATATGATCGGTGTAGGTGCCATTCAGTATGCCTACAACATCTTCTGTAAAAACAAGCTCTTCATCGGTCGGGATAACGAACACCTTAACCGGCGAATCGTCCGTGGTAATCAGGGTTTCCCGCTTGCGGGTCATGGCACCTTTGTTGCGCTCGCGGTCAAGAATAATGCCGATGTGTTCAAGGCCTTCAATCGCTTTTTCTCGTATGGCCGCACCCATTTCTCCGACACCGGCGGTGAATACAACCGCATCGAGTTTGCCAACAACAGCCATAAAAGCCCCGATGTATTTTTTTAAACGGTAAGATTCAATTTCCAGCGATAGTTGACAGCGCTTGTCTCCGGCATTGGCGTGTTCTATAACGTCACGGCGGTCAGTGAATCTGCCGGTAATACCCATTACGCCACTTTTCTTGTTAAGGATGCTGTCAATCTCCTTGGCTGAAAGATTGTTCTTCTGCATCATGAACGCTGGAATGGCTGGATCGATATCACCGCATCTGGTTCCCATTACAGCTCCTTCAAGCGGAGTAAGCCCCATGGTGGTGTCCACTGAAATGCCGTTTTTTATAGCACAGTGTGAAACTCCGTTGCCGATGTGCATGGTAATAATATTGGTGTCTTTAGGATCCTTGCCGAGCAGAACGGCAGCACGCTTTGATACGTACAGGTGTGAAGTGCCGTGAAAACCGTAGCGACGTACTTGGTACTGCTCATACCATTCGTAGGGAAGTGGATAGATGTAGGCGTGCTCGGGCATCGTCTGATGAAAAGCGGTATCGAAGATGGCAACATGCGGAATGGTCGGCATCAGAGCCTGAGCCGCTTCGATACCTTCGATGTTAGGAGGGTTGTGAAGTGGTGCCAGGTGTTGCACTTCTTTTACGGCATCAAGGACACTTTCGTTGATCATGACAGAGCAGGTGAATTTTTCGCCGCCATGTACGACACGATGGCCAACGGCGGATATCTGGTCGACACTTTTCAGCACACCATGAACCGGATCGGTAACCGTTTTGATGAGTAGATCGATCGCTTCCTGATGATTGGCACAGTCCTGCTCGTGGTGATAATTCTCACGACCTGGGATTTCATGCATGATAAACGAGCCGCCAATAATAACGCGTTCTACCATGCCTTTGGCAACAACCTCCATTTTCTGCCAATCGAAAAGCTGGTATTTTACTGACGAACTGCCGCAGTTAAGTGCCATGATAATCATGTGTGCCTCCTTCAAATAAAAGGTGATATAGTTATAATATCAGTAAAAAAATATCACCTAAACTAAAACAACTAGCTGTAATAAAACTGTTTTTGATATATACACGGAACGTGAATTGAATTCAACAAAATATGTGCTTTGGATTTACTCGGGAGGATATTTCTTTGCTGGACATTTAAAAATCAGTATGGTACATCACTCTCCGCTTTCCGTCTGGTGAGCTAATCTAATAAGGAGGTGAAATTGTGGCCCATACTATTACTGATGATTGCACAAATTGTGCAGCATGTGAGGACTCTTGTCCAGTTAACTCTATCAGCGAGCAGGGTGGAAAGCGTGTAATTGACGCCGATACCTGTATCGACTGCGGAGCATGTGTTGATACCTGCCCTGTTAACGCTATCCATGCCTAATTGACATTGATCGCAATGCAACAAAAAAGCCCGTGGCAGCACGGGCTTTTTTGTTTGCGACATGTTTTCGCTCACA
>JANXYR010000027.1 GCA_025355965.1 Geobacteraceae bacterium
CGCTGCCGGAACTGCGGCGGCATCTGCTGCAGTTCGTTCGCCGCCGTCGAAATTAGCTGGGATGAATACGAACGGCTTCAGGGGCTGGGGGCCAGACGGTTACAACTATCACTTTACGGACCGCATAAGTTAGAGATTGACTACGGCTGTGAGTTTTTGAGAGAGGGGCGATGTAGCATATATGAAACGAGGCCTGACATCTGTCGCCGCTTTTTCTGTTCTGACAGCTGAAACTCTCCGGCAATGGACCCGGTAGCCGGTTGTATTTCACTGTTTGCAACGTCAAACCTATCCATCTGGTTAATATATGACGATCTCCGCAGAAATTTATTGTCGTACATTCGGGAATCCGCCTGCTTGAGTGTTTCATTTAGTTGACTACGCCGTTTCGCCGTGGCGCTCCCCAGAGATATACTCAACGTGTATGTACTGTTCTCCTTATTGATATCTTCCTGAAACTGCAATATCCGTTTGATCGCCTCCTGGACAGCGTCATCATCAGTATTTTGAAGAACAGCCGCAAATTCGTCCCCTCCTATGCGCGCAACCACATCATACCCACGAAAGGCTTGCTGAAGCGCCTGGGCAGCCTGTTTAATAATCCGGTCCCCCTCCAAATGGCCAAAATTGTCGTTGATATATTTCAAACCGTCAACATCCGCAACAACAATACTTACCGGATATTGCCGGTTCTGTGCTACTCGTGCTATTTCCGCATCAAAATAAGCACGATTGTACAGACCGGTCAACGGATCATGGGTGCATTTGTACTGGAGTTCCTCTTCATGCAGTATTTTTTCGGTAATTTTTCGAGCAACCCCAGACATCAATAACGGGGTACCCTGTTCATCCCATGAAACGACTTTTCCGCGAAAGAGAAACCACTCGTAAACTTTGCTTTTATTAGCCATCCGCAGTTCCAGCTCAAAACCGGAGGTATTTCCAGGCACCTGACCGTACATGACGTTATGCATACGGGTCTTATCCTTGGGATGGACCCGCTTTAACAGCGCGGAAATAGTAGCAATATTATTTTTAAGTGAATAACCAAGCATTGCCATAAAGCGAGGACTAAGATCGACACAGCCAGTTTTAATATCCCAATTCCAATAGCCGTCATCACTCCCTTCAAGAACCAGTCTCAGTCGTTCCTCACTATTCCGTACCGCCTCTTCCGCCTGTCTGCGCATTTCTTCATTCGAATAATGTTCGATGGCAAAAGATATGCTAGTTGCCATTTCCTGAAGCTGGTCAACAACCTCCTGATCAAAAAAATATTGTTGAGTTGAGAATACCCTGAGCAGGCCGAAAGGTTTCCCGTCGTTTATCAAAGACAATTCTGACGACGAGCCGTTCCCGTTTGTACACGTAGCGGCTTGTCCATGATCGGCGGGGAGGGAAAGGATATCGTCACACACCACCTCGGCGACGCAACATGCAGCCGGCGTGGACCGCCCTTTGTGGTCGAAGATGTCAATCACGGCCAGTGTCACCTTCCCATGATGTACCAAAATCCGGCATATCTCCTGAAACAGCTTACCTCTGTCCTTGCCAAGCATAATAGCCTTATTTATCCGGCTTATTGCCTCATAGAGGTTTTTCAGTCGGGCGAGCCGCTCTTGTTCCTCCTTGCGCTTGGTAGCATTACGGACCACCTCCACGGATGCCACAATATTTCCGGACATATCGTGGATGGGAGAAGCACAGGTTTCAAAAACAAAAGTCTTTTCAGAAACAGTGACAATCCGTTCCACTGTATGAACCTCGCCAGTTGCAAAACAGACGGCAACCGGGCAGGAAGGACATATGGCGCTTAACTGCTGATACGCTTCGTAACAGTGCTTACCAACGCACTCCCCAAAAATACTCTTCATCATCTGATTCTGGTAGATAATACGAAAATCCCGGTCATGCACCGTAACGCCATCACCAACGGAAGAAATAATTTGATCACTTTTAGTCATGCCTGAAAAGTCGGGGCATTTACCCTCTTTTGTCATTTGTGCTGCTCCTTGCAATCGTGAATTCCTACAATCCGGTCAAGCAGGCCAGGCTGCTGGTGCAACAAACGTTGTCCCGCCTGAAGCATCTGTTCCAGATCCCCATAATCCGCCGACAGCATAATACCGGAAATACTGATTGTGCATGAAAACGCCACTTCCGGACCCCTGAAGCTGACAGATGACACTTGCCGTCGAATCCGTTCCGCCACCAGATATGCCCCCTGCTGATCTGCATCTGGCAGCAGAAGCGCAAAGCAATCAGCCTCAAACCGTGCCAGAATATCGGTCTCCCGCATATGTGAGTTGCAAACGGTGGCAACCTGCCTCAGAACATCATCGCCGGCAGAATGCCCGTAGAGATGATTCATCCTGCTCAGATGATCGATATCCAGAAGCAGAAGGACCATTGGGCGACCATAGCGCTGCGCCAAAGAGACCTCCCTCCCCCCAATTTTCAGCAGCATCCGCCGGTTGTAGACCCCAGTCAGATGATCCAGGATTGCATATTGATACAGCTCTTCGTCAAGCTCTCTTTGGCGGGTGATATCCTGTTTAACCGCCACATAATGAGTTAGAATCGAGTTTGCATCAAAAATCGGAGAAATCCGCATATGTTCCCAGTAGCAGCTGCCATCCTTACGACAATTGCACAGTTCACCGTTCCACTCATATCCGTTGCTGATTGTGTTCCAGAGGCGTGCATGCACAGTCGGTTTTGTTTTTTCCGATTTGAATATCCTGGGATTCTGTCCAACAACCTCTTCTGCACTATATCCGGTGAGTTCAGTAATTTTCTCACTGACGTACTTGATAGTTCCCTGAAGATCCGTAATCATGATTAGATTGGTGCACTGGTTGATAGCGGCAAAAAACCTGGCAACCTGCATTTCTTTTTTCATTCGGGGAGATAAATTCTGGGCTGTCACTACCAGATAGCACTCTCCACCATGCACAATAGACATCATGGTACAATGGAACCGGATTTCCCTTCCGGCGGCGGCCACTATTTTAAAATCCCCGCAGCGCTCTTCTCCCGATTGGAGTACCTCCTGCGCCATACTCAACAGGCCGGATTCACGCCAATCAGCAAACAGTCGAAAGTTTCTGCCATAGATTGATCTGTCAGGAGTACCCATCAGACGTCCCATAGCCTCGTTGCTCATGACGCATTCGCCGTTGCTGCGATATACTGCAATTGCTACTGTAGCCGAGCTGACGACTTGCCTGTTCAGATCGAGCGCCTGGGCCAGATCATTTTCAGCAGGAGATTTGGTAAGTTTGAAATTTTCGGAAAAACGGTAGCTTTTGGTGTCGTAATCAAAATATATCGGGTATCCGGCAGCCTGGAGGTTTTCCAGATAACGGTAAATTGACCGTTCCGTAACGTGCATTTCCTCAGCAAGCGACCCGGCAGTGACCCGCTCCATGTTGTTCAATTTTCGTAAAATTGCCGTCAATGCATCGATCTTGTTTCTGTATTTATAGCTCATGCCGATACGTCGCCATCCATTGTTTTTATTTTAATCGCGTACTATAGCAAACATCACTGACACATGCCTGTCAGTATAAAATATACACTGATCAATTAATATTTACTACAGTGCTGGAGCGTTCATCATATGCACATCAGTTTGCCACTCTTGTCTGACAATGGGATGTCTGTGGAATCTGTTGACTTTTTACATCCATGGGGTATGAATTACATAGGAACTCGTTCATGCAATAGAATCTCCTGTTATATTCAGGAGCAGAAATGCAGGTGAATACGAAATACCGGTTTATCGGACAGTGGGGAGTGTTGTTACTGGCGCTAACGCTTTTGGCCGGTGCAGTTATTCACAATCTGTATAAAAGCCATCAGGACATCGAGACCGGCGAGGAGCAACGCTGCATAACCCAGACCCTTCAATATTGATTATATCATCGCCATTTAAGACTATGCTCAGCGCCTGGAGTATGAGCCTAGTGCGGGTCATTTGCAATGCACAGGGTGATTTTCCGGCATTACCGTGGCAACCCTTGATCCGGAATACTTCAAAACAATTCTCAATTCTGTCAATTATTCCTCCGATATGTGGTCGGCCATCGCCCATGGTGACGGTGTGCAGTTCCTGATAGCCCCGGAACGGGACGGCCAAAGTGGAAAGAACATCGCTAAGCCTGGATCGTTTTTCACCCGCCATATCACCGCCGGCAAAAGCGAAAGCATAATGTCCGGCATCGTCTTTGCCACCGGAGAACACCGGATGATGGCCCAGCACACCATCCGGCCGGCGTCGCCGAGAACGGACAAACCGTTGGTTGTAGCAGCCAGCAGGGATCTCTCTTCCATCTTCACATCCTGGCACTCCCATGCCTGGCGTCAGGCGATTACCTTTACCGTTATCATGTTGGTCGCCGTGACGGCACTGGCAGGATTTCAGCTGTACCAGCGCAAACTGACCCACGGTATTGAAAACAGCGCAAGTGCTGTATTAATTACCGACAATCAGGGAACGATCGAATACGTAAACCGAAAATTCTGCCAGTTAACCGGCTATGCTCCGGAAGAGGCGATCGGCAAAAATCCGCGTATTCTCAAATCGGATGCTACCCCGCGTGAGGTTTTTGACAATCTGTGGAAGACCATCCTGAGCGGCAGGGAATGGCGGGGGGAGCTCCTCAACCGACGCAAGAACGGCGAGGTATATTGGTCTATTACGTCAATAAGTCCGCTATTCAACGATGATGGAGAGATCACCAGCTTCATCGCCAATGTTGAAGACATCAACGATCGGAAGAACGCCGAGGCCACCATTGAGCGACTAGCCTATTATGATCCGCTGACCGACCTTCCAAATCGCCGGATGATGCGGGATCGGCTGGAGCTGGCCCTTAAGCGCAGCCGACGTCAAGATATCGGTGCTGCCCTGTTATACATTGATCTTGACCGTTTCAAACATATCAACGACACCCTAGGGCATCCGACGGGCGACAAACTGCTGCGTGAGATGGCAAACAGATTTACAAATATTTTACGTGATGATGATATTGTCTGCCGGATGGGGGGAGACGAGTTTGCGGTGATCCTGCACGACATCCACCATGCCGAGGATGCGGTGCCGGTTGCTCAGAAGCTGCTGGAAGCGGTGGCGGAGCCGCTGATGTTAGAAGAAAGCGAAGTTGTGGTGACGGGGAGCATCGGCATAGCGCTGTTCCCCAAAGATGGCGAAGATGGCAATATTCTTGAAAAACATGCCGATATTGCGCTGTATCATGCCAAGGAAGAGGGTAAAAATACGTTCAGGTTCTTTGCGGTAGAACTGAATAGTTCGCTAAGAGACCGGATTGCAATGGAACAGGGATTAACCCCGATAATCTGGAACTTGAACTTACCGAAAGCGCTCTGGTGGAGAAACCGGATGAGGTGGTACGGGTGCTGAAGCGCCTTCGCTCCCTTGGCTGTGGCATATCTATTGACGATTTCGGCACCGGTTACTCCTCTCTCAGCTATCTGAAAAACTTTCCGGTGACGGTACTCAAGATAGACCGCTCCTTTGTCAGGGATCTTGCCCACAACTCGGGGGATCGGGCCATTGCTCAATCCGTAGTTGACCTTGCCGACAATCTGAATATGAGGACCGTTGCGGAAGGGGTTGAAGAGCCTGAACAATTGGAAATTCTGCGACAGATCGGCTGTACCTATATACAAGGATTCTTATTTTCCCGCCCGATTCCAGCCGACCAGATTCCCACCGTTGTTAGCAGACTGAATCGCCCGGCGTAGTGACGAACAAACCGTACAGAAAGCAAAACGGCCCGTTGCCACATTTTAGTGACAACGGGCCGTTTGCCATACTCCAGGTACGAAGATCCGCTTATCCCTTGATCTGCCCCTGAATCCCGATAGTAACTTCATTGTACGGAATCTGCTTGCCACTTGCCGCCAATGCCTGACGAGCCGCCATGCCGATGCCGCCACAGCATGGAACCTCCATCTTCAATACAGTTATGCTCCTGACATCCGACTTGCTGAACAGCTCAGTCAGCTTCTGGATGTAGAAGTTGTTGTCGTCCAGCTTGGGGCACCCCATCACAACCGCTTTACCTTTAAGGAAATCCTCGTGATAACCGGCATAAGCGACCGGCACGCAGTCGGCGGTGATCAGCAGATCGGCGCCCTGAAAATAGGGGGCGGTGGTAGAAACCAGGTGCAGCTGCACCGGCCATTGTCCCAACTGGCTCTGTCGGCTGCTTGCAGATGCCGAAGCGACAGCCTGTGGCGGAGCAAAACTCATAGCGCGGGAACCGGGACAACCGCCACCACCGTGGTGACCAGCAGCTGGTGCTTGAGGTGCATGCTGGTGAACCGGAGCCGGTCTACCCATGGCGGCCAGATGCTTTTCCACCGCCGCTTCATCAAACTCGTCGGTATCACGCTCCTCAATCCGGATCGCGTCTCGCGGGCATTCACCCAGACATGCGCCCAGACCATCACAGAGGTTGTCGGCCGCCAGCACCGCCTTGCCGTTGATCATTTTAATGGCGCCCTCTGCACAAGATGGAATGCATAGTCCGCAGCCGTCACATTTATCCTGATCGATTGTTACAATTTTTCTCAGCATGCTTTGATCTCCTTTTGTTTGGTTATCGAAATTTTAAAAAAAATAATGCCAAAGATAATCCAGGCGACCTCTCATCATCAGCTTCCGCCCCGCATACGACATGATCTCCCGCACCTTTTCGCGGTGAGGTTTGTCATAACAGTGAATCCGGCAATGCTTGCAGGTCGGCTTATCAGCCTCCAGTGGGCATTTCAGCCTTTTAGCCACAGCGTACTCCAGAAAAGAGCTACATTCCTTGCAGATGGATCGCTCTCGCAGACCAGCGGGCAAGGTGATGGTAACGCGTTCAGCGGCGTGATGTTTCCCGGCGCAGTAGACTTCGACAAATTTGCCGATCAGCCTGATATCTTTTTTCTGGTTCTTTGTGAGCACTTCCATGTTTTTGATAATCCTCCCTATTCCCTTTAACATACATGACGCAGGTCAATTTTTTCAGCTTTTACTTTGCACAGTAAAGCGGATTACTTTACATTCAAGCACATATACGTTTAACGCATAATGAGGTATCCATGATCAGTAAAGCCGTTTCATTTGTCGCCAAATCAGGAACCGGAAAATTTCGCTGATTGCAACTAGTTGTCAATAGACCTGATTCCACCTCACTCACACAAATTAACTTATTGTTTTTTATGATTATTATACCAAAAGCATATTAGTATTTGATCTCAAATCAACCATTGACAATTGTCAAAGCAGACAACTGAGTCAGGAGTATTCAAAAATGGGCACTAAAAAAGTCGCATTTGTAGCAAAATCAAACACAGGCAAAACAACTCTGCTTGAGAAAGTCATTGGAGAGTTAAAAAATAGAGGCTATCGGGTAGGAGTTATTAAGCATGATGCACACTGCTTTGACATTGATCACCCAGGCAAGGATTCATATCGTCTGACCGCTGCGGGTGCTGATACGATGTTAATTACATCTTCTGAAAAGCTTGCTCTGGTGAAAAAACCTGCGGAAACACCTTCACTCGAACAGCTAATAGAGACATATTTTTCTGATATGGATATAGTTTTAACCGAAGGCTTTAAGATGAGTACCTTGCCAAAGATTGAGCTACATCGGAAAGAGCGCAGCAACACGCTTATTTGTCGTGGAGAGCAAAACGATCCAAATCTCATTGCTGTTGCCAGTGATGAGCCTTTGGATTTGGATGTTCCGGTATTAAATTTGAACGACGCAATTGAAGTTGCTGATTTTGTTGAGCAATATGTTATTAACACGGAAGCATGACCAAACTTATAAACGAGGCTATTAAGTTCAATGCGGAAGGGATTAATACACTATGCGGTCGTGGGAGCACAATTAAAATTTTCGCTGTAAAGCTTGCCTGTAATTTAGAAACCCATAGACAAGTGTAGAACTGTGATATCGGGTAGGTCCAAATTGGTCCTTCTCAAATCAGAGCAATGTGTAAGTTTTTTTTCCCCGACAAATTTGAGTTCATGAGATTTTGATACTGGTAAAGGTGAAATTAAAAGCGCCTCTACTATGCTCTCTCGCCAATACTCCTCCGTATGATCGAAAAAATAGGCAAGCATAGCGGCAATCGGAGCACGGGTATATGGAGAATCATTAGAAATAAAACATCCAATGCCCTCCTCAGATAGATATGCTGAATCAATTTCAGTTTTTTTTAATAATCTTTTAGCTTCAATAGCAAACTGAAGAGCAAATCCGACCTCGAAATATCTCGTTGCTAGAAAGTCAGGTTTTCTGGAACGTATACCAGTCCTATTAGGGTCATCGTATGGAGGTTCTGATTCAAATTCTATGTCACGAATTGGATTGTCCAATTGAGCATTTTTTTTGATGCCCTTGATTTTACGGTAGATTTCGACGTTGAGGTCTGGCTCGGTTGGCCTAATTTTTGGAGCTATTTTCCTAAGAAGTTCAGTCCAAGAGTCAGTTTCCTTCAAAACAGTCTCAGCTTCGCGTAATGCATTGATAACTGTGGTAATAAAGGCAGCCCATCTTACAGCCTCTTGAGGGGTAAGATCGTGCCTTCTTAATTTATTTACGAGTGAATTTGGCATCAGGTCCAATGTGTTAATGCAGAAGACATGATCGAATAATCAATAACTTCGCTGTCGGAAAAAGCGCGCTCTACACTCCACTGGTAGCGTTCAAGCGGCTTAACCAAAAAAACTCTAGCATTACCTCGATCATTCCATACGAAGCAACTGTTGGTAAAAACATTACCACCGCGACGATCATATTCTTGAAATATGGCTTCTTCAACAGATGGAAGTTTTTGTGGTATTCCCTCGATATCAGGATCGATAAATTGAGCTTCAACAGCTCCGAGCGAACGATTTATATCACTGTAAACTCTAACTCTGTATGAATCTATTCCGTTCAATTTATTTAAACGTTGTTCAAGTGCTAATGAATATGAAATAGTTAAGCTCTCGTCAGGAGCAGTAGTGGCATTGTCAGGAATTCCACCGTCTTTAAAGAATATTCTTTCTCCAACGAATTCCTCAATTACTTTACGATAAGAGCCCGTTAAACCAAATCTATTGAATATGTACTCTTCACGCGCGGCTTCTGACTGATTTAAAAAAACAGGGATATCAGGATCGTTCAAGTCATAAAACAATGATGGCAATGACTTGAAATCGTTCAAGCATACCCGTGGTCGATCAGTTAACACACTAGGAGAGGATAAAGCCGTTAGATAACGAATAAGGCTTGTGTTGAGATAAAGTGACAATGCCTTCAAAAAAGAAACTTCCTGTTCCGTCATATCTTTCGGCTCAGTACGAAAGGTGATGCAGTTAAATGAACTACTAAAAGCAATAGGATGTTCAATGTAAAATGCTTCATCCGCTGTTCTAGGCACTAGTACAATACGTCCTGAAAAAGCGCGTTTTATGCCTTTTGTTGCTTTGTTAAGCTCTGCTTCTGGCAAAGGAACTATTTCATGTTTTGGCTTAAAAAGTGTATTTGCGAATTCGCCAATATTTAAATGAATCTTGAAATAATTGGCATGTTTTTTATCAGCAGACAATTCAAATTGGGGGGGTATGCCGCTCCTACGTTCACTGTCACCTTGTTTCCAGATCAATCCCAATCTTTTCTCTAAATCTCTAAGCGTAATAGTTTTACCGGTTTCATGCATAGAATCTACGTAACGGATGAGTCGTCTATCAACTGGTGTAAGAATAAACGCATCTGACCATCCTGATTTCTGCTGCTGAATCATATGACTTTGTCCGTGATATTTTACATCTGACCGGTCTACAATTATTGCCCATAATCTGTCGGACGTGTTGGTTGGTTGACCTACTAATAATGGATTGTAGACCCAGAATCTATTATCTTGTTCAGGGGCCGTATTTTTTAGAAAAAGAGCTGCAGCGGCATGTTTTGCATTCCGAAATAGACACTTGCGGAAATGCGCAAAATTGGCAATACCAAGAATTGAGAAATCTTTAGAAAGCTTAGAAATAAATTTTTCCGAGGTCTCGTTTATAAAAGTTTTTCCAGGTAGTAAGACTCCTAAGACGCCGCCTTCAATGAGGTGGTCATAAACACTTTTCCAGATAAAAATTTCCGCAGACTGGTCGCGTCCAATTGGAGTTTTATTTGCGTTATTTAGGTAATCCAATATGTGTTTAGATTTAAGATCTAATATTTTACACCATGGAGGATTGCCTACTATACAATCAACTTTTGGTGGAAATTTATCTGGTAAAGCTGCAGGATCAAAGAAATCGCGGATGAGGATATTCGTTCCAACAACACTGGGAAATAAAGTCTCATCAGTGTTTCCCGTCGTTATCGCCTCAAGGTCGCAAGGCCGTACATAATCCAACATGGTGAGATATAAACTAAATGCTGCCACATGGCATGCATTATCATTGCGTTCAATTCCAAAAATATTATTTACCAGCAGGTTTTTAAGTTTAGATAGTGTAAGAGAATGCCCAGAATCAGCCCATACATCAGGGAGTTTCTCGATCATACGTCGATAAGCTCCAACGAGGAAGACACCTGAGCCTGCCGTGCAATCAAGGATTGTTACGCCTTCTCGTAATGGCAAGGTTTCTTCGACTCTATCAAGCACATAGTCTGCCAAGAAAGGAGGTGTATAAAATGCACCTAAACCAGCTT
>JANXYR010000039.1 GCA_025355965.1 Geobacteraceae bacterium
CCGTGAGCCATAAAGATCAGCCCGAGTGGAATACGCAGCATCAAAGGTGCAAATAAATCCGTCGGGTCAAAACTGCCTTTAGCCATGGGTCTCCCCCTCGATCTCCTTATGCAGCAGTCTGTTCTTGCCGCCATGCTTGACTGCATACATAAGCTCATCTGCCTGGCGGATAACTTCATCAACAGTTGACGGCACCTTGCAGAAAGTCGCGGCACCGATACTGAAACTCACCGGCCAACTCTTGAGAGCCATGGCTTGATCAAGATTGCCATGCAATTTATTCAGAAATTTCAGCGCGGCATCTCCGGGAGTGTCCGGCAGAAGGATCACAAACTCATCACCGCCAAAGCGGGCCAGTATGTCCGAACTTCTTATATGTGAACGGATGGTTGAAACTACCGTGATCAGAAGTTCATCGCCAACGTGATGTCCGCAATGATCATTGACAACCTTGAAATTATCAAGATCAATATACGCGACCGTTAATGGCAGATTATAGCGATGCGAGCGGTTGATCTCATGATCGGCAAGATCGAAAAACGAACGGCGATTAAATGTATCAGTCAGCGGGTCTCGACGGGCCAGTTCTCTTTCGTTCTCATAATTATTTTTCAGAGCTGAAAACAGCAGGCTCATGATAGTTAAAAAGAGGAACTCAATCAGCACATTCCAGTAATGCAAAATAGAATGAGATAAAAGTGAAGTGCGAGTCATTTCATCGGAAACGACCCGCACAACTATGGCCAGCAGGCAAAACAACAAGCCGCTCCGCTTGCTGACAAACCATGCAGCAAGTGACACCGGTATTAAGTAGAAGACAATCAGGGAGTAATCGCCTGTAATGACATCAAGCCAGCCGAGCAACAGCAGGGAAACGGCACAGAATAGCAATGTCATCGCAGGTGTACGGGATGAAAAACTCTGTTCGATTTTATGATGGAGTTGTCTGATCATACGGGCACACGCTACGAGGTAAAAATGGTGGGCGGCACGGGATTCGAACCCGCGACCCCAGGCTTCGGAGGCCTGTACTCTATCCAGCTGAGCTAACCGCCCGTAAACAAACTGAAGGAACATTCTTATAATTGAAAATGATTACACTATTTAGCGGGTCAACTCAAGCCAATAATCTGTCTTTTTGCTGTTTGCTCTGGTATGATGCCGTATGAGAGGAGTGTGACATGAAGCGTTCAGCGTTGCTGATACTCTGTTTACTGCTGATGCCGGCGATGGTTTCGGCTGCCAACTTTACCTTCAAGAACGTACGAGGTGGCGTGTACGCGGCGATCGCCGAGCCGGGGGGCAAGGCGGCCAGCAATTCGCTGATAGTTGTCACAAATTATCAGGTAATTCTTGCTGGAGCGCATTTTGTGCCGGAGACTATCACAGAGTTGCTTGATTTTGTCAAAACCATCACGCCGATTCCTGTACGTTACATTGTCCTGACTCACCATCATCGGGGTTTTAACCATGTTGACTTCGATCTGCCGGCAAATGTTGAGATCATTGCTTCCGGTCAAACATGGCAGGCCCTTAAAAGTGAATTCCGTCAAATAAAAAATCAGGTCACTTTTTTTGACCGGAGTCTGACCATGAAACGCGGGTCTACGCTTCTGGTCCTGAATGCCACGGAGCGTGCCCACAGCGAGGGGGACGTCTTTATGTATCTTCCCGAAGAGGGAGTGCTGTTTACGTCCGACCTCGTATATAACAACGTGGCCGGGTATATGGGCGACGCCACCTTCCGTGACTGGATCGGCACCCTGGAAATACTCGCCAGCATCGATGCCAACTACGTAGTTCCCGGTTTGGGCGATGTAACCACAACGGACGGCATCCGGCAGTTCCAGACATATTTCCGCGCTTTCACCACGGAAATTCTTCGGCTGACCGACAAAGGGCTTGATGTAGAGGCGGCCAAACGTCAGTTTTCTCTGCCTCAGTATGAAAATCTGCCAGGATTTCGGGCTTTTTTTGATGTAAATTTCCGGCGCGCCTATTACGAACTGAAGACGCTTAGATAATGTCACCAGGAATTCGAGTCATAGGGCTGACCGGAGGGGTTGCCACCGGGAAAACTTCTATCGCGCTTTTCTTTAAAGAACAGGGCATTCCGGTAATCGATGCCGATCAATTGGCTCGTGATGCCGTACTGCCGGGATGCCACGAGTTTGGACAGATAGTCACTCTCTTCGGTCGTGAAGTCCTGACGCGTGACGGGATTCTGGATCGCAAACGCCTCGGTGCACTGATATTTTCAGACCCGGAAAAACGCCGCCAACTTGAAAGCATCCTCCATCCCGCAATACGGAAACTGGCTGAAGAGCGCATCGCAGAGGCAGCAGCAACCGGCTGTCAGCGCATTATTTACATGGCACCGCTTCTAATTGAAGCCGGTGCAACCGCTCGCGTTGATACTGTATGGGTGGTAACGGTTCGTCCCGAAATCCAGCTGGAGAGGCTCATGCTGCGCGACGGCATAGACCGTGAGCAGGCAGAACGGATAATAGCCAGCCAGATGCCGCTTTCCGAAAAAGAACTTTACGGAAGTGTTGTTATCGACAACAGCGGAACAGAAGCAGAGACACGAATGATTTTGGAATCTGTCTGGGCAAAAGAAATCGGGAGCTGCAATGAGTAAATC
>JANXYR010000057.1 GCA_025355965.1 Geobacteraceae bacterium
GGGCTTAACAACCCTTCCTTCTTCAGAATTTTGAATAGCTGCTGCTCCTTCTGCCCCATTTTTTGTGCTTCCGCTTCACCGCTTCGCTCATGATCGTAACCACACAGATGTAAAATTCCGTGCATCAGCAGAAACGACAAGCGCTCAAAGAACGTCATCCCACCATCCTCCGCCTCACGGGCTGCGGTATCGGCCGAGATTATTACATCGCCCAGAGCGAGCGGATTGCCTCCCACGCACTCCCCTTCCTGTAATGAGAACGAAATCACGTTAGTCGGGCGATCTTTGGCAAGGTACTCCCGGTTAATGATCCGGATCGAGCGGTCCCCCACAATCGAAACAGACAGCTCTGTCCCCTCAGGACATCCCAAGGCGCTTAAGATTCTCACTGCCACCTTTTTGAGCTTTCGACTCTTGAAGCGCTGGCGTCTCTGGCGATTGTTCAATAATATCAGCATACTGTTCAACTCCATGTTCAGTTTTAATGTGGTCCCGGACATCCGTCTTTCTGGAACTCCCCCCCCCTTTATGAACAGGCTCAGGGTAATCAATACGATGATGAAAGATGCCGTTCAGTATGCTGGTAAAACTCCTGGCAATTTCGTGAAGATTTTTAAGAGTCAGCTCACATTCATCCAACTGGCCATCAATAAAGACATTATTAATCAGTTTTTGAACCAATCCCTGTATACGGTCAGGTGACGGATTAACCAGAGTGCGGGAGGCTGCTTCAACACAGTCTGCCAGCATAACTATACCCGCCTCGCGTGTCTGCGGCTTGGGGCCCGGATAGCGGAAATCCCTTTCTTCAACGCTCTGTCCGGCCAAAGCAGCCTGGCTCTTGGCCCGCTCGTAAAAGAACTTGATCAATGCAGTGCCATGGTGCTGACGAATAATATCAATAATTGGCTGTCCCAGCCTGTTTTCGCGTGCCAGTTCAGCTCCTTCCTTAATATGGGAAATCAGGATCAGTGCACTCATGCTAGGCGTAAGCTTGTCGTGACGATTCTCTTCACCGGCTTGATTTTCAATGAAGTAAAGCGGCTTTGATGCCTTGCCGATATCGTGATAATAGGCTGCAACCCTCGCCAACAGGGGATTGGCACCTATCGATTCAGCAGCGGCCTCCACCAGGTTGCCAATAATAACACTGTGGTGATAGGTACCTGGCGCTTTGACCATTAGCTCCCGAAGCACCGGAGAGTTGAGATTTGCAAGTTCCAGCAGTTTTATATCGGTCGTATACTGAAAAAGGGTTTCAATAAGTGGAATAAAACTCGATACGAAGCCTGCGCTTATAAATCCGCTGAGCAGGGCAAAAAAGGCTACATAAAGAGTTTGTGTTGTAAAGATAGAATTGTTAAGGATCTGGAACGACAGCGCCAGAGCCAGGTTGACAATAGACACCTTGAAACCGGCGGCGTAGACCGTGCTGCGACTGGTACAATGCCTGACGCCATGAGCGCCGACAATACTCCCGAGCAGCGAATAAATAACTACCTGCATATTGTTTTCAAACATGATTCCAAGCAGCGGGGCCAAAATAGCACAATAGACCAGCGCAACCTCGGAGTTGATAAAGACCCGGATGATCATTGCTCCGGCAGCAAACGGAAACAGATAAAAGTAACTTGAAGCATCGACGGACGGAAATACCGAACCGATGTTATGTGTGATAAGTAGAGCTGTCTTGAAACAGACGAAGCTCATGGTAACCAGAACAGAGATAATCAGCACATCTTTGTTTGTCGGGTTGAATTTTCGAATATTTTTGCAGGCAAACCTGTAGGGAAAATAAAATAGTACAAGAATCAAAACAAAGGTTCCAAGCGCAGCAAAAGGGCGACTGCCGCTGAGCTGATTGCCGTAAATAGCCTGAAGTTTGTGGGCCTCTTCAGGGGTTATCCGTTCTCCAACACGTACGATCATCTCGCCCTTCTGCAGCTTGAATAGTACCGGCCTCACGGTCTCCATAGCTCCCCGGGAGCGCACCTCGGATGCTTCACGGTTATAGTACAGATTGGGCAGCAGAATTCTGGCGATCACAGAAGCAATGAGGGCATTGTCAGAGGTTGTACCTAACCCCTTGAAGCTCCAATTTCTGACAAGCCGACGAGCGTCGCCAATTTCAGTAAAACTGCTTGAGAAGTCGCCTCCACCGATGGGGTGACCACTATTATCAGATATTTCAAGCCCGCGGAGCGTATCTGCCTGAAAGATTTTCCCATCCAGAACAATTTTCCTTTGATACAGCTCATTCAACAACTCTGACAAACTTGCGAGAAAAACTTTGTCGGACTTGATCCGGGTAAGCGCCATAATTTCAGATTCACTAAGATCAGTATCCAGCAAAGGCGTCAACTGAGCGCGCCACTGGGAAATATTTTTTTCCGGCTTTACAACACGGCCTAAACGAACCACAACAAGAGTTTGTTGCAGCTTGTCATGAAGAGCGCCAGGCACCTGATCACTCAGGTTATAAACGACTGGAGCATTGTTGGCGGCATCTTTGCGACGCTGTTCCGTTAATGCTTTGTCTTCTACAAGAAGATCTTGGGTTACACGAATGTCTGATGAAGCAATATCACCAACTTTATAGGAAAGTTTAGAGGTGTGTTGGCTAGGAAGGATGGTAAATGTCAGCAACAGTGAGGTAGAGACTAGAAGAAAAAAACGATTGCGACGGGCCGTGACGGGATTGGAAAATTTCTTGACCAGAGAATCAAGAAGATTCGACCCGAACTGGCTCAGATATGTCAGCGTGTGCTGTTCCTGCTTACTGCCGGATTGTTCAGCCATAGATTACATACGCCACTGGATGATTGGATTTCAGCGTCCACAACAAGTTTGGAATATTAGTCTGATTACGCAAACGTGTCAATAAAACTACGTCGATACATCGTGGAAGGTCTGGCTGTTTAACCACGCGGGTGGATTTGTTGGTGAAGCCGTTTAAGGCGTTCTCTCGTGACATGAGTATATATCTGTGTGCTGGCCAGATCGGCATGCCCCAGCATTATCTGTACACTGCGCAGATCGGCACCGTTTTCCAGCAGGTGTGTTGCAAAAGAATGCCGCAGGGTGTGTGGTGAAACGTTTTTACTGATAGCTGCCATCTTTACACGCTTCTTTATGATATTCCAGAAAGCCTGACGGCTCATCGAGCCTCCCAGGCGGGAAAGAAAAATATATGAATTCTGCCTAAGTGGATCAATTTTCTGTCGGACAGAGTTAAGATAGGTAGCTACCATCTCTCGTGCAGACTCGCCAATCGGCACCAGACGCTCCTTGTTTCCTTTTCCGACCGTCATCAGATAACCAGAATCAAGATTGACTTCGCGCAACTTAAGATTAACCAACTCAGACACCCTCAGACCAGTGGCGTAAAGCAGTTCCAACATGGCACGGTCGCGTAGATCCTCTGCAAGCTCTCCCAGGCACGCGGCAAACAGGGCATCAACTTCACGACCATCCAGAAAATGCGGTAATTTGTGAAGAGTGCGCGGCGCTTCAATTATTGTCGCCGGATTACAGTCCGCATAGTTTTCAATCATCAGAAATTTGTGAAACATGCGGATAGCAGACAGGCAACGGGCACGGCTGCGTGGGCCGATATTCAATTTTTGCAGTGTGGCCATGAAAGCAGCGATATCAGCCGGACCGATATCGGACGGTTTCTGCCGTCCTGACTTTTCGAGGAAATCCAGATAGCGTACAAGATCGAGGCTGTAAGCACTCCTGGTATTGCTTGACAGCCCTTTTTCCACGGTAAGATAGGCTATGAATAGGTCAAGGTAGTCGTTCAATCTGGTTCACCTTTCGTATAAATCAGGCGCTTTCTTCCAAGACGGCAACCTCTTCCGTGTCCGGCATGATGCCGGAAATAGCAAGCGCCTTCTGGCCGACAAGAGCCTGGGCAAGCTTGCAACGAGCGCTGGTCAGAAGACGCTGAACCGTACCCCGTGATACACCCATGCATACACCAGCTTCCTCCTGGGTCTTTCCCACACCATCACAAAGATGCAGGGTCTCAAGTTCATCGTGCGCAAGTTGGATCGTTTCCAGATCCTTGAGAGGGATACCTGCCGGTTTGTAGACCGCCGCATATCCAGCCCGGTGGGGACAAAGGCAAATCCTCGGTTTACGTGGACGCGGCATGATTAGTGGGAACAGCCATGACTGTGACCATGACCGCCACAGGTATGACCCGGCATATATTCAGAGAGGGTGTTGGCACGCAACAGTTCGATGTTTTCACCGATAGTCCCACTCTGTGACTTGAATACCCGCATACCGGCACTGTTGAGTTTATGCAGAGCCCCGCCACCAATGCCGCCAACAACTATTGCATCAACCTGATGGCCGCCAAGACCTGCTACCGGATTGCAGGCTCCATGCTCGTGAATCTGGTCGCTGTTGTTAATCATTGTCAGCTCATTCGTAACCATGTCAACCACAACAAAGCCTGGTGCAGACCCGAAATGCCCAAACACCTGGCTCTCCAACCCTTGATTTTCCTGAACTGGAAAACAAACTTTCATTTTGTACCTCCTGTTAATATTGTGTATATGCACAAAATAACATTCAGAATATTGCATGTCAATATGTTTTAAAGATTTGATCTGCATCAAGGTAAAGAGGCAGCATTTCATGCAACCATGAGAACAGAATTTATTCAGTTCAAACAGGAGCGAAATATGATTACCAGCAGCGAAATTGCAGTTACCGTCACTATCTGGGTATTAACGGCAGCAGGAACTTTCTTTGGCACTCGCGCCGTCTGGCGGCGCAGAAAGAAGAAGCGATCCAGGAACTACGGGGTGGATGACGGTTCAAGATAGCAAATGTAGTACTGCTGAGACGTCTCTACACCCACTCATCAATTGCTGTCATCAACTTGCTGCAGATTTCACTCAACTTATCTTGATCGGTTATTTTATGACCAAAAATATCCCGCACATAGAATACGTCGGCAACCTGATCGACCTTGGTGGATATCTTAGAAACACCGATATAGAGCCCCATTTCCGCCAGTGTACTGGTAATCAGGTACAGCAATCCAACCTTGTCATGGGTAAGGATATCGATAACTGTATACTCTTCTGAAACCTCATTATCGATATCGACTTTGGTTGCAAAACGTGGTGCCGGACGGGCCGTCAGCAAGGTCGGACGTTTACGTTTGGCAACCAATGTCGACACCTCTGCTTCTCCGTGGATAACTTGACGCATATCCTGCTCGATCTTGTCCCAGCGTGCTGCATCTGTGATCAGGTTTCCCTGCGGCGAATTGACCTGCAGGATATCCAGTACCTTGCCGTTCTTGCTTGTATTGATCTGCGCTCCCAGAATATTTATACCGTTGGCAGCCATGACACCGGTAATCCGGGAAAAAAGCCCCGGCATATCGTGAGCGCAGATGGTGTATTCGGAATAACCGCTCTCCGGCTGATGGGTAAGGCGCAGCAAGATATCGGACTGTTCCAGCCCCCTCAACAGGCGGACCTGTTCCGCGATCAGAGTAGCCGGATTGGATAAGAGCAGCCGCACCGGCATGGCCTTTAGCTCTTGCCGGACCTGAATGGCGGGAAGATCATTCTCCAATAGATCAGTAACCTTTTTGATGACGGAGTTGACCCGTTCACTGCTTGCTTCCTGCAGGAAGCCTCCACGATCAAGGATAGCGAATGCCTTCTCGTATAGTTCCTGGAAAAGTGAAGATTTCCAAGTTGTCCAAACATCTGATCCGACCGCACGGACGTCTGCAACAGTAAGCAGATAGAGCATTTTGAGATTTTCGCTGGTTTCCATCTGGTGGGCAAACTGGGCGATCATCTTTTCGTCATTTAAGTCGCGACGTTGTGAAATATGGGCAAACAGGAGATGCAGACGAACCAGAAATTCAAGCCGTTCACTGTCCTCCTTGGAAAGCCCCATTCTGCGGGCAATAGTCGGGATCAAGGCTGCGCCCTTCTCGGCATGGCCACCTCCAGAACCTTTGCCAATATCATGAAAGAGCACCGCCAGAATAAGCAGTTCCGGCTTGCCAATCTCCGAAGCAATGATACAGGGGAGCGGCATAATCTTTTTGAACTCGCCATTAAGCATCTTTTCCGTCTGTTCAACGGCAAAAAGAGTATGAGTATCAACGGTATATATGTGGTACAGGTCATGCTGAACTTTGCAGTATATATGCTCGAACTCCGGGATATAGCGGTTCAGAAACTCCAGATGATGCATCATGTTCAAAGTGCTGGCGACACCCTTTGTAGATCGTAAAATATTCAGGAATGACAGATTGACTTCGCGACTGCGACGGAACTTGTCGTTGATCAGGGCAATATTTTTCCTGATGATTCCCTTGACTCGAACATTGAGTGTGACACCATGCTTCTGGGCCAGCTCGAATATTTTCATCATTATTCCCGGATTTTTCTCAACTATGGATTCATCAGGAACGATCAACTCTCCCTTGAGTACGAAACAACCGTCACCGACTGGCCTGCGTACAAAATAGCCCAATATCTTCAAAGCCCCCTCATCGCGCCAGATACAGCGAGAAATCAGGCTGGAGGTAAAATGTTCTATTTTGTTGGCCTGACGATAATAATCCCTCATAAAATCTTCAACAGCCAGTACACGACCACTGTTCTTATAACCAAAAAAACCGGCCAAATGAACTTGGGCATCAAAGGTCAACTGATCGTTTTTACGACCATTGAAGTAATGAAGCTCATTGCGGATGCGCCATAGATAGTCAAGAGCCGCGTGATACGTTTCAAGCTCTTCATCGTCCACAATACCCTTGATGATCAGCTCACGCAGTTCGGAAAATTTGTACTTTACGCGTGCCACCCAGATGGCGGTCTGCAGGTCTCTAAGGCCGCCCTCCCCTTCTTTCAGATTAGGCTCGAGCAGATAGACCGTAGAACCGTACTTTTCACGACGACTCTTCATATCAGCCATCTTTTCCTTTATGAATGAGTCACTGGATTTGGGCAGAATCTGGCGGAAGATAACCTTGTTGAGAGCAGAGAAGAGCGGTCGACTGCCGGAAAGAAAACGGGCATCCATCAGCGCTGTTTTGACAGTGCCGTCGGCTGCAGCCATTTCAATACAGTCGACAATCCTTCGTACCGAATAACCAACATCAAGCCGCATGTCCCACAAAAAATAGAGCAGTTTCTGGGCAATGTCCTCCACTGTCGCAGCAGGCAGAATGCCATCATGCAGAAACATGATATCGATGTCGGAGTAGGGGTTAAGTTCTCCGCGACCATATCCGCCGACCGCCACAAGTGAAACATGTTCAAGCATGGAGTCACCGCCACCCAAGTCATAGACGATAGAAAGGAAAAGTCTATTGTTCAACTCGTCCATCATATCACTGAGCAGATGGGTTACATCGCTGCCACTGGCACCACAACTATGCAATTGCTTAATATCATGACGATACTTTGTCAGAAAGTTTTTACAGCCGGAAAGGTAAAGCGACCGTTTTTCATCAAAACCGGCCATACCGGCATCACCAACGGCATTGATTGTATCGGGAAAATATGGATCGATAAAAAATTGCATATATATTCCTTGTAAAAAGGTAATTGGGAGCGGAAGGCGTCAGTGGCAACCGGTCGGGTTGTGGATTATACGTCAGACGCCCGAATGAGTCAAAAGCAATAGCACGGTAAAATTTCGACTTCCAGCTTTACATTCCCTTGATCGTCATGCTAGCCTTGCAAAAATTTGGTCCTGTGACGGTCACCACTCTTTCTGAATGTTCTCGTCATGGAGCCCCAGGAGTAAAATCATGAAACGAAAAGCAATCGCCCTCCTATCCGGAGGACTCGACTCTACTCTGGCTGTCAAGATGATGCTTGATCTCGGCATAGAAGTCGAAGCCCTCAATTTCACCTCTCCATTTTGCACCTGCACCGGAAAAAACTCTGGTTGTAAATCTGAAGCGGTTCGTGTGGCTCAGGAATACAACATCCCGATCAAGGTCATGCATAAAGGGGTGGAGTATCTCGATATAGTCCGCAATCCTGTCCATGGCTATGGAAAAGGTGTTAATCCATGCGTAGACTGCAGGATATATCTGCTTAAAAAAGCCAAAGAGTACATGCTTGAGAGCGGTGCAGACTTTGTATTTACCGGGGAGGTACTAGGTCAGAGACCGATGAGTCAGCGTAGGGATACACTACGTGTCATTGAGAAAGAAAGTGGTCTGGAAGGACTGCTGCTGCGGCCCCTTTCAGCCCGCCATTTTGAACCAACAATCCCTGAAAAAGAAGGGTGGGTTGACCGGAATAAACTTATGGCAATTGAAGGACGGTCGCGCTCAGTGCAGATGCAGATGGCTGAAGATCTGGATGTAAAAGATTATCCCTGCCCGGCCGGGGGGTGCCTGCTTACCGAACTTTCATACGTCCCAAAGATTCGCGATGTATTCGATCATTCTGAAGAGCTCAATCTAAGAGATTTCCGCATGCTGAAAACAGGTCGCCATTTCCGCCTCGACCCGCACAGTAAAGCGATCATGGGGCGGAGTGAGAGCGACAACAACCAGCTCGAACTCACTCGTCAACCGGGAGAAGCCGCCCTGACGTGGCTCGACGGCAACACCCCGGTAGCTATTATTATCGGCAATCAAGATGATGACAATTTCAGACTGAGCGCAAGAATTATGCTCCGCTATACTAAAGCTGAGCCTGGTGCAGAGTGTCGAATTGAGTTGCGAATCAATGACTCGCGACAGGTGTTTTCTGTGATAAACGATATGAGCCCTGAGGCGGTGGAGCCTTATCTGGTGGCTTAACTGGTCATTGTTTATCAGTTATACTCAACTGTGAACCAAAACGTAATTGGCCCCCGATTCCTATCGGAGGCCAATTGTTTTTCACCCCAACTTCAACTCATCCAGCGATAACCGGTAGCCGGGCAAGAGTTTTTCCAGGAAATAGGTCACCTCAGGCAGCGCGCTAGCAGACAACTGTTCAAAATGCTCTTTTTCTGCCCGGCGAAACTCATGGTTTCCGCTCTTTCCCTCTTCAATGCACTTTGTCAGTGCCGCAATCTTATCTGCAGCCTTCACTAACTGAGCATACTCTTTCTGATCATCAAAGAAGAACAGTGGCTCATATTCCTTGGCAAGCTCCGGCGGAAGCATCTCCAGAAGTTTCCTGCGAGCCTTATCCTCCAATTGGTGGAACGAACGTTTAAAATTTGGATTGAAGTATTTAACCGGCGTCGGCATATCACCGGTAAAAATCTCACTGGCATCGTGAAATATTCCGTACATTGCCGCTCGTGAAGGGTCAAGGCTGCCGCCATAATAAGTATTGCGGATCATGACCAGTGCATGGGCGATGATGGCAACATCCAGGCTATGCTCCTGAATATTTTCCGGCACTGTGTTGCGCATCAGTCCCCAGCGACTGATGTAGCGCATGCGGGATAGAAAGGCAAAAAAATCATACTGTTCAGGTTTTACATCTTTTTTCATAGTCACACTCTCTCGTATGGCTCAAACAAACGTTTATATTCATCCAGCGCAAACCGGTCGGTCATGCCGGCAATATAGTCACAGACAACCCGATGAAGCCCAAAGAGCTCAAGACGGGATTGATATTTAGGCGGAAGCAGGTTGGGATAGCGCAGATACGTTTCGAACAGACGGGTGATAAAAATTTCAGCTTTTACCCGCATCTTGTCTACTTTGTAATGGCGGTACAGGTTCTTAAACAGGAATTGTTTGAGTGCCATACTACGACCTGTTATATCTTCGTTAAAATGCACTACGGCACGGTTTACACGCCGCAGGTCATCAAGTGAGGCTATGCCTAAATTTGCAAGATTTGCTGATGTAGTCACACAAATGTCACTAATCAACAAACCGATCAACGCACTGATTGTCTGGTAGACGAGGCGTTTGTCGTCAATTGCCGGATATTTTTGACGTACCACGGAACAAACTTCATGCCACAGATCCACTTTTTCAAGCATATCCAATGTTATATAACCGGATTTAAGACCATCATCAATATCGTGGTTATTATAAGCTATTTCGTCGGCATAATTAATGATCTGCCCTTCAATGGATGGGACGATCCCCGGCAGAAACTCCGCCATTATTTCGCTGGCAGCGTCATAAGGGGTTGAATGTTTGATAATCCCTTCACGCACCTCCCATGTCAGATTTAGCCCATTAAATCCGGGATATCTTTCTTCCAGTTCGTCCACAACACGAAACGATTGCATGTTATGCTCAAAACCGCCAAAACCTTGCATTAGTCGATTTAGAACATCCTCTCCTGTATGCCCGAAAGGGGTGTGTCCCAAATCATGGGATAAAGCCAGAGCTTCCGTCAACTCTTCGTTCAAACAGAGATTACGGGCAATTGCCCTGCCTATCTGAGCAACCTCAAGCGAGTGTGTCAGACGGGTGCGATAATAATCGCCTTCATGATTTACAAATACCTGTGTTTTATACTCAAGTCGTCTAAAAGCGGCACAGTGGATAATTCGATCGCGGTCTCGCTCAAAGGCCGGACGATTATCCCGGTGTTCTTCAGGATGTTTACGCCCTCGTGAAGTTCTGCTGGTACATGCATAACCAGCCAGATCACTTCGTTCCGTTGATTCATTCATATTGCGTTCCCCAGATACGGAAATAACATATGGTCACCTGTTTTTCAAATCAGTTATGATACAGAACTGTCTTATTTGAGTGACGTTTTGTAACATTCCTTTTTTTACCGGTAACCCCTGCGATTGAAAAAACATCTGCAAGTTGCATCTTCCAGACTCCTTCCTGATGAGTCAACTTGAATTCGCGCGTCGTGGACTCTGGAGTGCCAGGAGTGCCCTCAAGCCCAACTTTCACATACACCGTAGCTTCGGTACGCTTTTCATTCAATATTTTAAAATGTTCCATTTTCTGCCAGCAGCAGACGGGACGGATTGTTGACTCACGCATTTTTCTTACAAACATTTCGCGAGATGTTTTGCCCCGATGCGCTAATTGCTCAAAAAGTTGTTCATACCGCCCTTCTCGCCAGATATCAAGAGTATCTGACATGCCTTTTTCAAGTGGGGATTCTGTTTCTGCTGAACTCCTTGACACATTACCTAAAAGTAAAATAAATAACGCAACAAACACGACAAGCCAAGACCTGATATTCATTTTTAACCACCCCCTGAAAAAGTAGAGCAAATGTAATCTGCGTGCAACACCTTAAACTAAAACTGAAGAAACTCCCCGCATCACCCCACCTGTATATTGGTATATCAGCCAGACCTATAGAGTAGGAGAGTACTTCTCTATCCACTCTTCTATTATCTCTCCCATTGTTCTGCTGCTCATCGCAGCCATCACCTTCAGTCGGAGGTGAAAGTCTTTTTTGATGTTCGCGTTAAACCTAATGCATCCTTCAGGTACTACCTTTTTGTTTTCAGGTGCCATCTGATGGGTAACCTCATCTTTTAGTATCGTCACTATTCACTTAAAATCATATTTAGTCAATACTCAATTACTTATAACAGTAAATAATTAAATGAGTAGATAAGTAAATAAGTGTTGACATGGTGCATGCATTTTGTTATCTGAACCCTAGGCTTACTATCTCAACAGCGCTAGGGGGGACATCACATGGTTGAAGTTAAGTTCTTAAACGAAGAAGTTAAGGAAGTGGAACTGGCTGTAGGTGAATATGGTGTCTATTGGGAAGTTAAGGATGGCAAGGACTACGATGGTACTAATGCAGGAGGCATGGATTGGGATGGTGTCTCTATTGAGGATATGGAAATCTATAGTACTCTAAAGGATAAAATCATCGTACAGGTTAAGGAGTTGTATCAGTTTATGAGATTAAGAGAAATGGACTATAAGATGACATACGAGGAAAGAGGGTTTTTAGAAGCTGCTTAATGCATACTACCACAGCGTTTGATCTGCATTTAGGTCAGTGCCTGTAAAGCATTTGTGTAAATGCTTACCCTCCAACAAAGGACGAACATCAAGAGGTATCCACTGTCTGAAATAGAAGTGACCATTTCTGGTAAGAAGTTGCTTGGACACAAAAAAACCTGCCTTCTTCACAGTCCATAAACTGTGACAAAAAACAGGTTCTCTTTAGCTGAAATCAAGATAACTTACTGATTTCATTATAACTGGTGCGGTGGAATGGAATCGAACCATCACGGAGTTGCCCCCGCCAGCCCCTCAAGCTGGTGCGTCTACCAGTTCCGCCACCACCGCAAGCAGAGTACATATATTATTAATATGCACCTGTATGTCTAAAATATTTATAGCCTTGTATCTGTTCAACAAGGGAGATTCTTCTAACACAGCCGTCCGGTTTTATCAAGTGTAAATATTACTTTTTCTGTGCTGGTACTGCGGGTGAAACAGGTGCAGGAACCGAATCCATTTTTTGGGGAACTGGTGCAGAAGCCGGCGCCTGAATTGGAGCCGCTTTCCCTTTACCAGACATCATAGAGGAAGATGACGGCTGACCGGAAATATACGCCAGGGTTAATGAAGTCAACATAAAGATAGCAGCAGCGCTTGTAGTTAATTTACTCAAGAAGGAAGTTCCGCCACCTGCTCCAAAAACAGACTGGCTCCCACTGCTGCCAAATGATGCTCCCATTTCAGCACCTTTTCCAGATTGAAGCAAAACCACAGCAATCAAAAACAGACTAACGAACACATGTAAAATTGTAAGAACTATTGTCATACCAGATCCCCTAGCAACGTTTTAAAGAGAAAATTATAGCACAGCAATTTACATACTGTAAAGTTATAAATGCAGCCAAAACAAAGACTGGCAAGACTGGACTCAAATCAGACGTTAAAATTGGCTATTGCCGCGAAAGTTTCTGCTTTTAAACTCGCTCCGCCAACGAGCGCACCATCTATATCAGGCTGAGACATCAAGCATTTGACGTTATCAGGTTTAACACTGCCACCATAGAGAATGCGAACAGCATCGGCCACAGACTGATTAAAAAGTCTGGTTATCAATTTACGAATAAAAGCATGTACCTCTTGAGCTTGGGCATCAGTGGCCGTTTTACCAGTTCCGATTGCCCATACCGGTTCATATGCGATAATGACATGAACAAAGTCCTCTACTGCAAGCCCTGCCAAACCACCTTGAATCTGTTTTTCAATAACTGAGAATGTTTGTTCTGATTCCCGTTCGGTCAACAACTCTCCAATGCAGACAATGGCTTTTAATCCGGCGGAAATGGCAGCCTTGGTTTTCTTGTTTACGGTTAGATCCGTCTCGCCAAAATACTGGCGTCGTTCGGAATGTCCGATGATTACGTGGCTGCAGCCCGCGTCTTTCAACAGCTTCGGAGCCACCTCTCCGGTGAATGCCCCCTCTTCTTCCCAATAACAATCTTGAGCCGCCAGCCTGACATTTGAACCTTTAATAACATCGTTAACACGGCTCAAAGCAGTGAACACCGGGGCTACAACTATTTCTACGTCCTGATTACCCGCCACGAGCGGCTTAAGTTCATTCACCAGATCTACAGATTCGGCGATAGTTTTAAAGAGTTTCCAGTTTCCAGCAATAACCGGTATTCGCATCAGATTCCCCCTTTTTATTTTTCTGTTACTTCAAGCGCATTTACTCCAGGCAACGTTTTCCCTTCCAGCAACTCGAGAAAAGCTCCTCCACCGGTTGAAATATAGCTGACCCGGTTTTCCACTCCTGCTTTGCGAACAGCAGAATCTGTATCTCCCCCACCGATGATGGTTGTGGCAAAACAATTAGCAACGGCTTCAGCAATTGCATACGTCCCCCGACAGAAGGCATCCATTTCAAAAACGCCCATCGGACCGTTCCAGATAACGGTTTTGGCATCACGCAAGGTTTCTGCAAACAAAGTTGTCGTTGCCGGTCCGATATCAAGAGCCATCCACCCTGCAGGTATCTCCTGAGCTGTCGTGATAAAGTTGGTCGCGTTGGCCTCAAAAGCATTGGCGACAACACAATCCACCGGCAGGTAGAACATGACCCCCTTTTCACGCGCCGTTTCCATAATATTACGCGCTGTCGGTATCAATTCATCTTCAACCAGCGACTTGCCTACGTTGTAACCCATGGCCTTCAGGAAAGTGAACGCCATCCCACCGCCGATAACAACCTTGTCAACCTTGTTGATAAGCGTCTCAAGAACCTCTAGCTTTCCCGACACCTTGGCACCGCCCAATATCGCGACCAGCGGCCTGACAGGATTCTGCATGGCTTTGTCAAAAAATGTCATTTCATTTCTCATCAGAAAACCGGCAGCTATAAGTGGAATATGCTTCGTTATCGCTTCCACTGATGCATGCGCACGATGTGACACGGCAAAAGCATCATTGACATAAATTTCACATCCATTTGCAAGTTTTTCAGCAAAATCAGCGTCGTTCTTTTCTTCACCGGGGTAAAAACGAACATTTTCAAGCATGACGGCTTCACCCGGTTTCATAGCATTTATAAGCGCATCTACATCCGGCCCGAAACAGTCAGGCGCCTGGATCACTGTTTTGCCAAGAAGCTCGGAAAGGCGTATGGTGGCAGGAGCCATACTGTATTTGGCTTTTTTCTCACCCTTGGGACGTCCAAGATGGGAGGCCAGTACAACTTTGGCACCCTGCTCCAGAGCGTATTTTATAGTTGGTACCGCCCCGGAGATACGGGTATCCTCGGTAATAACCCCCTTGTCATCCTGAGGAACGTTAAAATCAACCCGAATGAAAACTTTTTTCCCCTTCAGATCCTTAATTTCATCGATATAACAAATCGGCATAGTACACCTCCCATGGTTGATAATTTTTGCATGCGGCAAAAAAAGAGGGGGAATTAATTCCCCCTCTCCTTTTCAAATTCTGTCAGATACTATTTTTTTGAAGCGATCAAGCGGAAGAGGTCAACCACCCTGTTTGAAAAACCGCATTCGTTATCGTACCAGGAAAGGATCTTCACCATATTATCGCCGATAACCTTTGTGCATGAAGCATCGACAATCGATGACAGCGGGTTGCCGTTGAAATCGATTGAAACAAGCGGGGCTTCTTCAAAGCCCAGAATGCCTTTGAGAGCGCCCTTGGAAGCTTTTTTGAGAGCTGCGTTAACTTTTACAGCATCTGCCTTTTTGGTCAATGTCACCACCAGATCAACGACCGAGACGTTAGGAGTCGGAACGCGGATAGCCATGCCGTCCAGCTTGCCTTTCAGCTCCGGCAATACGAGAGAGACAGCTTTGGCGGCACCGGTGGTCGTTGGAATCATTGACATGGCGGCAGCCCTTGCCCGGCGCAGGTCTTTGTGAGGAAGGTCCAGAATATTCTGATCATTTGTATATGAGTGAACCGTAGTCATCAACCCTTTCTCGATACCGAAATTATCAAGCAGAACTTTTGCTACAGGTGCCAGGCAGTTGGTTGTACACGATGCGTTGGAAATAATTACATGTTTTTTAGGGTCATACAGGTGATCATTGACACCCATGACAATAGTTATGTCCTCATTAGTAGCCGGCGCTGAAATAACAACCTTCTTGGCACCAGCCTTAATGTGCATTTCAGCTTTTTCCTTAGAGGTAAAAATACCGGTTGATTCAAGGACTACATCGATCTTGTCTTTTTTCCATGGAAGTTCAGCCGGGTTTTTCACCGCATAGATTTTTATGGCCTTACCGTTGATGATCAGCTGGTTATCTTTTGCCTCTACCGTACCGGGAAATGTGCCATGCACAGAATCATACTTGAATAGATGTGCAAGTGTAGCTGCATCAGTAAGATCATTAATTGCTACAAACTCAATATTCTTGTCTTTGCTTGCTGCTCTCAGCACCATTCTCCCGATCCTGCCAAACCCGTTGATTGCGACTCGTAACGCCATTTCTGCCTCCTCAATTGTAAGATATCCTGCGTAAACAGCAAAAAACTGTTCAAATAATAGAGCATAATAACAAATCGTCAACATTTTTTAAGTATGAATAGGGATTTTTTATTGTTTCGCGTATATTAGAAATGATATTTAGTAACTTGGCATTAAATACTAAAAACGGGAAACAGGTCAACTTCAACCATGATTATTTTACCAAACGGGACACCAGCAGAGGCAGTTATATTCGATTTTGACGGGGTTATTGTTGATACTGAGCCGCTTCATTATGCTGCGTTTCAACGCACATTAGAGCCACTCGGGTTGCATTTTACATGGCAGGAATATGTTGATACGTATATCGGATTCGATGACAGGGATGCCTTTAGATATGCCTTTTCCTCAAATGGGAGGATACTCGGTCAGGATGAATTACACAGACTAATTGAAAATAAAGCTGTCTTCTTTACGGAGGTCATTGGGGCTGGTGTATCAGCATATCCAGGTGTATTAGATCTGATTTCCCACCTGCACGCAAACGAGTTTCCATTGGCAATATGCAGCGGAGCGCTCAGGTCTGACATTGACCCTATCCTCGCCATGCTAGATATTTCAGACTGTTTTGATGTTATAGTGACCGCAGATGATGTTGCCGCAAGCAAACCTGACCCTGAATGCTATCTACTTGCTTTCCAGCGACTACAATCATCTCATAAAACACCCTTCTCGAAGAACGCAACAATTGCCATCGAAGACACACCTGCCGGAATATCCTCAGCCAAAGCCGCCGGATTAATGGTTTGTGCAGTCACAAACAGTTATCCCGCATCCAGACTAGATCAAGCCACATTTGTCACAGACTCTCTCTCGGCGTTTGTATAATCCAACATTGCATTTTTACTTGATTAACCTGAAATCACTGTGCTATAAAATTTCGTTGTTTAATTCACACGCTTCGGTAGATCCAGTGGTGTCCCTATATTAATCAGATGTCGGGGATTCGGCGGGGCGGAGGGAAAACCAAAGGAGAAGAAAATGTCAAGTATCAGCATGAAGGAACTGTTGGAAGCTGGCGTCCATTTCGGTCACCAGACAAAACGTTGGAACCCCAAAATGAAGCCCTATATTTTCGGGGCACGTAACGGAATCTACATCATCGACCTGCAGAAGACCGTCCGCTATTTCAAAACTGCATACAGCTTCGTCAAGGAAGCCGCACATGATGGAAGCACGGTTCTTTTTGTCGGAACAAAAAAACAGGCTCAGGATTCGGTTGCTGAAGAAGCCACCCGTTGCGGTATGCATTATGTCAATCAGCGTTGGTTGGGCGGCATGCTGACAAACTTTGCCACAGTAAAGCAGAGTATCGATCGCCTGAAAAAAATCGATGCAATGTTTGAAGACGGCACAATTGAAGCCTATACTAAAAAGGAAGCACTTCAGTTTACTCGCGACCGGGAAAAGCTTCAGAAAACCCTTGGCGGGATCAAAACAATGAACAAGCTACCTGGTGTAATGTTTGTCATTGACCCAAAAAATGAAGAGATTGCTGTTCAGGAAGCCAACAAACTTGGTATCCCTGTCGTTGCTGTCGTCGATACTAATTGTGACCCTGATCCAATCGACTATGTTATTCCAGGCAACGATGATGCTATCCGCGCCATTCGTTTACTTTCTGCCAAAATGGCCGATGCCATTCTCGAAGGAGTACAGGCACGCAAAGTAGCACTCCAGACAGATACAGAGGGTACAGATGAATATGTTCCTGAAGAAGTAGCGGCAGAAGTAACTGGCGAATAAATTTCACTATTAAGATAATTCCTGTTGTAACAGGTAGGAGGATAGAAATGGCTGTAACAGCTGCACAGATATCTGAATTGAGAAAATCAACCGGTGCCGGGATGCTGGATTGTAAGAAGGCACTTGAACAAACTGATGGCAATTTTGAGCAAGCGGTAGACTTCCTTCGTACTAAGGGGCTTGCAGCCGCATCCAAAAAAGCTGGACGCGCTGCTACAGAAGGTATGGTTGCTTCTGCCGTTTCAGCAAACAGCGATAAAGGGATTTTGCTTGAGATCAACAGTGAAACCGACTTCGTCGCAAAGAACGAGATATTTCAAGGCTTTGTAAAAGACATCGCTAACCATATCCTGCAGGCAAATCCAGCCTCTGTTGAAGAACTATTAGCTCAGCCATATTGTGGTGATAGTAGCAAATCCATCCAGATTATGCTGAATGAAGCTATTTCCGTCATCGGTGAAAACATGCAGATTCGCCGCTTCAGCAGCTTTGTAGTTCCTGGTGCAGGTGCAGTAGGATCCTACATTCACGCCGGTGGCAAAATCGGTGTTCTGGTTGAGGCAATATGCGATAGCGCAACAGCTGCAAAAGACCCAGCCTTTGCAACTTTTGTCAAGGATGTAGCGATGCACATCGCTGCCGCTTCACCAATGTATGTCCAGCGCTCTGAAGTAGACGCAGATGTACTTGAGCGCGAAAAAGATATTTACCGCACCAAGGCACGTGAGTCCGGTAAACCTGAAAATATTGTCGAGAAGATTATCGACGGTCAGGTTAACAAGTTCTACGCAGATATCTGCCTGATTGAACAGCAGTTTGTCAAAGACACCGACAAGACTATCCAGCAATTAGCAACAGAAATCGGTAAAGCACTTGGAACAACAATTACCATTACTCGCTTTACAAAATATGCCCTCGGCGAGGGTCTTGAAAAGAAAGAATGCGACTTTGCCGCTGAGGTTGCGGCAGCAGCCGGCCTTTAATCCTTCATCGAAGCCGGCCTGAAATGGTCGGCTTTTTTTTATACTTTTCCCGAGTCATTCCAATATTCATTATCTTGTTCTGAATTACGCACATCATAATTCCGGAGGCACGACATGGGCAGAAAATCCTACAGCCGGGTACTTTTGAAACTTTCTGGTGAATCACTTGCCGGTGATCAGGGCTACGGCATTGACCCACAGACACTTAGCAATATCGCCAGTGAGATCAAGGAAGTTGTCGACAGCGGAGTGCAATTGGCGCTTGTTATTGGCGGTGGCAACATTTTCCGCGGCCTGACTGCCTCTTCCAAGGGAATGGATCGCTCAAGTGCCGACCACATGGGAATGTTAGCCACCGTCATAAATTCTCTGGCCATGCAGGATGCCCTCGAAAAACAAGGCGTTTCGACCCGTGTCCAGACAGCCATAGCTATGCAGGAGGTTGCCGAACCTTACATCCGCCGTCGAGCCATGAGACACCTTGAAAAGGGGAGAGTTGTAATTTTCGGTGCCGGAACCGGGAATCCATATTTTACTACCGACACAGCTGCAAGCCTGAGGGCCATGGAGATTAACGCCCAAGTCATCCTTAAAGGAACTAAAGTGGATGGCATTTATACAGCTGATCCCAAAAAAGATCCGGATGCGGTAAAAATATCCAAACTATCCTACATTGAAGTTCTTAAAAAAGGGTTGCAGGTTATGGATGCCACTGCTATATCGCTTTGCATGGACAACAACCTGCCAATTATTGTTTTTGATCTGACTACGGAAGGTAATATTAAAAAAGTTATCTTCGGTGAAGAGATCGGTACCATCGTACAAGGAGAATAAAACATGCCAAAGAACGTGCTTGATGACATGAAGATCCATATGGAAAAAACTTTGGGTGTTCTGAAAAACGAATTTCAGAAGATTCGTACCGGACGTGCCACGACCGGCATTCTGGATTCCGTAACTGTTGATTATTACGGCAATACCTCATCGCTGAGCCAGGTAGCAACACTTGCAATTCCAGAAGCGCGTACTATTACTATCACCCCTTGGGAAGCTAAAATCATCCCGACTATTGAGAAGGCGATCATGAACGCCAATCTTGGTTTAACGCCTTCTAATGACGGCAAATCAATCCGCCTCAATCTTCCTCCGCTGACCGAAGAACGCCGTAAAGACATTGTAAAAGGGCTTAAAAAGAAGGCTGAAGAAGACAAGATCGCTATCAGGAACATCCGCCGTGATGCAATTGACAAGTTAAAAAAACTGGAAAAAGATAAGGCCCTTACTGAAGACGAATTAAAAAAGTTCGAAAAAGATGTTCAGGACATTACGAAAAGCTTTGAATTGAAGATGGATGAAGCCGTTGCACATAAAGAGAAAGAGGTTCTGGAAGTTTGATGAAGCCGCTTGACCCACAAAAGCTTCCAATCCACCTTGCGGTTATCATGGATGGTAACGGTCGTTGGGCTCAGCAGCGTATGCTCAAACGTATCGTTGGTCATCAGCGCGGCGCCGAAACCGTTAAAATGGTGGTTGAGCAGTCTTCACTTCTCGGGATCAAATACCTGACCCTGTTCGCGTTCTCCTCAGAAAACTGGTCTAGACCTGTTCTTGAAGTGCGTGCTTTGATGACGCTGCTCAAAAAATATATCCGCCAGGAAACGGCGCGTATGATGCGCAAAAATATCCGCTACAACGTTATCGGTAATCGCTGTGATCTATCGGACGATGTCAATGAAACTCTGGATGAAGCCATCCGCAAGACTGCCGCTAATACCGGCATGGTATTGACTCTGGCTCTATCATACGGTGGCCGCCAAGAATTGTGCCGGGCCGCTGCCCACCTTGCGCAGGATGTTGTGGACGGTAAATTATCGGCAGGTGACATTACCACTAAGCTATTCGACAGTTATCTGGATACCGGCGGACTACCGGACCCGGATTTCCTGATCAGGACCAGTGGCGAGATGCGTATCAGCAACTTTCTGCTCTGGCAACTTGCCTACACTGAGCTTTATTTCACCAATACCAACTGGCCCGACTTTACCATTAATGAACTCCACAAAGCACTTAACGACTTCCAATCGCGAGAGCGACGTTTCGGAATGACAGGGGACCAGATAACAGAAAGGGGCGACCTATCAAACGACTGATCTCCGCGATCATCATGTTACCTATCGTCGCCATTACCATACTGAAAGGTGGTACGCTTTTCTTTGCCTGCCTTTTGGCTCTGATCTCAGCCATTGGCATTGCTGAATTCTATCGGATGGCTCTACCGGAAAGAAAGTTGGAACGATGGTTGGCTTCTCTAGCTGGATCAGCTCTGCTCTTTATCCCTCTAGCAGGCAATGACAAACTGATATTCTTTTACATTTGCCTGCTTTTTATCGTATTTTCACTACTATTCCTTTTCCGGGTCCGTAATATTACCACTGCCGCCAGCGAAGTAGCCTTTGTATTACTTGCGTTCATGTACATTCCAATTTTGTTAATGCACATGGTTCTACTGCGGCAAACTACCTTCGGCATTCAGTGGCTGTTTGTTATTATGCTCATAGTCATGACCAACGACTCAGCAGCCTATTACACAGGGTGCGCCTTTGGCAAACACCGACTGTACCCGCTTGTAAGTCCCAAAAAAAGTATTGAGGGGGCGATAGGCGGTCTCATAGGCAGCCTCTGCGGCACCCTTCTTGCTAAATTTACCTTTTTCCCACAATTGACACTTAGTGATGCTGTTGCCACCGCTATTGTAGTTGGTATGGTTGGACAGGCGGGTGATCTATTCGAGTCACTGTTAAAACGAAGCTTTGGCGTCAAGGATTCAGGTACGATTATTCCCGGGCATGGCGGAGTGCTTGACCGTCTTGATAGCATCCTGTTCGCCGCCCCGATCACCTACTATTACGTTCTCTTCTTTTTTAAAGGTTAACCCGTGAAAAATATCTCTATCCTTGGTTCAACCGGCTCAATTGGAGTCAGTACTCTTGAAATCATCAGCGCCCACCCGGAACGTTTTCGCGTTATAGCCTTAACAGCCGGGAAAAATCTGGAACTGCTTGTGCGGCAAATCAAACAGTTTTCACCCCAGATTGCGGTAGTTGCATCGACAGAGGATGTTCCACGCCTGAAAGATCTTTGCAGCGGTCAGGATGTAACTATTCTAGGTGGAGTAGAGGGTTTGATAGCCGCGGCGACAGCTGACGAAACCGAAATGGTTGTGGCAGCAATTGTCGGTGCTGCCGGTCTGGTCCCTACAGCCGCCGCCATCCGTGCCCGCAAGGATATTGCCCTGGCAAACAAGGAAACTCTGGTCACAGCCGGTCACCTTTTTATGGATCTGGTTGCAGAGTTCGGAGTCAGGCTATTTCCGGTCGACAGTGAACATAGCGCTATTTTTCAGTCGATTGAGGGACACCGCAACGAGGATATCAAAAAAATAATCCTGACCGCCTCAGGAGGCCCGTTTTTAAACACGCCAACCTCAAAGCTTTCAACTGTTACTGTTCGTGATGCCCTTAACCACCCCAACTGGAACATGGGTAAAAAGATCACCATAGATTCGGCCTCTATGATGAATAAAGGGCTTGAAGTGATAGAAGCTCGCTGGCTGTTCAATACCCCAGTGGATAAAATCCAGGTTAATATTCACCCACAAAGTATTATTCACTCGATGGTCGAGTATGTTGACGGCTGCGTCATTGCCCAACTAGGCACGCCAGACATGAAAGCACCCATCGCTTATGCGCTGGCCTATCCGGAAAGGATTACAACCGGCGTCAAACCGTTGGATTTAACGACTTTCTCCGGCTTAACCTTTTTGAACCCTGACCACGACAAATTTCGCTGTCTGAATCTCGCCTATCGAGCCATCACATCTGGAGAAAGCATGCCTGCTGTTATGAACGCCGCTAACGAAATTGCTGTTGCAGAATTTCTAGGGGGACACATAGGCTTCATCCAGATTGCTGAAACTATTGAGCGCACTATGGATGCCCACACCGCACACAATCTGCAATCCATTGATGAAGTATTGAAGGCTGACCTCTGGGGCAGAGAGACTGCCCGAGAAATCTGTAAGGAGATGGTACACTGATATGACCGTTGTTTATGCAATCATAGTTTTAGGTATTTTGATCTTTGTCCATGAATTAGGGCACTTTTTATTGGCTAAGTTGATGGGAGTCAGCGTTGAAAAATTTTCACTCGGTTTTGGCCCCAAACTGTTCGGCACAAAAATAGGTGAGACAGAATATCTGCTTTCGGCCTTTCCGCTAGGCGGATATGTAAAGATGTTCGGGGAAGGTGGTTTTATCGAGGGGGGTGAAATTCATAATCCGGGCGGTATTGACAGTGCGCCTGCCGATGAATTCTCGCAGAGTTCTCTCCACGAAATGACAGCTGCGGAAAAAGCACGTTCGTTTGCCCATAAGCCTGTGCTGGCACGGATTGCGATCGTGATGGCTGGCCCGGTTTTCAATCTGCTCTTTGCGTGGCTAATCTTCATAATACTTTCCATGATCGGGGTCCCTACAGTTACCCCAAAAATAGGCGATGCTCTTAAAGATAAGCCGGCCGCAAAAGCCGGTATGCTAAGAGGTGATGTCATCACCACCATCAACAATAAACCTGTCAAACAGTGGGATCAAATTGCCGAGGGTGTTGCAGCGAGCAAAGGACAGCCGCTTACTCTGTCGGTTAAACGTGAGGGCAAAGAAATCTCATTCACAATTGTTCCTGAACCACGTGTCGCAAAAAACCTGTTCGGAGAGAAGGTCAATGGTTATGCAATCGGTGTGGTCTCAGCTGGTGAAGTTATCACCGAGCATTTTAATCCATTTGAAGCTGTAATCAAAGGGACCGAACAGACCTGGAAAATTATTGATCTGACGGTCATATCACTGGTTAAAATGGCCCAGCGCATTGTCCCGATGGAGAGCGTCGGCGGCCCGATCATGATCGCCAAGATGGCTGGGGACATGGCAGAAGCAGGCGGCTCCAGCTTTTTGGCATTCATGGCACTGCTCTCTATTAATCTTGGGGTACTCAATCTGTTGCCGGTACCGGTACTTGATGGAGGTCATCTGCTGTTCTATTTTATGGAGTTGATTTTCCGCAGACCGGTTCCTCAAAAGATTCGCGAATATGCTCAGCAGATCGGCATGGTTCTGCTGTTTGGCTTAATGCTTCTAGCATTCTACAACGATATCATCAGGTATTTTGTCACTCGTCAGGGATAGTGATGAACATCCTCGTTATAGATACGTCAACATCACTAGCCAGTATCGCAATAGCTGTTGGCGAGCAGATCGTTGCCGAATCACTGGTCAACACCAACCGAACACTTTCTGCCCGACTTGTACCAGAGATTGAGCGACTTCTGGAAACAGCAGGACTGGCAATATCCGATATTGACCTCTTTGCCTCGTCGGTCGGCCCCGGCTCATTCACCGGCGTACGAGGAGGCATTGCTACGATTCAGGGACTGGCACTTGCCGGCGGAAAACCATGCGCTGGGTTTTCCTCGCTTGCCATGTTGGCTATGAATTTTTCTCTCTCGAAGGCGTTAGTGTGCCCGATGCTTGATGCCCGCAAAAGCGAAGTTTATGCCGCTGTCTATAGCTGTTCATCTCCCCTCCCCTCCCCTTGTATCAACGATTGCGTTCTTCCTCCCACAGCGTTTCTGGATCAGATTACTGCCGTGACCAAAGAATCTGTCATTTTTGTTGGAGACGGTGCCCAGCGCTATCACGATCCGATTGCCGAACAACTGGGCAACCAAGCGATATTTGCCCCTTTCTCACTCCACACACCCAATTCAGCCAACGGTATTCTGTTGGCATTACATGCATCGCGGTGTGGCGAATTATTGGAACCATCACAGTTACTGCCGGTCTACCTGCGTGCATCTGATGCAGAACTGATGAAGATAAAGGCGCCTTGCACTGATATCGCCAGATAGTATTGTAGAGTGCCCTCTCCAAACAGCCCCTGACTAAAAGGATAAGAGTATGAAACTAATTATACCCGTTATGTCAACACTGATCCTGTTCTTTACGACTTTAGGAGTTGTGCACTCCGCACCGATAAAAACCCATGTAGAGCAGTTCAATGTCGTCGGCGCTCCCAACAATGAAAATTTCAAACAAACACTTCAGGGCATTCTGACGTCGCGCCTCAGCCCTGATCTGGTCCAACTCGTTGAAAAGCCAGATCAGGCTGAACTTCTACTTATAGGCAGTTATGCCATGTTCGGGAAGATATTCAGCCTGGATATTCTCATCAAGAACATGGGTAACGGTAGTTTAATCAAGGTTTTCGAGCAGGGGGAAGGCCAGGAAGACGTTATCCCAGCACTTGGACGGCTGGCACGAAAGATCGACGCTGAACTGGCAAAATTGCCAGCTATAGCAGCATCCCCCTCACCCTTACCTGCTGCTTCACAGGTGACTTTGAAAGATAAATATGTATTCCGGACCGAACCCTTGACAAATAACTCGGGCATTTGGTCGAGCCCCCCACTGGATGGAGTGTTCAACAGTATCGCGATGGGGCGTACCCGTTCTTCAGGTGAGCGAGAACTTTTCATAGCTGGCGAACAAACTATCCGGGCCTACCTGAAGGGGATCGAATTGAAGCTGGTTGCCGAAATTACCATTCCTGCTACCGGAAAGATTCTCGCCATTGATACGGCAGATCTTGACAGAGACGGTTTACCGGAACTTTACGTTACCATCATAGACAGAGAAATGCCCCGTTCGCGCGTGTATCAATTTGACGGAGCAGCATTTGTGATGATGGCAGAGAACCTGCCATGGTTCTTCCGTGGTATCGGCCATGATATCATCTCCCGCACGATCTACGCTCAGGAAATAGACAATAGCGGAAAATACTATGGTGATATTAAAGAACTGTCAAAATCAAATGCCCGTTTTACAACTGTAAACCCTCTCAAGCTGCCCCATCCGGGAAACATTTTTAACTTCAACCGTCTGATCGGAGCATCAGGCAAAGATAATTTTGTCGTGTTGGATGAGGACGGTTACCTCGTCATATACTCATCTGGTGGCAGTGAAGTATGGAAGAGCAGTGAAAAATATGGCGGCTCGGAAAGTTTTTTTAAAAGCGAATCGCATTCCAGTACACGCTCTTCTAGGGGCAGTAATCAGTGGTCGTTTCTTGAACAGAGAATTATGCTATTGAAGGACGGGACGCTGATCGTTCCTCGCAATGAAGGTACAATCAGCTTTGGAAATATCAGGGTTTTCGATAAGCACACCCTGTTCGCGTTTGAGTGGACCGGTGCCGTCCTCAAGGAAAAGTGGCATACCCGCCAGTTGTCTGACTATCTTGCCGATTACGCCTTTGACCAAGTTTCTGGAGAGGTATTGCTGTTGGAAGTAATTCAGAAACCTGGAATATTTAATACAGGGAAGTCCTTAATTTCTATCAACAAAATCAATTAGCAAAGCTGCGGGGGCAGAATCGCTGAAACTGGCTTCCCCCGCAGATTAGCTCCCACCCTCCAATTGCACAATCAATCTTCCCTGCTATACTCACCATATAAAAATCTATCTATGGAGGGTACACCATGAATATTCATGAGTATCAAGCCAAGGAAATTCTGAGCAGTTACGGCATCCCGATTCCTCGCGGTCGTGTGGCACTGACGTCCGATCAAGTTGAGCGGGCAGCCAAAATGATGGGGGGGCGCTGCGTCGTCAAGGCTCAGATTTATGCCGGTGGTCGCGGCAAGGCCGGCGGCGTCAAGCTGATACACCATCCGGAGGAAGCCCAGGAGTACGGCAAGGAGCTGTTTGGACGCACTCTGGTGACAAAGCAGACCGGGCCAAACGGACTTAAGGTGCGCCGTATTTTGGTGGAAGAAGCGGTTGAGATCGCCCGCGAATTTTATCTTTCAATTACGCTCGACCGCGAAAGTTCACGCTACATTCTGATAGCCTCTGCAGAGGGTGGAATAGACATCGAAGAGGTTGCAAGCAAATGTCCGGACAAGATTCTGACGCGCACCATTGATCCATTCACAGGCCTGCGCCCCTACCAAGCCCGCAAGATTGCACTGGAACTGGGATTGTCAGGGACGATCTGCGAGGACTGTGTTGAACTGATCCTTAACCTGTATCGTGCCTGCCTTGAAAAAGACTGTGCCCTGATTGAGATCAACCCACTGGTAGTTACCAAAGCCGGGTGGTTGATGGCCATGGATGCCAAGATCACCTTTGACGACAATGCCGTCTATCGCCATCGGGAATATCCTGACATGGTGGATTATTCACAGCTTGACCCGTTGGAAATTTCCGCCAGTAAATACGATCTGGCCTATATCAAACTGTCCGGCACGATTGGATGTCTGGTGAACGGGGCAGGACTGGCAATGGCAACGCTGGATGTGCTTAAAGAGTGCGGCGGCGAACCGGCCAACTTCCTGGATGTTGGGGGCGGTGCAACCCGTGAGAAAGTGGCGGAGGCATTCAGGATCATCCTGCAGGATTGTGATGTAAAAGGGATATTCGTCAATATTTTTGGCGGCATAATGCGTTGTGATGTCATTGCACAGGGGATTATTGAGGCGGCCAGTGCGGTCGGATGCACCATGCCGATAGTGGTTCGCATGGACGGCAGCCATGTTGAGGAAGGGAAAAAACTGCTCCAGGAATCCGGTCTGAAGGTACAGATCGGCAAATCACTCGGAGATGGCGCCACCAAAATAGTGCAGATGCTGAAAGAGGAGGTTCAATAGGCCATGTCCATACTTGCCGATAAAAAATCCAGAATTGTCGTTCAGGGAATTACCGGGCGTAGCGGTCTCTTCCACACCAAACAGTGCCGTGAATACGGCACCAGCATCGTAGCCGGAGTTACCCCCGGCAAAGGTGGCATACATATCGAAGGGATTCCAGTTTTCAACACTGTTGCCGAGGCGGTCAAATACACAGAAGCCAATGTCTCGATGATCTTTGTGCCTCCTCCGGGTGCAGCCGACGCTATCATGGAAGCGATTGACGCGGGAATTGATCTGGCAGTCTGCATCACCGAGGGGATCCCGATCAGAGACATGGTGCCGGTCAAAGCGGTTCTACAAGGGAGCACTACCAGACTTATAGGCCCAAATTGTCCCGGTGTTATCACTCCTGGCGAGTGCAAGGTAGGCATCATGCCTGGGCATATTCATAAACAGGGGAAAATAGGGGTTGTTTCGCGTAGCGGCACCCTGACCTACGAAGCGGTCAAACAACTGACCGACCTCGGTCTCGGGCAATCAACCGGTGTTGGAATCGGCGGCGATCCGATCATCGGTATGAATTTCATTGACGTCCTGACCCTCTTCAACCAGGATCCGGACACCGAAGCGGTTTTCATGATCGGTGAGATAGGCGGCGGAGCAGAAGAAGAAGCCGCCGAATGGATCAAGAAGAACATGAAAAAACCGGTGGCCGCCTTTATCGCCGGAGTCACGGCTCCACCAGGCAGACGGATGGGGCATGCAGGGGCAATCATCACCGGCGGCAAAGGGAAAGCGGAAGACAAGATCCGCACCCTGCAGGAGTGTGGTGTAGTTGTTGCCACCAGCCCGACCAGGATGGGAGAGGCTATGATGGAAGCGCTCAGGGCCGCCGGAAAGGTACTTGAATCAACGGCCATAAAATAACAGCAATAATTACAACGTGTTAGCAGTAAGCAGCTTATTTATAAGCACAATATCACAATTGACGTACAACTGAAATCGAGGCATACTGACGGCAAATATAAACTAAACGGGAACTCAAACCGAGTCTCCCGTTCTTTTTTACAGGAACATCTCCATGGAATCAGCCAATTTTGTTCACCTCCACCTCCATACCCAATATTCCCTGCTCGACGGCGCCATCCGTTTTGATGACCTGATCACGAAGGCCAAAGAGTATAACATGCCTGCGGTCGCGATTACCGACCATGGCAATATGTTCGGTGCTGCGGAATTTTATCTTAAATGCAAGAAGGCAGGCGTCAAGCCGATCATCGGCTGCGAGCTCTATCTGGCTCCCGGATCGCGCTTTTCACGGGACTCCAAAGGCATCTCCGACGCCGCATATCACCTGATTCTGCTCTGCGAAAACATGGAGGGATACAAGAATCTTTCCTATCTGACCTCGGCCGGTTACAAGGAGGGGTTCTACTACCGTCCCCGGATCGACCGGGAGCTGTTAGCGGGGCGCTCAGATGGGTTGATCGCTCTGTCCGCCTGCCTCAAAGGGGAAGTGGCGATGCAGTGCGGTCGCGGCAACATGGAAGAGGCGCTTGCCACAGCCAAGTGGTACAGCGAACTGTTCCCGGACCGCTACTATATTGAACTGCAGGAAAACACCATCCCCGAGCAGGATGTCGTAAACAAGCGCCTGTTGGAGGTGTCGTCCGAGCTGAAACTACCGCTGGTGGCAACCAACGACTGCCATTACCTGAACCGTGAGGACGCCCGCGCCCACGAGGTACTGCTCTGCATCCAGACCGGCAAAACCATGGAAGACCCGACCCATATGCGCTTTTCTGTGGATGAATTTTACGTCAAGTCACCGGAAGAGATGCAGCGGGCTTTTTCCTATGCTCCCGAAGCGATCAGCAACACACTGAAGATAGCAGAACGCTGCAATCTCGATCTGCCGGTAGACGGCAAGACTTATTACTTCCCGCACTTTGATCCACCTGCCGGGCAGAATCATGATGACATGCTGCGCGACCTGGCGACTGAGGGGCTGAAAGAGCGGATGAAAACCATCCTGGCCAAATACCCCGACATGACGCTGGAGCAGCAGCAGGGGTACTTTGATCGTCTGGAAATTGAGCTTGACTGTATCCGCGACATGAAATTCCCGGCATATTTCCTGATCGTCTCCGATTTTATCCGCTGGGCCAAGGACCGTGGCATCCCGGTCGGTCCTGGAAGAGGCTCGGCGGCCGGTTCGCTGGTGGCATATTCCATCAAGATCACCGACCTTGATCCACTACCTTATAACCTGCTGTTCGAGCGTTTCCTCAATCCTGAACGTATCTCCATGCCTGATATTGACGTCGACTTCTGCCAGGACCGCCGTGGCGAGGTGATCCAGTACATGATAGAAAAGTACGGCCGCGACCGCGTCTGTCAGATCATCACCTTTGGAACCATGGGAGCCAAGGCGGCCATCCGGGATGTTGGCCGGGCGCTGAACATGACCTATGGAGATGTAGACCGCATTGCCAAGCTGATTCCGGATGATTTGAAAATGACCCTGAGCAAGGCCCTGCAGCAGGAACCGCAACTCAAGGAAATGTGCGCAGCAGACCCGCAGGTCAAGGATCTGCTGGATACCGCACTTTGCCTCGAAGGGCTCACCCGCCACGCTTCGACCCACGCCGCCGCTGTTGTTGTCGCGCCGGAGCCGCTGGAGGAGTTCCTGCCGCTCTACAAGGATCAGAAGACCGGTTCGATCAACACCCAGTACTCAATGAAATACGTCGAGCTCGTCGGACTGGTCAAATTCGACTTTCTGGGACTCAAAAACCTGACTGTGATTGAGAACGCCGTTAAACTGGTACGAGTGAAAGTACCGGAGTTTGACATCACTACACTGCGAGACGATGATCAAGCCAGTTATGACCTGATCACCGCCGGTAACACCACCGGGGTTTTCCAGCTTGAGTCGAGCGGCATGAAAGAGATGCTGGTTAAGCTGAAACCATCCTGTTTTGAAGACGTCATTGCTGCCTGCGCCCTGTATCGTCCAGGTCCACTAGGTTCCGGTATGGTGGATGACTTTATTGACCGCAAGCATGGCCGCAAGGAGGTAGTCTATGACCTGCCGCTGCTGGAGCCAATCCTGAAGGATACTTACGGTGTCATCGTCTATCAGGAGCAGGTCATGCAGATTTCTCGCTCGCTGGCCGGCTATTCGCTGGGACAAGCGGACCTGCTGCGGCGTGCCATGGGTAAGAAGGATGATAAGGAGATGAGCCGCCAGAAAGGACTTTTTCTGGATGGTTCCAAGGAAAACAAACTGGACCCCAAAAAGGCCGAAGCGATTTTCGACCTGATGCACAAATTCGCCGAGTACGGCTTCAACAAGTCTCACTCCGCCGCCTATGCGCTGATAGCCTACCAGACCGCCTACCTGAAGGCTCACTACCCGGTAGAGTTTATGGCGGCATTATTGACATGCGACATGGACAGCACCGACAAGGTCGTCAAAAACATCAGCGACTGCCGCGAACAGGGCATCGAGGTACTCCCCCCTGACATCAACACGTCAGGGCTTTCATTTACCGTCGTCGGCACATCAATGCGCTTCGGCCTGGGAGCGGTAAAGAATGTCGGCTCCGGTGCCATCGAGGCCATCCTGGAAGCGCGTGGGGATGCGCCATTCAAAAGTCTGTACGATTTCTGCGAGCGGGTTGATCTCCGCCGGGTTAACAAGCGGGTGATCGAATCGTTGATCAAATGCGGCGCTTTCGATTCCACCGGTGCTGCCCGTTCCGCCCAGTTGGAGGGTTTAGAAGCGGCTTCAAATTATGGGCAAAAGATTCAGGAAGAAAAAGCCAGCACCCAGGTCTCGCTGTTCGGAACGGAAGAGGTGTCACGTGGCAACGCAAACGGAGGCATGAAACTTCCCAACACCCCGGAATGGCACGACAAGGAGAAGCTGGCCTACGAAAAAGAGGCACTCGGCTTTCTGATTACTGGTCACCCTCTTGATCGCTACATCGATGATATCAAACGCCTCGCCAACACCGATATCGCCAATATGTTTGAAATGGCCGAAGGGAGCGAGGTACGGATATGCGGCATCGTCTCCGCCTTCAAGGAAATAACGACCAAAAAGGGTGACCGGATGGGTTTCGTAACGATTGAAGACCTCACCGGTTCGGTGGAAATAACTGTCTTTTCCGATATCTACGCTACCGCCTCTCCACTCTTGAAATCTGATGACCCGCTGCTGGTGGTCGGCAAGCTAGAAAAGGGCGAAAAAGGTTGCAAGGTACTGATCATGAAAGGTGGCGAGGAAAACAACGGCAAGCGCTTCCAGCGTGATCGCGGTCCTGCAGGAGACATCAAGCTGCTATCCGATGCCCGGTCTCAGACGACCAAAAAGGTATCGTTCATACTGCGTACTAATGAAACTCAGCCAGAACAGATCACCATCCTCAAGGACCTTATTGAACGGCACCCTGGTACTGTTCCGGCCTCCATCCAGTTTCTGATACCTGAGAGGAGTCGCTCGATCATGCCCCTGGCTAACGGGATGAACGTAGCGGCCAGTGATGATTTAAGGCTGGATGTGGAGAGACTGTTAGGGTATAATGCCGCCACTTTTGAGTAAATATATGAGGTGATTAATATGGCTGCTCCGTTTTATCTTGAATTTGAAAAACCGATTGTTGAACTGGAAAAGAAAATTGAGGAACTGAATACACTGGCCAGTAATGGGCTGGATATCGGTGCCGATGTGAACGCTCTTGAAAGTCGCGTAGAGGAGATGCGAGCAGATATCTTTTCCAACCTCTCCAGATGGCAGACAGCTCAGGTAGCCAGACACATCAACCGCCCCTTTACTCAGGACTATATTAATCTCATTTTCACCGAATTTATTGAACTGCACGGCGACCGTAACTACGGCGATGATCACGCCATCGTAGGCGGTCTGGCACGCTTCGACGGCCAGCCGGTAATGGTAATCGGACATCAGAAGGGGCGCGACACAAAGGAGAAGGTCTACCGCAACTTTGGCATGCCCAATCCGGAAGGCTACCGCAAAGCGCTCCGCCTGATGCAGATGGCAGAACAATTCAAGCTGCCTGTCATCACTTTTGTTGACACCCCCGGCGCCTATCCCGGTATCGGCGCCGAAGAACGCGGTCAAGCCGAAGCAATTGCCCGCAATCTTCGCGAAATGGCAAGCCTGCGCACCCCGATCATTGTCTGTATCACAGGCGAAGGCGGTTCCGGTGGAGCGTTGGCTATTGCTGTCGGCGACCGGATTCTGATGCTTGAGCATTCGGTCTATGCCGTTATCTCGCCCGAAGGGTGCGCTGCAATCCTCTGGTCGGACGGCACAAAAGGCGCCCAGGCAGCAGAGGCACTGAAACCGACTGCGCAGGACATCATCAAGCTGGGTGTCATCGACGAGATTATCAAAGAACCTGTTGGCGGCGCCCACCGCGACCACGAAGCCACCGCAACAAACATGAAAGAGGCTATTGCCCGCAACCTGACAGAGCTGAACAAACTTTCCGGAGATGAACTAGTGGAAGGGCGCTACAATAAATTTAGAGCCATGACACGACTGGCTGAATAAGAATATAACTCAGTGGGCGGTTAACCGCCCCTGTTTTTTTTAGTACGCTAGAAGTTATTTTCTGGGGAGAGTTTGGCAGAAAACACTTCGTTAACGCACTTATCCTGTTTATCAGGGTAAAAGGAATAACATGCTCGAACGTCTGCAAAAAATAATTTCTGCCGCAGGAATCACCTCGCGAAGAGCTTCTGAAGCGCTGATCCTGAACGGTCAGGTTGCCGTTAACGGCGCCGTGGTAACAGAGCTGGGAAGTAAGGCTGATCCTTCAACCGACACCATTACGGTGGATGGAAAACCACTAAAAATCAACGCACAGCGACTCTATATACTGCTTAACAAACCGCCCGGTTACATTACCGCCCTGAAAGACAGCCAGGGACGACCATTGGTAACTGACCTGCTGAAAGACGTGGCGGATCGGGTCTATCCGGTGGGGCGTCTGGACTACAACACTGAGGGGCTGCTGCTTTTGACCAATGACGGAGAGTGGGCCAATCGCCTTATGCATCCCAGCAATGAAATCGAGAAAGAATATCATGTCCGGGTACGCGGCAAAGTAATCGATCAGCAGTTGAAGCGAATGGCAGAAGGAGTCGAACTGGAAGATGGCATGACAGCTCCGGCGGTTGTGAATCTGGTGAAGAGCGGCGAGCAAAACGACTGGATATCAGTTGCGATTCATGAGGGACGCAACCGTCAGGTACGCAGAATGTGTGAAGCTGTCAGTCTTTCAGTTGTGCGCCTCAAGCGCATTCGTTACGGAACTCTAGCGCTTGGCACGCTCAGGGCGGGGCAATTCCGCTATCTTTCAGAAGTTGAAGTGCAACAATTGACCGGTGAACCTGTAACAAGTACCTCTTTTGTAAAATCAGCCCGGCCAGACAAGTCTGACAGGCCTGTAAAATCATTCTGTCCAAAACAAGCAGGAGGAAAAAGCAGTGGAAGAAGGTAACAGTAGAAAGTCCGGTTTTATCGAGCGCGTCAGCCGTTTTGTAACCGGACGCAAAAGGACAACCGAACAGGATATCAACGACTTTATCGAAGCATCTGAAGAAGAAGGTCTGGTTAACGAGGAAGAGTGCGAGATGATACGCTCCATTTTTTCACTTGGAACGACAATCGTGCGTGAAGTCATGGTAACACGTACCGAGATGGCCTGTGTTACCGTGGATGCAACCGTACGAGAACTGCTGGACACGATCATCGCTTGTGGCCATTCTCGAATCCCGGTTTACGAAGATTCGATCGACAATATAATCGGCCTGCTATATGCCAAAGACCTACTCAAACAGTGGGGTACCGATGAAAAAAGCCTCCCTGTCCGCGAAATCATGCGCCCACCCTATTTTATCCCCGAATCCAAAAATCTGGAGCAGCTGCTACAGGAGTTTAAACGTAAACGAATTCACTTGGCGATCGTCATTGATGAGTATGGTGGCACGTCCGGCCTGATAACCATTGAAGATCTGCTGGAACATATTGTGGGGGACATCCAGGACGAATATGACCGCGAAGAATCTCTTTTTACTGTTAATCATGACGGTAGCATAACAGCTGATGGCCGCCTCCCGGTCGAAGAGTTGGAAGAACATTTCGGCATTGAGATCGAACGCGATAACTTTGATTCTGTCGGGGGACTCGCCTTCCACCTGACCGGGAAAATTCCAGCAATTGGAGACATCATAGAAGGCAACGGACTATACTTGAAAATCCTGGACGCCGATCTGCGACGGGTTAAGAAAGTTGGCATTAGCCTGAAAAACAGTGTTCCCGCTGAAGATCCGGGGCGCGAGTGAACGTTCCGATCTACTTATCCTTGTTAAAACATTTTTTTGACCGTCGGGGGATGTTGGCAATCGCCAGCGGAATTCTGATAGCCCTCTCCTTTCCGAGTCCCGGCCTCGCATTCCTGGCCTGGGTCGCTCTGATCCCATTACTGATTGCACTGGAAGAGAGTACGCCACAGATGGCCTTCCGCATCGGCCTGACCTGTGGCATTACCGCATACGCCATTATACTCTACTGGCTTAACATCGTTTTTGTCCGATACGGCCATCTTCCCTGGTCAGTCAGCATACCGATCTACCTGCTACTGGTTCTATGGCTGGCCATGTTTTATGGTTTGAGTACCGGCATTGCCAGGCTTGGAGAATTGGTCGGCATCAAAGCAGCCTTTACCCTACCAGTTGCATGGATCGCGTTTGATTTCATCCGTTCATTCCTGTTTTCCGGCTTTGCCTGGGCCATGCTGGGGCATTCCCAGTTTCGCACGTTACCTCTGATCCAGATCGCCGATCTGGCGGGTGTCTACGGCATCACAATGCTTATAGTTCTGGCAAATGTCGTCCTGCATCGTGCACTGCGGGCAGTTTCCGGTGCAGGTGTTCCATACCCGGTAAAAAGTTTGATTATACTTTTGGCCCTACTTTTCGGCACTCTTTTCTACGGTTTCAATCGCCTGAATGAACCGGAAACAAACCATTCAAAGCCGCTACGGATTGCCCTGATTCAAGGTAATATTTCTCAGGATGTAAAATGGAGCCCGGCTTTTAGAGAGAGCACTATAGACACCTACGAACGCCTTACCAGAGAAGCGTCTAAAGGCGGAGTAGATCTGATTGTCTGGCCGGAAAGCGCCGTACCGTTCTTTTTTCAGGATGAACCACTGCAAGCGGAACGTATCAGGAGCCTGGCGCGTGAGATGAATGCCTTTATACTGTTCGGCAGCCCAGCACATGAGCTTCGCAACGGCCGCAGCACCTTTTTGAACAGCGCTTTCCTGCTGTCACCGAACGGCGAAACTGTTGGCCGGGCAGACAAAATGCATCTGGTGCCGCTTGGCGAATATGTACCACTGGGTGGCATCTTGACCTTCATTAACAAGCTTGTTGTCGGCATCGGCGACTTCTCCCCGGGTGAGCGAGCGGTTACTCTGGATACCGGGAGTACGAAACTTGGCGTTCAAGTCTGTTATGAAGTCATCTTTCCGGAACTGGCCCGTCAATACGTCCGGGCCGGTGCCCGCGTCCTGGTGGCAATTACTAACGATGCCTGGTTTGGTCGTTCATCAGCACCCTATCAGCACCTCGCTATCTCGACTTTCCGTGCGATTGAGACCCGTACTCCGCTGATCCGCGCGGCTAATACCGGGGTAACCGCAATTATTGACCATAACGGCCATATCAGCACCATGACCGGCCTGTTTGTTGAAGCATATCGTAGCGGCGAAATTCAGCCAGGTAGCGGCAAATCGCTTTACCTCACTATTGGTGATCTCCCGGCATGGTTTTGCGTGCTGCTGACCGGTGGTATCGCCCTGTTGGTATGGATCAAACGAAAAAACATTTTCTCTAAATCTGATTAAAATAATAAGTGCGTTAACGAAGTCACTAAGGAGCAACAACAATGTACCGTGAAGAAATAGCAAAAATAAATGATTGTGAAGAGCGTATCACCAAGCTTCGGGGGGCACTTTGACGTAGATGCCAATCGTGAATCGATCATGGAGATCGAATCAATAATGGCTGTTCCCGGATTTTGGGATGACACCACTAAATCGCAGGAAATAATTAAGAAACGTACGACGTTGGAAAAGATTGTACAGATGTGGGATGGTCTTGAGCGCCAGGCGGAAGATATCCGCGTGATGATCGAGCTAGGAGAAGAAGCCCAGGATGCTGAAGCTCTGACTGAGGTTGGTAAAATGACCGCCCAGCTGGTTCAGGAGGTAGAGGCGGCCGAACTCCAGCGCATGCTTTCCGGCCCCCATGACCGTAACTCCTGTTTTATTACCATAAATCCCGGAGCGGGTGGCACCGAGTCCCAAGACTGGGCTGAAATGATCCTGCGCATGTACCTCCGTTACTGCGAGAAAAAGGGGTGGAAAACAGTCATCACAGAATATCAGGACGGTGACGAAGCAGGACTCAAATCGGCGACCTTCAACGTCAGCGGCGAGTACGCCTACGGTTATCTTCGAGCGGAAGCCGGCATTCACCGCCTGGTCCGTATATCCCCTTTTGACAGCAGTGCGCGCCGACACACATCTTTTGCCTCGATGTACGCTTTCCCTGAAATTGAAGAGGATGATATCGAAATTAAAATCAGCGATACCGATTTGAGGGTAGATACGTTCCGTTCCGGAGGCGCCGGCGGTCAGCACGTTAACACCACTGACTCGGCCGTCCGCATTACCCATATTCCATCCGGCATCATAGTGGCCTGTCAGTCTGAGCGGAGTCAGATTTCAAACCGTGGCACAGCCATGAAAGTTCTGCGGGCCAAGTTGTATGAACGGGAGGTAGAAGAGCGCAAGGAAAAGGCATCCGAAATCGCCGCCGAAAAGAAAGATATCGGTTGGGGAAGTCAGATCCGCTCGTATGTGCTGCACCCCTACAAGATGGTCAAGGACCTGCGTACCGGCGTAGAATCGGGCAACCCGGATGCTGTCCTGGATGGTAACCTGGATGAGTTTGTAGTGGCATATTTAATGGGAGTCAGGCGAAATACCGGGGATGTAGAATAGAATAACGGCTTTTTTCTGACATGTCAGACTAGCCCGACATGTCAGAATCTTGTCAGTTATTGGGAGCACCCATTATAACCGGGAAACAGACATTGTGAGGCAAATTAGCTTTTGCTCCACATTTAGAACACGAAACAGTCGGAGTACTGCTCAGGTGGTATACCTCATTTAGCAACCCCATATGAGATAGCCAACAGATATGGCCCTTATGCATTTCCCCGCAACTGCATACCGTTTCAGGGATATCTTCATTCATCTGATCATCCAAGGCTACACCTTCCTTTCAATAATCACATCGTTGTTTCAGGACAAAGTTTTACACTCAGAAATAAATATTAATTGTTGTCATTACCACCCCATACATCCAGCCACTGCTGCTGAGGCGTTCGGCTGTCACCATACTGGACAATAACACCATCTTGCCGCTGGTAGGAACATGACCAACCCGGCTTGTCTGACCCGGAAAAGGTTGGATACTCCTGACGATGATCCAGTGCGTTGTAGGGAGCGGAATAAGTCCCGTCATCCTTGGGTGGCGGGCAACGTTCGTCACCGACATACCAATTGTTTTCGGCACTGCCGGACTGTGTAGCAACGAGCACTAGCGCAAATAAAACAGCTGCAACTGTTCTCACAAGCACCCCCTGTTTGTATTTCAAGTAAATACCCTCGTTTGCAACGCACCCACAACCGAATTATAATCTATTTGGGTGCAATGGGTAAATGTTTTCTTGACTATCGATGTGGTATATCAAAATCATTTCAGGCAAAGCGTCATATGGACAGATCCAATTACTATCGATGTAAAAGACCTAAAAGCTTGGCCATCTATTCCACTCTGCGTGCTTCAACGGAGGCCTATTGCTGTATGCAAACAAAAAGGGCTACCGCCATAAACGATAACCCTTTGTTTTTGGTGGAGCCGTTGGTCGGAATCGAACCGACGACCTGCTCATTACGAGTGAGCTGCTCTACCCCTGAGCCACAACGGCAATCTATATCTTCAGGTACAATCGTACCAAAGGAGCTGAGAAAGTACATCAAAAGTGTAATCTCTGTCAACGTCATAAGGCACTTTACGGGTAAATTTATGCTTTACCACCGCCTCTATAACGGCTAATATCCTGCACTATCGTATTTCCACTTTTTTAACGAAATGGCGCCACATGATTTTTCGTACACAACTGTTAATTCTGCTGTTCTGCTTCTCCGTTCTGACAGCTCATGCTGCCAAAACTACCGGTATCAGTCGGCTTGGATATGCCATTCAGATGGGCGCTTTTTCCGATGTAAAAAACGCAGAACGTTTTTCGGTTAAACTTCAGGCAAAAGGAATTGAAGCTTTTTATTTCCGTAAGGACAACGGAATGTATGCGGTACGTTTCGGTGACTTTTCCACAAAAGAGAAGGCTCGTACCGAGGCAAAAAAACTTGTGGCCGAGCATCTGATTGACAGCTATTACATAGCCCCACCCAACGAAGTGGTCTTTAGCCGGCCCAAGGGACCGGGATGGCAAAAACCTCAACCGGATGAGATCCGAAAACAATCACCGCAACCGCTCCAACCGATTGTGCCCAAAGAAGATGTCGAAAAACCGACTCCAAAAACGGTAAATAAAGAGCATGATATGGGGGTAATCGCTGCCCGCACCGCCGAACGTTTCGTCGGCATCCCGTACCGATGGGGTGGCGATAACGTAGTGGAAGGCATGGATTGCAGCGGCTTTGTACGCGCAGTATACAATCTATGCGGACTCAGTATTCCACGCACCTCCAGCGATCAGTTCAAAGCTGGTGAAAATGTGTCTAAAGGCGATCTAATGGATGGCGATCTGGTCTTTTTCGGATCTTCTGCGGATAAGATCAGCCACGTCGGCATTTATGTCGGAGGGGGCAGGTTTGTTCACGCCCCGCGACGGGGTGAAGAAATCCGTGTAACAGAGGTCAATGAAAGTTATTTTGAGAAGCGTTTTGTTGGAGCACGAAGGTATTTTCAGTAAGTTACGGAGATGATGTATGGCAGTTATCAAACCATTCCGGGCTCTACGCCCACCTAAAGATCTGGTTGAGAAAGTTTCAGCCCTCCCCTACGATGTGATGAATGTTGAAGAGGCTTGTACGATGGCGGCAGGAAACCCCAACAGCTTTCTGCATATTTCGCGTGCTGAAATAGATCTTCCGCCGGAGGTTGACCCCCATGACGAATCAGTTTATCTGCAGGGGAGGCTCAACCTTGGCGATTTCATCAAGCGTGGGATATTGATTCAAGACCGGCACGACTGTTTCTACGTCTATCGCCAGCAAATGGGCTCAATCAGCCAGACAGGTTTGGTGGTCTGTGCCAGCGTTGACGACTACCAGTCAGGTGTTATTAAAAAGCATGAGCATACCCGTGCCGACAAGGAAGAAGACCGGGTCAAACATATCGACTATCTGGATGCTAATGATGAGCCGGTATTCTATCTCTCCCGCTCCTGCGCGGAAGTTGAAGGGATAATAGAAGGGGTTACTAACAGCCCGCCGGAATATGATTTTATTTCTGATGACGGGGTTGGACACACAGCCTGGATCCTCTCCGACCAGATCCTGATCAACCGTTTGACCGTCCTGTTTGCTGCTGTTCCACGATTGTACGTTGCCGACGGACATCACCGCAGCGCTGCCGCCAGCCGTGTCCGAGAACTGCGGCGCGACAAAAACCCGGGGCATAGCGGAATCGAAGAGTACAACTCGTTCCTGACGGTAATATTCCCTGAAAACCAGCTCAATATCATGCCTTACAACCGCGCTGTCAAAGATCTTAACGGACGTAGTGTGGATGAATTTATCTCTAAGGTTGAGGAGAGCTTTCACATAACCCCCTCTCCTGTTCCGGTAGTTCCTGCTGACAGACATGAATTCGGCATGTATCTGGATGGCAGCTGGTACCTTCTGGACGCCCTGCCTGCTCTAGTCAACGAAGATGATACTGTTGGTCGCCTGGATGTCTCCATTCTGCAGGACAACCTACTTGCTCCTATTCTCGGCATTGACAACCCGCGCACTGATCAGAGAATCCACTTCGTAGGCGGAATCCGTGGTAACGATGAACTGGTCAAGTTAGTTGATTCCGGCGAATTCGCCGTGGCGTTTGCCATCCATCCGACCTCCATCCGCGAATTGATCGAACTGGCGGATCAAGACCAGATTATGCCCCCCAAATCAACCTGGTTTGAGCCAAAACTTCGCAGTGGTCTGTTTGTGCATCTGTTGAGCTGATCCTCAGGCATACGATAGATACTTAAAGACCACCGCAGTTTCAGAAACCCCGGTGGTCTTTTTTGCAAAGTAGAAAAACAGCCCATTATCTCTTCATGGCATCATCCATCAGTTTATAGGCACAAAACTCACCACACATCGTACAGGCGCCATGATCTGACACCGGCGAGTTGGCCCTGTATTCACGGGCTTTGTCCGGGTCCATCGCCAAGGCGAATTGACCTTCCCAATCAAGCTTTTTCCTGCACTTTGCCATGGCAATATCCTTCGCCATAGCCCCTTTGACACCCTTGGCAATATCGGCAGCATGGGCTGCAATACGGGTAGCAATGACGCCATCACGCACATCCTGCACATTGGGAAGACAGAGGTGTTCTGAAGGCGTAACGTAGCAGAGGAAGTCAGCTCCGGCGGCGGCCGCAATAGCCCCACCGATCGCGCAGGTAATGTGGTCATAACCTGGTGCAATATCTGTCACAAGCGGTCCAAGGACATAAAAAGGAGCACCGTGGCAGAGTCTTTTTTGCAACTGAATATTTGTTTGAATCTGGTTTAACGGCACATGTCCTGGCCCTTCGATCATGACTTGCACACCGGCGTCCTGTGCACGCTGGGTCAGCTCGCCGAGCAGGATCAACTCATGGATCTGTGCCCGGTCGGTCGCGTCCGCCAGACAGCCGGGGCGAAATCCATCCCCCAGTGACAGAGTCATATCGTATTCTTTGGTAATTTCCAACAGCTTGTCAAAATGTTCAAAAAGCGGATTTTCCTTGTTATTATAGCTCATCCATTCGATGGTGAAGGCCCCGCCGCGCGAGACAACATCCATTATGCGCCCTTCGTTCTTCATCCGTTCAACGGTGCCACGGGTTACACCACAATGTACGGTAATAAAATCGACTCCATCTTCTGCATGCTTGATGATCCCGGCAAAGATATCGTCAACCGTCATATCGACGATGGCTTTATTCTTATTACGCACCGCGTCAAGAGCAGCCTGATACAGAGGCACACTGCCGATACAGGCATTCGTTTCGGCAATGATCGCCTTCCTGATTTCGTCAACAGGACCACCGGTAGAGAGATCCATGATGGCATCGGCACCATATTTTACCGCAATACGCGCCTTTTCCAGTTCCTTTTCCATGTCGGTGTCGTCTGAAGAAGAGCCGATGTTAGCGTTAACCTTGGTGCGCAGGCCGGCTCCGACCGCCAGAGGGGTACCATTTAGATGTTTGATATTGTGGCATATGACAATATTGCCTGCAGCGATACCTTCACGGATGAATTCCGGAGAGACACCTTCTGCTGCTGCAGCAATTTGCATTTTTTCAGTTATGAGGCCTCTGCGGGCGTATTCAAGCTGAGTCATGAGCGTGATCCTTTAATCCTTTTTGTAAAATTCGGGAACAATTATAAAATATGCGGCAGTTCACGTACTGCCATGAAGTGATTAACCGGACTATGTCCCTTCCCAAGTGGCCGGGCAAGGCGAATAGCAGAACTGATAAATGATTTTGACCGTTCAACCGCTGTCAATAACGGCTCACCTTGAGCAAGCAGGGCAGCAATAGCCGATGCATAGCTACAGCCGGTGCCATGGGTGTTGCTGGTAAAAAACCGCTCGGAAGTAAAACTATGACACTTTTTACCATCAAAAAGAATATCAGTCGAGAAACGTCCGGACAGATGTCCCCCTTTGATAAGAACATTGGCCGCACCCAACGCGTGCAGATCGCTCGCAGCCAGCTCCATCTCCGACTCGTTTTTTATTGATCTCCCCAAAAGACGCTCCGCTTCCGGAACATTGGGGGTCAGTAGATAAGCAAGCGGCAACAGCTGGAGGCAAAAAAGCTGGACCGCTTCACACTCAAGCAGTGCTGCCCCCCCCTTGGCTACCATGACCGGATCTATCACCATCGGTATGATAACCTTCCGCTCTCCAAGACGCTCTGCCAATGCCGAAATTATTGCCGGAGTATGCAGCATTCCGGTTTTGATGACATCTATCGGAATATCGGACAATACGGCGTTAAGTTGATCACATATAAAACTTGGTGGCAGCCCGTGGATAGAAGAGACACCCCGGGTGTTCTGAGCGGTCAGAGCTGTCAGGACCGTAGCGGCGTAACTCCCCAACAGTGTAATCGTCTTGATATCCGCCTGAATGCCTGCCCCGCCTCCGGAATCACTTCCGGCAATGCTCAAAACAGCTCCGCGCGGAAAGGGACGTACACGGTTGAACAGCAGCAAAAGTTCCGCAACTATAATGTCCGGACGCGGATTCAAAAGGACTGATGAAATCACTGCCAAAGCGTCCGCGCCGGCATCAATAACCCGACAGGCGTTGCCTGTAGTTATTCCGCCAATAGCCACGATAGGGATCTTTATCTTTGAACGTATCGCTTCCAACCCTTCAACACCGGGGAGATGCGTAATAACCTTACTTCCGGTCGGGTATAGTGCCCCAAAACCGATATAATCGGCGCCATCCAGCTCTGCGCGCAGAGCTTCTTCCAGATTGTGGGTCGATTTTCCGATAATTTTACCCGGACCGAGTAGCGCCCGTGCAGCTGAGACCTCGCCATCATCCTGCCCCAAATGGACGCCATCAGCATCCAGCGCTTTGGCAAGTTGGAGGTCATCATTAACAATAAACGTTGTACCAAAACGGGCACAAAGTTGTTTTAACTCGCCCCCCTCCGCTAAACGTTCACCATACTCCATACCCTTGGAACGGTACTGCAGCACCGATACTCCGCCTCTAAGTGCCTGACATACTCTGTCAATCAGGTCAACGCCCTGATCCGTGATCAGATAGACACCCGTAATATCCGGGAGTTTTGGGGCCTTATTTACGACAAGGCGAAAGGGTCTGGCATCACTCACTCAGTAAATCCTAGCCCCGATAAACGGGATAAGTGAATTTATAGAAGTTTATTAAACGTCTGACTTGTTAAAACAAAAAAACCGCACTGATATAAGACATCAGGCGGCTGGATAGTGTTCAAATCCCGCAAGCCGCTTTCCTACGCCGGAATTACCCGGTTCAGGTGCAAAGGGTTCCCGCTTTAAGAACGTGTTACGGTTCTGGTAAGCGGATCTCAGTTCAAATGAACTCCCCCAGGGCCTTGTTGGGTTGGTACAGTACTGCAATGGAGCTACAATGTCAAATGGTACAAGCAAGTTTTTCAGTTTATCAGGGTTAAATCATATACAAGGCAGCATCACACGAAAAGAGGTACCCGAACCGACTGAACTCCTGATCGACACCGAACCACCATGGATCGTAACCAGCTCCTGCACAATAGTCAGCCCCAACCCTAAACCACCATTCTTCCCTTTGTAAAAACGCTCAAAAATATACGGCAGCTCCTCTTCCGGAATTCCGCACCCGTTGTCGGCTATCTCTATGCAGATCCGATCACCATCTAAAAATGCAATAATCGTAATCCGGCCACCTGAAACAATCGCCTTGATACTGTTGCTAACCAGATTGATGATAATCTGACAAAGACGGTCAGGGTCGGCATTGATGCGAAGGTTATCTGGACAGTCCAGCAAAATGACGGCATGTTTATCGGCAATAATTCGCTCAAAACGGCTTGCAATGGTGGAGAGATATGGCTTGAGTTCAATAATTTCCTTATGCAGACTCAGTGTGCTCGACTCAGCCAGTGACAATTCGTCCACACCATCCAGAATGGCGGTCAAGCGCCGCGCCTCATCATGGAGCGACTGGAGCGCGTTCCGATCGGTTGGCAGGAAACCATCCAGCATCCCTTCAAGCTCACCGGAGATAATCGCCAAGGGGGTTCGCAGTTCATGAGCAGCGTTGGAGAGAAGGGTGCGACGTAATTTTTCCTGTGCTTCCAGACCGTGAGCCATACTGTTGAAACTCTGCGACAAACGGCCGATCTCGTCATTTCCGGAGTTATTAACGCGGCGTGACAGATCCCCACCAGCGATGTCATCAGACGCATCAACCAGCTCAAGAATAGGGCGAGTCAGCCTTCGCGAAGCGATAATGCCGGCGAAAATCGATATCAGTCCCAAAATTGTGACCGAAATCAGTAAAACCCGATTTGAAGAGCGGACGAAATAATCTTCTTTAACCCGATCAAGCACCTGTGCTTCCAGGTGTCCGATCTCTTCACCGCGCAGATAGAGTGGATATGGGACCGAAGCAGTTTTTACCGCGCGCGGGTCATATCCGGTTGCATCCAGCACCCTCCTGCGCATCAGCGGAGTCAAAACCGAAACAGCCTGTTCGGAATCTATCACAGCCTGACCGGATGAATCAAACAGGTGAACCTCAATTCCTAACTGGAGCGCCCAGGCGAGATCTGTAGCCAGGCGGTTCTGTTGCCACCCCCCATTCTGTTCATATCCCCCTTCAAGGAGAGCGACGACACGTTGGATCCGATCCTGAGATTCTCCGTCCAGATACTTGGAAAAATCACGCATGACCAGCCCACGCAGCACGAAAGCCGATGAAAGGGCAATGGCAGAAATCAGAACAAACAGCAGCAGGAATTTGCAGCGCAAACTACAGCGCATCTCGTTCTCCGGCAAATAAATATCCGACACCATACACGGTTTTGAGGTATTCCGGTACACGGGGGTCTTTTTCAATCTTCTGACGGAGATTCTTGATGTGGGCATCTATACTGCGATCATACCCTTCGAATTGGTATCCGAGCGCACGAGAAACCAGTTCGTCGCGGGTAAAGGTCCGACCGGGTGATGAAGCCAGGATAAGGAGGAGTTTAAACTCGGTAGGGGTAACGGAAACGGGGTGACCATTCAGGTTGATTTGATGGCGGAGGCTGTTAAGAACAAGCGTACCATTATTGAAAGACACTATGCTGTCCGGTGATGCAGAACTGTGCTCATAGCGTTTCAATACGGCCTTCAGGCGACAGACCAGCTCACGCGGGCTGGCAGGCTTAACCATGTAGTCATCAGCTCCGAGAGCAAAGCCGGCAATTCGCTCTTCCTCGGACGACTTTGCAGTCAGCATAATGACGGGGAAATCGCCAAACTCTTTAAAACTCTGGCACAACTCTTCTCCGCTTCCATCAGGCAATCCCAGGTCAAGTATGGCTGCCAGAGGAAGCTCTGCCTCAACCTTTTGAAGAGCCTCACTAACTGTTGACGCATGAACCGTCCTGAAATCAGCGCCCTCAAGGTAGGCTTTTACAATCCGGGCAAGCTTGGTGTCATCTTCAACAATCAGAACGGGTGGGAACACATGAACCTCGTTATTAGTAAGTTAGAAATTATTTCTTGCGCTTTTTGGCAAGAAATAATTTCGTTAACGTACTTATCCAGTTTATCTGGGCTCGAATCAATACAGTGAGCGTATGCGACCGGAACGCTTGTCGATCATAACCCGGTCAACAACCTTGCCCTCTTTGTTAATAATTTCAGCCTTAAAGCCCCATTTTCTCTCTGTAAGTTCAGAAACAGTGTACCCCTGCCCGGCAAAATAATTCAGGAGAAGTATGCGTGCTTCCGCCTCATTGGCCACCGGTTGACGGGCGCCGTACCAATCGCCTCGGCGCTTACCGCATTGGCCGCGCATTTCGGGTTTGCAAGTATCTCCATCACTTTTACACCAGTCCGGAGGAGCATCACAATCCCTTTTCATGCCATGTCTCCGCGGTTTATTTGTTTCATCCGCACCGTTCTCCGCTTGAGCAACGGCAACAGACTGTGCGGTAAGTAACAATGTACTAAGCAGTAACAGGATGTAATACTTCATACCCAGCACTCCAAAAAACTGGTGGTTGGGTACAATATGCAACCAACCACCATGTAAATGTACTACTGAACGCATGGACCGTTATTGCACCCACCCATACCCCTTTTGCCGACTCCGCCCATTCTCTGGCCGCATTCACCATCACTCTTCCCAACCGGGAGGCCACTCTGGCTGCGAATATCCTGGATTTTCAGTTGAATGTCTTTGATGTATGCCTGCAGTGCAGCGATCTTTGCGCTGTCTGGTGTGGCTTTAAGATTTTCACGTTGCATCTCGAAACGCTTGAGCATCATTTCCTGACGCAGATCAATGGTATCTGCCTGAAACTTGCGGAACTGATCTGAAGGTACGCCACCCTGCGCACAATTGCCGCAACCACCACCCATACCTCTGTTGCCGGCGTTAGCAACTCCGAACATGGACACCGCCAGACTTAAAGCAATTATTACTACGGACATTTTTTTCATTTGTACTTCCTCCCTTTATAAACTGGTTAACTGATGATTTGACACTATACGAATAATAAGAATATTGTATGAAGGAATTGTGAACAATTGTGAAGATATGTTTTGAGGGGTAAGCAACAAACTATGGAACTACTTTATCCAACACCTGATATAAACAGGACGGCAGTATGACCTCCATCACCAATGCACTGCTACCGGTGCTGGCCCTGATCCTGGTCGGCTTCATGATTCAGCGCACAAATTTTCTACCACCCACGTTCTGGCCGTCAGCAGAAAAACTGACCTACTTCCTGCTCATGCCTGCCACCCTGATTCACAATCTGGCCGGAAAACAGATCGGTTCCCTGCCATGGCTGAAGATCCTACTGACTGTTGAGGGTGCTGTGCTGACCAGTGCACTTTTGGTAACGCTCTGGGGGCTTGCCAATCGCAACATGGGAGGAGCGGCCTTTACCTCGCTTTTCCAGGGGGGTGTACGCTTCAACACCTTTGTCGTTCTGGCGCTCGCGGAGAACCTGTTCGGCAAGGACGGCCTGTTCCTGGCCGCCATGGGGGCAGGATTCATGATCATCCTGATCAATGTTCTCTGCGTATCGGCTTTCTCGCTGGCAGTAAACAATGGCAAAAAAATAGACTTCAAGCGACTGTTTATAGATCTGCTGCGCAACCCGCTCATTATCGGGTGTGTCATCGGGGTAGGATTGAATGCGTCTGGGTTGAAGCTGCCACTGGCAATCGACGGCATACTGTCACTGGGTGGAAAAGCGGCCTTCCCGGTGGGTCTGATGGCTGTCGGGGCGGCGTACCGGGCCGAAAATCTGATGCTGCATTGGCATCCGTTGCTGGTGACCAGTACAGTACAGTTCCTCTGCAAACCGCTGATAGCTTGGAGTTTAGCGACATACCTGGGGTTGTCTGGTATTGCCTTGAGCGTCGTTGTGCTGCTGTTCAGTGTGCCGACAGCCCCATCAGCCTACATCCTGTCCCGGCAGATGGGTGGCGACCATGACAGCATGGCCGCAATCATCACCGTACAGACAGGCCTGTCGTTCATCACTTTGCCACTCACGGTCTGGCTGTTGCGCTAAAACTTCGGTATTCACCAAGGCACAAGAATCAGGATTTTTATTAATCTTTGACACGATTAAGGAAGGTCTTCCATTTTTCAACGTACGCTTTTGTATATGCAGGACTTTTGCTGCTCATGCGCAGATAGCGAGCGGCATCCATAAAACTGCCATTACTGACCCTCTGCCCAGTCTGAAGCCAGAACGATTCCAGCCCCATACCATCCTTTTCGAGATTGTAGATCCGCCGTGATTCGGGCTCAAACAGAAAGCGAGTCGGATTATCGTGACAACCATCGCAGGTCACACTACCACGCTGAACAGTATGTGGGAAATATGCCCGCCATTCGGCAGTCAGCAATATATTTTCCGGGCCGTTGTTTCTGGCGGTCATTATATCGGTATAGTAAGCAATGAACATCGGACGGATCGGGCTAATCCGCCCTGCTGCATTGATACCCAGCGGCGGCGCATCCTGTTTTTTCAGGTAGGCACTGCGCAAATATTCCGCGCTTGATCCAGGTTTAAGGTCAAAATCATCTTTCAGACGGTTATTTCGGAAACGAAGGAAAAAGGTGCCGTACTCCTGCGGGGCCCAGGCCGAATGGCAGGCGTAACATTCAAGTCGTTGCAGATGAGCTGGAATGCGGTGTTCCGGAATATTCTGACTCGGTTTGTGACAGTCACGGCACTTTTTTGATGATTTTTTCCCGTTTGCAAGGCTCTTCATCGAATGGCAGGCACCACAGGTCATGCCAACGGTATAGTGTACATCCGGAAGCATTTTCAAAAACGTACTGCCATTAACTTCAATACCCCGCTGATAACGCATATTATCTTCTCGCGGAGCACGTCCCGAATAGTCCCACCCGGTGAAATAGCCGTTATGACAACGCTGGCAGACCGCGATAGTCGGCTTTGCCAGTCCCGCACCACCGTGGCAGTCAAGACACCCCCTCAGGTGACAGGAATTGCAGTTTTTATCCCAGAACGCCGAATCAAAGCGACCATAGCTGCGTTGCACAAACTGCTTTTCGCCGCTACGCTGTCCCATGGCGTGATCAAAGATCCGCTCATGCCCAGTGTGGCAGACGACACAGCCGTTTGCCCGACCAGATCGGGCGGCCGGATCGCTTGCGTTTCCACCCTGACGATGGCATGAGGAGCAGGCCAGAGCAACGTGGGCGGACGCAACATTCAGGTTAAGAGCCAGACAGAAGCCGGCGATGAAGAGCATCATCCAATGCACGCAGGTTTATTCCTTTCCGATAGATCGGGTCACGCGCCTTGTCGTGACATGGGAGACAGAGATTAACTGAAAGCGTTCGCTTCACTTCGGCGCCGCTCAATGGGCGGGCATTCTCACGGGTAATAGCAGAATAGGCGTTTACCCGGCCTTTTTTCATCGTCAGGAAACCATCCAGCGGCTTACTGTCCGAGCGTTCGCAGATCAGCGTTCCCTTGATACTGTTCCCCTCCACCACATGCTGACCAAAACCGAGAAAGGCCGGATTACCATGGCATTCGGCACATCCTACAGCTTTTTTACTCGTGTTGTGGGAGTAGAACGGCGCAAAGCGGAGCTGCTGTTTCCCTTTGTATTTTGCTACATATTCTGTTTTTGACTGTTTACCATCAGGCTCTATCACGTTTATAAACGTCTGACAGCCGGGAGTAACGGGAGAAATGCGTCCACGCTGATTGAGCGCCAGTGGAAACGGGCTGAGCAACCGGTAATCCTCTGTTTCGCTGAAGGCTCCGGGAGTATCAGCACCCTTGATAAAATCGTGCCCGTCCTGGCTCTTGTCATAGGTCGTATGGCAGCCGTAGCATTGCGGCACGGCGCGTGAGTGGCAGCTATAGCATTCAAGCCGTTCGTGGCCGACAACATTATGTTCCGGCGTGCCGGTAATCACTTTGCTTCTGTGCAGCTTGCCACTTTTTTTACCGGCCACCCAGACCGTATTATCACGATAAAAGACATTGGAGTAGCTCCGCCCTTTGGATGTCTGAATCATCTTCATACCTGATGTCACAAGCATCTTATAGTTTTTGGATTCCCGCAGCGCCTCATCATTTTCACGGGTGATCTCGCGATAACGTGGTACCTCCCTGGCTCCGCCGTGGCAATCTTCACAGGCCACTTCCGTCTGCAGGTACATATTCCGGTATGCAAAGCCATCCCCCATAACATCACGCGATGTATGGCAGTCAATACACTCCATCCCAGCCGCAAAGTGAACATCCGCTGTAATGTGCGTCAGATTGCGGGCGCCGCTTGCCATAACCGGGCCACCCTCTCCCCTTCTGGTCGGAACAAAGCTGTTGTTGCCATCGTTCAACCCCTGATACGAGAAAGCAATCCGACCGCTCCGGTTGTGACAGCGGGTGCAGACCTGTGTATCAGGCAGCGAGTTCATGGTATGGGCGGCAGAGTACCCCGCCTTCCCCTTCATGGTTTTGTCATTCCCTGTATAAACACCTTCATTATTCCAGGGGAAATGGCAGGCGGCACAGCCGGAAGAGTGGCTGGCGCTATAGACACCGGTCGTTTGCGCACCAACATGGCAACGGGCGCAAAACTTGCGGTACAGCTCGCCGGAAAGGTTATCCAGCTCGGCTACCGGTTTGGGTGAAAACGGCTTGCCGTCAGCATCAAACTGTTTTTCTCCATGGGTTGTGTAGCTATTGCCATCCTCCCCTTCCCAGGTCAGCTGGGCATTACGGATTATTCCTGCAGCCGTGTACATCAGGTTGCTCTGCATCCGCTCAAACTGATATCTATGACAGGGAGCGCAGCCATTTTCCCAGCGTCCGATAAATTCAGGATTGGAAATACCGAAAACGCCCTGATGCGCCTTTTCCTTACCCTCTTCAAGTGGCTTGCCACCATGGCAGGAGACACAGTCGCCATGGGTTTTTGAGACATGTTCGATTCCCTTGTGACAGCGGACGCAAGAGGATTGTTTCGTTCTAGTTTGGCAACCGGAGAGCACTATTGGAAGGCAAAGCAGGAGCAGAAGAGCGATATGAATTTTGCCGTGATTGACAGTACGGATCAGCATCTCGGAAATGGGCCTTTATAGTTTGAAAGTGACAAACTATAGCACGTCATTTTGACTATCCTGAAATAAAAAAGTGACCTGACAGGAGTCGCTATCTGTCAGGTCACTTTTGTTACAACTTGCAGGTTTGTCGATTAGAAAATCAGCTGCAACTGGGTAATGAATGTGCCGAAGTCTTTGGTTGTAGCATTAGTTTTGTCGAAGTTTGTCTGAGCATACTCCATTGTCAGTTTCAGGTTCTGGTCACGGAAATAGTAGTTTGCACCGATTCCATACCAGTCAATACGTTGGTCATAAATTGTATCTGCAACAAGACCTGTGTTGCTCAGGTTAAGAGCAGCGAACTTCCACTTCTCGTAACGTGCAAAGAATTGCAGAGGAAGTTTCGGAAGCATGTATCCACCTTTCACATACCAGCCATTCTTTTCTCCGTTAAGTCCAATTGTGCCGGAATCCGGATTGGCACCCTTATATGCACCACCAAGATCGATATCTTCATATGCGCCCGAAAGGGTAACAGTTCCAATACCGTCAATCGGGTACTCGAAGAAGATGTCGGTTGTCCATCCTTTATAATCAACAGCTCCGCTTTTGGCAACAGTGTCACTGTAAGCGACATCCGCCTCCTGCTGATATGAGCCACCGATTGTCAGCACCTTTTTCTTGCCAAGGTAGGTACCTTTGTAGCCATAGCCTGTTTCAGGATCAAGCAGGGAAACATGGGCACGACCGGTGTAGCGGAAGTTGGATTTGGGGGTATCCGTTCCTGTCGCACTGCGGCCATTCGTTACATCCAGGCGATACTGGAATATGTCGTTGAACAAGTTACCCCAGACGGCAGCACCTTTATCAGTTGTACCTACAAACGGTGCGCGTATAAAAAGCGAGCGGTCAAGAGTCAAAGGCGCTTCGCACGCCTCCAGGTTTTCACGGTTCATATTGTACTTGAATTTACCTGCGTACACATTGAACGCATTGTCAAACTTAAAACGCATCTGTGCATCCAGAATATAAAAGTCGGATCCTGCATTGCCATCTACGACATTAAGCGGTTGAATATTCTGGTTTTCCAGAAATTCGGTCTGGACATACATTGACATGATATCGCCATATGCACCCATCAAGGCAAGGCGGTTGCGACGAAAGTTGAAGTCTGCGGTGCCGTCATCTTTAGCAGCTCCGCTACCGTTATCGCGAACCATCGCCTGAAACTGCCCCTTGTAATCCAACTGCAACGTCCCCTCGTTATTAGGGCCGAAGGTCATCTGCGGTCCGGCAAAGGCTGTACCGGCCAAGAGCATGGCACCCGCCAGCAGACCGCCAATAATATTTATTTTCATCTGTGAACTCCTTTCAAATAGGTTGATTCTTATCAAAGGACTACATTTGAAACTTACAATCAGCAACCGCCACCAGCACTGCCAACGCTGCCAGTTGTAGACGTAGTTGTAACAACCGGTGTAATATAGAGCAGATCTGCAATCTTCATCTGATTTGCTCGTGGATCAGTAACCGAGTACATGGCAGACGCAATAGGATCGAGAGTCATGGCAGTGGTTCCGTTGGTTACCATGGTTCCAGTAGTACGGGGCAACGTTGTTCCGGGAGTATTAATATCAACTCGCCAAGGGCTGGCAACAGGCAGGTTATTTGCTGGTGTAACCGTATTCAAGTAATAAGCTAACCACTGACTCGAAGAGCCATCGTAGAGAGTGACCGGCCAGTTTAGGATCCCATCAAGTAGGAAGAAGGTCGATGAAGCCCTTGTACCGGATGCACAGTAAACATACGTCATAGCTTTTTGTGCGGTAACTCCGAAAGTGGCGAGTCGGGCTGTTAAAGCAGTAGTATCCTTATAGGTAGAAGTTTTACTGGCTATTACATTGCTGTATTGTGCGTAGTCATCAACATTTGCGTTTGCCATATATACAGTCGGACTGCCACCTCTGACATCCAAGATTGACACACCTGTTGTATCAGTTTTAACTGTACCAAGATTAATATTGTCAACAAGGGCAATCATTTCGCCTATTGAGCTGCGAAGCTGAAAGTTATTCGTGTTGTTTTTTACACTGTAGGTCGATGGTGTAATAACTGGAACTGTTGTTGTCAAAGCATAACCGGCATCTACCCATGCATCATCCCCGCCATTTAAAATTTTCAGGCGTTCCTTGGGAAATCCCCAATAACGGAAAGTATAATAGGCGCGAGCTGTATTCAGAAAACTTCCACCTTTACTGACAGTTAAGACAATAGTTGTATTGGCGTCAATCCCGCTTCTTTTGATAACAGGGTCTATTATTGTGCCATCAACTACTTGCGTTGGTGTTTGCGCTACACCTTCGAGCCTTGTCTGATTGTATTCACTGGTGTTCATTAACTGTGCCCCTGGTATGTGACCAAGCAGATAATTTGCAGGATCAGTAACGGAAAGGATAACAAGCTTCTGGGCACCGACTGTGGCCGTAGCAGCCACTGACTTAGAAACTGATTTTGCAGCACTATTATTTATAAGACCACTATCAATCCATGCCTTAACATCAGCCGCCGTAGCAACGGCATTTTGGCTGGTGGTCACCAGCGCTGCAGCAGGTTGCGGAGTCACTGGCACATCATAACTTGTAGTCCCACTGCCCCCGCAACCCCACAAAGTAAGTGCGGCAATCATTACTGTCCCAAGCAGTGCTGCTATCAGCACTCTGCTTTTCTTCATCATCTTTTCCGACATAATTCCTCCTCGTAAAAAAGTGTGAGAATACAACAGTTACTAGTATGCTTCATTTTACAACAACTCTACTTCCATTCACCTCCCTTCGGATTATTGATGACAACGGAATCAGCCTGGCTGATTTCGCTGTATGAAATAATTAGTATGGTCGACAGGACTATTTTTAAAATATTCATTGGCGTGGGATCACCCTGTTTTCAAGACCTGCAGGTTTTTAAAGCAGTTCATAAAAAATATATTAATTTTCAGCCCCCCTCCCTTCACGGGAGGGGGGCTGAAAGAAACTTAGTAGCTCATGCGGGTCCTGAGCTTTGTCATCTCTGCGCTGTAAGTCAATAGCTTGGTCTTTATTGCGGTTAGATCAGCCGGATAAGCCTGAATTGCTCCCATCAACGTCTTTGCTACACTGATATCAGCACTGATCTTATTGAAGTAAGTGGGCTGTAGTTGCACGTTTGCCGGGTCGTTAAACCAGGTCAGAACACCCATGATACTGATTGGCGAAGTGGCAAAATGACCTTTAAACTTGTTAAAAGCTGATTCAAGTGCAGTAACAGCAGCCAGGGCAGCTGCCACCTCGCTCGAGGTTGCTTCGGTTTTTGATGCTGCGGCAACGGCAGTAGCTGCTGCGCTGTCAGCTGCTAACAGATCAGCATCAAATGGCCTGATAAAATCGGCAAAACTGAAGAACAGTCCCAGGAACAGCTGTTTAACTTTATTGCCGTTAGTGGCAATTACGGTCTTGTCCGGAGTCGCTGCAAAGAGGGCAGCCTTAAGAGCCTTCAGGTTATTTGTCTGGTTTGTTGTAGCCGTATCGATAAATGTTTTTACTTCTGTGGTCATACCAAAATGGTCTTTGTTAAACTGATAGACAATTACCATATTCCAGGTTGATTCAACAAGCGGGAACATAGCTTTCAAACTTGTCACATCAGCATCGGTTAGTGTCGCAGCAGTTTTACCCTTTACAGCAAGGGCAAATGGTTCCATGCCATCATGAAAATCCTTGATGGCGTCAACAGCATAGTCGAAACCGTTACCCCGATCCATATCCTGCAGATTCTTACGAATGACCTCAAGTGCTTCATGGGCGGCAAGCAGATCATTTGCTGTGTTGCCTGATGTAATTGCCGTCTGGATGATCACCCCGGCAGCCGCTATCTCAGTATCGATTTCAGTAAACTTTGCGCTGTATGCCGCAAATTCGGGGGCAGATTTATACTTTGTCTTGAAATCCCCCCAGACTGTGATAAGGCGAGTCAGGGACTTTTGGGCATCAGCAACAACCGTTTGCGGGGTGTTGGCTGCAGGCAGGTTGGTATACAATAGTGGGGTAATATAGCTTTTGGTCAAATTTGAAAGATCCGTCAGAAAAGCACTGGAGCTGAATAATGCTGAAGATGACTTCATAGCTGCCCAGCTTGACAGATGGGTAATGGTGAAGGTCGCCCGACAATTTGCATCAACAACAACGGTTCCTTCGGCACTGGTACTCCATGCAGTACCATTAAAGCTATAAAGAGAAACAACATCACCAGGCACGACGCCGGTACCAACCAGGCTCAGGACAACCGTAACAGGTTTGTCAAAAGTCTTAACGGTCTGAGTACCACTAATTATGGTCAGATCAATAAAGGCGGCCAGACTGTGGTTTGCAGGTAATTGTCCGGCAGCAGCCGGAAGGAAACGGGAATTATCGGCGTATGTAAGGTTTATGGTTGTAGATGTTCCGCTAAGTACAACATTGCTGCTGTCTGTAAATGTGGTATCTGTTGGAATTGTGACTGTCGAATCTCCCGCAACAACAGGAACAGCGGCCGTTGTTTTTCCACTGCTGAGAGTGGCGGTTGCAGTGGTACTGGAAGTACTTCCAGGCAGAGTGCTATCGCTGCCGCAAGCTGTTAAAACGACGGATAGAAGCGTTGTGGAGACGAATAACTGCATCAACTTCTTCAAATTCATGTAATACCCCCATAATAATTTTGACCATCTAAGCAATTTCAAACTTGATGCGACTAACAGGTCCAAATAGCTGGTTAGCCATCACTCAACTATTATTCAAATTCCATTCGCGTCCGGTCGTTTAATTGAATAGATTCAGCTGGTTATCAAAGTCAGTATTGTTGGTTCTGTAATCTGTTTCTGTAAGTAGCTGAATAAGCTCGATTCGCTCGAATGCTGATACGCTCAAGACCTGTAGAATTGTG
>JANXYR010000060.1 GCA_025355965.1 Geobacteraceae bacterium
ATTAAGCAGCTAGTGCAATAGGAGTGTTATAATTGTCGGCAATTAATGCCGTGCAGGTTTATTAAGGTCGGCCACCTGCCCCGACCCGGTGCTCCCCAGATTTTCAATTCCCCGTCGAAACCTTTACGTCCCCCTTTAAAACTTAATTGAATGTTGAATTTGAACCGGATTAATCCCGGTTTCTGCTCTTCAGTGCCTGTGCTACTTCGCGATTGCTGTCCTTCTCTTTTAAAACTTCGCGTTTATCGTACAGTTTCTTTCCTTTAGCAAGCCCTATCTCGACCTTGACCAAGCCGTCCTTAAAATAGAGTCGCAGAGGAATGACAGAAAGTCCTTTTTCACGAATCCTGCCGTAGAGTCGGTCAATCTCTTTGCGATGCAGCAAAAGTTTGCGGTTGCGATCCGGTTGGTGATTCTGGCGATTGCCGAATTCATACTGCGAAATGTTCAGGTTGTGCAAGTACGCTTCACCATCACGCACCAGCATGAAAGAATCATTCAGGCTTGCCATGCCGGCACGCAGTGACTTAACTTCCGTCCCTTGCAGTACCAGACCCGCCTCAAACTTCTCCTCGATAAAATAATCGTGATAGGCTTTTTTATTATTACAAATCAGTTTTTCACCCATGCAGACACCATAACAGAGATTATGCTAAAATGGAACGCTCATCCTTGCATTAAGCAATAGAAATCTATATAGTTTCCATCCCGAAACTTTGGATAAATAAACGGCTAATTATTTTTGTTTCAGAGGATGGATACTATGGCTAAAGTTGACACAACTCCTGCTTGCGATGAAAAACCGACAGTTGCAGATCTTCAGCGCTCTTTTCTCCGCCACCTTCAATATACTTTGGTAAAGGATAAATACTCCGCCACCAAGGCAGACCTTTATCTGGCGCTGGCTTATGCTGTGCGTGACGTACTGGTCAACCGCTGGCTTGACACCCAACAATCCTATTATATCAACGACGCCAAAAGAGTTTACTATATATCGATGGAATTCCTGATGGGGCGCACGCTCGGCAACGCCCTGATAAACTTGGGGATCATGGATGAGTGGCAGACAGCTCTTAAGCAGATGGGAATTGATGTTGAAGAGTTGCAGGAACAAGAGTGGGATGCTGGTCTCGGTAACGGTGGCCTGGGACGTCTCGCGGCTTGTTTTCTTGATTCAATGGCTACTATGAGTCTGCCAGCCTATGGTTATGGTATTCGCTACGAATACGGAATGTTTTACCAAAAAATTATCAACGGTGCGCAAGCCGAGTTTCCTGATAACTGGCTGCGCTACGGCAATCCGTGGGAGTTTGACCGTCAGGAACATCTGCACCAGATCAAGTTTCACGGCCGGGTTGAAAGTTATCGTGATGAACATGGGGAAACCCGCTATTCATGGATTGATACCACCGATGTTATGGCATTGGCCTATGATTTTCCGATTCCTGGTTATGCTAATGAAACTGTTAATACCATGCGGCTCTGGAGTGCCAAATCGACTCGTGATTTCGAGCTTGGGTCGTTTAATCAGGGGAACTACATCGGTGCTGTCGAATCCAAAATGCGCACCGAAAATATTTCCAAAGTGCTCTATCCGGCCGACCATATGGCTGAGGGGAAAGAGTTGCGTCTCCGTCAGGAGTATTTCCTTTCTGCAGCTACGGTGCAGGACATTTTCTATCGTTTCTCAAAAAAGCATGACAACCTGAACATGTTGCCGGAAAAGGTGGCAATCCAGCTAAATGATACTCATCCAACCCTGGCTATTCCTGAACTGATGCGTATTCTGCTTGATGAAAAACGACTCGGTTGGGATGATGCCTGGAAAATAGCACTGAACACCTTCGCCTACACCAACCATACTGTACTTCCGGAAGCGCTTGAAAAGTGGCCTGTGCAGATGATGGAGAGGGTTTTGCCGCGCCATTTGCAGATCATTTATCGTATAAATGAAATTTTCATTCAGCAGATTGCCGCCCGTTTTCCGGGTGACAATGACCGACTGCGGCGGATGTCTATTGTTGGCGAAGATGGTGAGCGCAGCGTGCGTATGGCGCATCTTGCGATTGTTGGCAGCCACTCGATCAATGGCGTTTCGGCTCTGCATAGTGAAATTTTGAAAGATGACCTTTTCCACGATTTTTATGAACTTTGGCCGGAGCGCTTTAATAACAAAACCAATGGTATCACACAGCGGCGCTGGCTGAAGTACTGCAACCGCTGGCTGGCCGATCTGATCTCATCGAAGATCGGTGAGGGGTGGGTCACCAACCTGGATGAGCTGAAAAAATTGATTCCTTTGGCTGACGATCCTGAATTTCAGCTGCAGTGGATGGAGGTCAAGCGGGCTAACAAAGAGAGACTGGCCGACTATATCCGTGAGCACAACGGCATTGAAGTGTCGCAAGATTCGATGTTCGACTGTCAGACGAAGCGTATTCATGAATATAAACGTCAACTGCTCAATGTACTGCACGTCATCACCCGATATAACCGTATCAAGGCCAATCCCGGAGGCAGTTTTGCTCCACGTACCGTTATCTTTGGCGGTAAGGCGGCCCCTTCATATTACATGGCCAAACTGATCATCAAATTGATCAACTCGGTCGGGTCTGTCGTCAACAACGACCCGGCGGTCAATAATCTGCTGAAGGTTGTTTTTCTCGGCAATTACAACGTTACACTGGCTGAGATGATTTTTCCGGCCTCCGATCTTTCCGAACAGATTTCCACAGCAGGCACTGAAGCATCAGGTACCGGAAATATGAAGTATTCATTGAACGGGGCACTGACAGTTGGCACTCTGGATGGGGCTAATATCGAGATTATGGAAGAGGTCGGTCGCGACAATATTTTTATTTTTGGCCTGACAACCGAGCAGGTGACCGGACTTAAAAGTGCCGGTTACCAACCGTATGATTACTATTTACATAATCCTGAACTGAAACAGGCTATTGACATGATCGGCAACGGCAGCTTTTCGGAGCATGATCAAAATCTATTCAAGCCGATTGTCGACACGTTGCTGGATCTTGATCATTACCTGTTGCTGGCGGATTATTCGTCCTATATCTCTTGCCAGGATGAGGTTGATAAATTGTATCAACAGCCGCACGAATGGGCCCGCACATCGATCCTTAATACCGCTGCCATGGGTAAATTTTCCAGTGACCGCACTATTGCCGAATATGCCAGTGAAATATGGGGCATCAAACCGGAAAAAATCACCCGTCACAGCCGGCGAGACCTGCGCTGAGAAAACTGTCGGCTATGAATACGCCAGATCTTTGGGATCAAACCTCCGGAGTTTATACCGCACCGGAAATATCAGCACATGCGCCGCTTGCCGAACGTATGCGTCCACGCTCAATTGCGGAATTTTCCGGTCAGGAACATCTGATTGGTGACGGTCGCATTCTGCGGCGCATGATTGAAACTGATTCACTTGCGTCCTTGATCCTCTGGGGTCCTCCCGGCTGTGGTAAAACTACGCTTGCCCACATCATCGCCGCCGAAACAAAATCCCACTTCATCTTCTTTTCTGCAATCCTCTCAGGTGTCAAGGAAATCCGCGAAACTTTCCGTGAAGCAGAGCGCTATTCGGCTCGCGGCATCCGTACTATTTTGTTCATCGACGAAATCCACCGTTTTAATAAAGCTCAACAGGACGCGTTCCTTCCTTATATAGAAAAAGGGGTGGTCACTGTTATCGGCGCCACGACCGAGAACCCCTCCTTTGAAGTCATTGCGCCGTTACTTTCACGTTGCCGTGTTCTGACACTGCAGCAGCTCGAACCTGATGCCGTGAGGCGCCTTCTGATACAGGCTATGGCAGACTGCCAGCGCGGTCTTGGGGATTTGTCCATCTCGGCAACTGATGAGGCACTTGATTTTCTGGCAGCCCAGGCCGGTGGGGATGCCCGCTCTGCTCTTAATACCTTGGAGGTCGCAGCTGGCCTTGCTTCTGCTCCACTCAGCAATCTGGAAAACGTGGGTAGCATAACTCTGGAAATAGCCCAGGAGGCGCTGCAGAAAAAGGCGCTGCTTTACGACAAAGGTGGCGAGGAACATTACAACGTCATTTCAGCCTTTATCAAGTCTCTGCGCGGCAGCGCCCCGGATGCGGCTTTGTATTGGCTGGCCCGCATGATTGAGGCTGGCGAAGATCCGATCTTTATTCTGCGGCGTATGATAATAATGGCTTCAGAAGACATTGGCAATGCCGATCCAAGAGCTCTTCAGATGGCCGTTTCGGCTCTGCAAGCGTTTCAAGTTATCGGTATGCCGGAAGGTCGTATAATACTGGGTCAGGCGGTTACCTATCTGGCCACCGCTCCAAAATCCAACGCTTCGTATGTCGGCATTGATTCCGCTCTTGCCGAGGTCCGTAAAAGCGGTGCTTTGCCGGTTCCGCTGCACATCCGCAATGCTCCAACCAAATTGATGAAAGAGCAAGGTTATGGAAAGGGGTACCAGTATGTTCATGATTATGATGACGGCTATGCCGGGCAGGAGTGTCTGCCGGAGCGGTTGGCTGGTCAAAAATATTATGAGCCGAAGGGGCATGGCTATGAAAAGAGCATAGTTGAGCGGATGGAGTGGTTGAAAAACAGAAAGGATAGGGCATCATGAAACCGTTTGCCTTTGAACGTACTCAAATTCTGCCGATCTCTCTTGAAACCGCCTGGGATTTTTTTTCCAATCCTGCCAATCTTGTAAAGATAACTTCGCCGGATATGGATTTCCGCATCACTTCACCAGCTCAGAGCGGAATCTATGCAGGTCAGATCATCACCTATACTGTCCGCCCGTTATTTCTGGTTGCCGTCAACTGGATAACCGAGATCACGCATGTAGAACAACCCAATTTCTTTGTTGACGAGCAACGTTTTGGTCCTTATCGTTTTTGGCACCATCAGCACCGGTTTCGCGAAGTTGAAGAGGGAGTCGAAATGCACGATCTCGTTCATTATCTGCTTCTTCATGACCAGCTTGCCGGCCTTGTCAATCGCATTTTTGTTGCGCCGCGCCTCAGGCGTATTTTTGATTTTCGCAGTGCGGCACTTACGAAGCTTTTTCCGAGTTAGATAACAATATAATTCCAATATCGAGGAGGATTTACCTATGAAACGACTTGCAATTTTGACTAGCGGCGGCGACTGTTCCGGCATGAATGCGACCATCCGCGCGGCAGCCCGAACCGCCATAGCCAACGATGTAGAGATGATTGGCTACCGTAAGGGGTATGCCGGACTGCTAAAAAATGATTTCATTGTTCTTAATAGCCAGGCTGTTTCCGGAACACTGCAACGAGGCGGGACCTTTTTGCAGTCGGCCCGCTCGCTGGAATTCCGCACCGAGGAAGGTCGTAAAAAGGCGCTGGACAATCTGCTCAAGGAAAAGGTTGAGGGGCTGATAGTGATCGGAGGCGACGGCTCATTGAGTGGCGCTCTGGCACTGGATAAAATGGGCTTTCCGGTTGTTGGTATTCCGGCCAGCATTGATAATGACATCGCTTATACCGACATGGCACTGGGGGTTGATACCGCACTCAACAACATAATCTATGCCGTAGACTGCATCAAGGATACAGCCAGTTCTCATGACCGGGCTTTTATCGTTGAAGTTATGGGTCGCAATTCCGGTTATCTTGCTTCAACCACCGCCATCGCCACCGGAGCCGAATTTGCCATAGTACCGGAGGTGGAGCTAGATCTTAATGAAATGTGCCATCAGCTGCGCCAAAGGTATGATGAGGGAAGGACTAACGCCCTTATTATAATGGCTGAGGGTGCAGGACATGCGCAGGAAGTTGCTGATGGTATCAAAAATGCTGTCGGTTTTGAAACCCGTGTAACCGTTCTAGGGCACTATCAGCGTGGTGGTGCACCTTCCGTTTTTGACCGTCTGCTCGGCAGTCGCTTCGGTATGAAGTCGGTGGAACTCCTGCTTTGTGGTACAAAAGGTGTCATGGTTGGGTTGTCGGCAAACTCACTTACCACAACGCTGCTGGATATGGTCGTCAACGGTGGCCAGAAGAAACTGAATGATGATCTGCTGCATATGTCAGAGGTCCTTGGTATTTGATGCGCGCCAGTTCACGGTTACAAATAAAACGCTCGGTCAAAAGCGGCCTTCCTCCCGGTACGTTGGTGCATATCGGCGATAAGTCGGACAGATCAGCGCAGATTTCCGTTATCGGCTATTCGCCTGACGGATTTGATGAACATCAGTTCGAGCAGATTGACCAGTATCTACAAAATACCTCTGATAGCCCGGTTGTATGGGTTAATGTCGAAGGGGTTCATGACGTTGAGCTGATCCGCAAACTGGGTGAAAAGCACACCTTTCATCCGCTGGTACTGGAAGATATCGTTAACACTGTGCAGCGCCCAAAGATTGAGGATTATGGTGATTATCTTTTTATTGTTCTAAAGATGCTGCATCCGACAAAGGAAGGGGACTTCAATTCGGAACAACTCAGTATCATTCTCGGGCCGGATTATCTGTTTACCTTTCAGGAAGGCATAACTGGCGACTCCTTTGACTCGGTTCGTGATCGCATTCGGGGCGGCAAAGGAAAAATTCGCGGCATGGGGGTCGACTATTTGGCCTATGCCCTTATAGACGCCATTGTTGACGGTTATTTCAGCGTTCTTGAAGGTTTTGGCGAGCGAATTGTCGATGTTGAGGAAGAGTTGACTCTTACACCTGACCAGAGCTCTCTACATCGGATAAACAGCATGAAAAAGGAGATTATCTATCTGCGCAAATCCGTCTGGCCGTTGCGTGAGGCGATCTCTTTCCTCGAACGGGGTGATAGCCCTCTACTTCATGATGCAACCCGCATCTATTTCCGTGATGTTTATGATCATACCGTGCAGGTGATCGACACGGTCGAGACCTACCGCGATCTACTCTCCGGCATGCTCGATCTTTACCTTTCCAGTATCAGTAACCGCACCAACGAGGTGATGAAGTTCCTGACTGTGATTGGCACTATTTTTATGCCACTGACTTTTTTGGTCGGGGTTTATGGCATGAATTTCAAACACTTCCCGGAACTGGAATGGAACAACGGCTATTTTATCCTCTGGGGTTTAATGATAGCTTTGTCGCTGCTAATGATCGCATATTTCAGAAAGAAACGCTGGTTATAGGGGGAATAATGACGCGACTTGTACTTAAATGGGCACTCAATTCCTTTGCCCTCTTTTTAGTTATGAAACTGATTCCAGGCATTCATATCAACCGCTTTCAGGACCTGCTGCTGGCAACGTTGGTAATTGGCCTGTTGAATGTTTTTCTGCGTCCGATCATTATTCTCCTGACCCTGCCGGTTACTCTGCTGACACTCGGCCTGTTTACTCTCGTTATCAATGGCCTGATGTTCTATCTGGCAGCACAGCTGGTGTCAGGATTTCAGGTCGCCGGCTTTGGATCTGCATTTTTCGCCGCTCTGCTTTTTAGTCTGTTCAGTTTTGTACTGAACATGGCTTTCGGAACAAAGCAGTGACTCTATTCAGTTCTGCACAGTGCACCCATGATCGCCACTGACACCGCACTTATAACCCGGGTAGAACGCACAGTCCGCAAGCAGAGTCTCTTCCAGCCTGGCGATATTCTCGTGGTCGCTATTTCAGGTGGGGCAGACTCCTCTGCGCTGCTTGATCTGTTGATAAAACTTCCCGGCTATAATCTTCAGCTGATCGTCGCCCATCTGAACCATTGTCTGCGTGGTGTAGAATCTGACGCCGACGAGGAGTTCTGCCGTGACCTGGCATCCCGTTACTCACTCCAGTTTGAAGAGCGGCGCATAGATATTAATAGTTTGGCTTCAAATCTTCGACTAAACCTTGAGGATGCGGGACGATGTGCCCGTATAGAATTTCTTGATGAGATCAGCAGGAAGTATGGGGCGGCAGCGGTGGTACTTGCCCATCACGCCGACGATCAGGCTGAAACCGTGCTCATGCGTCTCCTGCGTGGATCTGGTATGACCGGGTTGTCGGGGATGGCGTATCGTAATGAGCGGGGCTATGTTCGCCCGCTTCTTGATGTAACCCGCTCCGAAATCGAACATTACCTCAACGGCTGTGGCCTCGAATGGCGCGAAGATTCCAGCAACAGCGACACAATTTATCTGCGTAACCGTATTCGCCACCAGCTGCTGCCGCTTCTTGAAGAGTACAATCCCGCCATCCGCTCCTCCCTTGCGACAACGGCATCAATTATCAGTGGTGATGATGTTTTACTGGAGGAGTTGACGGAACGTGCTTTTGTAGAGTCGTGCCGAATGGGGGAGGGTAGGGTCGTCTGCTCTATCCGGCAATTGCGTACACTCAACCCTGCCCTGCAACGAAGAGTTCTGCGCCATGCTTTTAAACGGTTGGCTGGCACTCTGGAGGGGGTGAGCATACGACATGTGGACGCAATATGTGATCTGATTGGTTCCGACCGTCCTAACTCCCGACTGGCTCTCCCGCAAGGAGTTGTGGTGCTCAGAGAATATGATAGTCTTATGTTGATGCAGCCTGGTGAGGCTTTTCTCGAAACAAACTACGAACTACTGATAATGGAACCGGGCCGTTATCAATTCCCTTCTGGCGGTTCTATCGTGATTGACGTAACCGATGAAGCAACATTCCGGGCGGATTCCTGCACAGCGTATTTTGATCTTGCCAAGACCCCGTTCCCTTGGCTGGTCCGCACCTTCTGCCCCGGTGACCGCATTTCGCCGTTTGGCATGACTGGCAGAAAAAAGGTCAAAGATATCTTTATAGACCGGAAAATCCCGACATCTGAAAGGAGGAGTATTCCGCTATTGTTTTGTGGTGATGATCTGATCTGGATTGTCGGTGTATGCAGTTCTGAGTTAGCCCGTGTATCTGATGGTGTAGATAGCGCTGTAAAAGCAACCTTAATAAGGCAATAAGCCGCAATTCAGCTTGTCAATATACCTCCCAATATGGTAGCCTCACAAAATTTTCAACGTCTCAACACACATTTATTCGGAGGTTTACTTTGAACCAGTTTTACAAGAATCTTTCACTATGGCTGGTCATCAGTCTGATGATGATCCTGCTTTTTAACATGTTTAACAAGCCACACCCGACCGCCGAAAAGCTTAACTTCAGTGATTTTATGACCCAGATTGAAACGGGGAAAATTACTTCCGTAGTTATTCAGGGCAACGAAATTTCCGGTAAGTTCGACGGTAAAGACGGTAAGGAGTTTCACACCTATAAACCGTATTCTGATGCAGACTTGACCAAAAAACTGCTGGAGAAGAAAGTTACGATCAACGCCAAGCCGGAAGAGGAAAAATTTTCCTGGTTTTCAATATTTATTTCCTGGTTTCCGTTGATTCTGCTGGTTGGCGTCTGGATTTTCTTCATGCGTCAGATGCAGATGGGTGGCGGCAAGGCCATGTCGTTTGGCAAGAGCCGCGCCAAGCTGCTGACCGAGTCACAGGGGAAAATAACTTTTGAAGATGTTGCAGGCATTGAAGAGGCCAAGGAAGAGCTGGAAGAGATTATCGCCTTTTTGAAAGAGCCGAAGAAGTTCACTGCACTGGGCGGAAAAATTCCCAAGGGGGTGCTGTTGGTGGGCCCCCCGGGAACCGGCAAGACATTGCTGGCCCGCGCTGTTGCTGGTGAAGCCGGCGTTCCGTTCTTTTCGATATCAGGATCCGACTTCGTAGAAATGTTTGTCGGTGTTGGTGCCAGCCGTGTGCGCGACCTCTTTTTGCAGGGGAAAAAGAGCGCTCCGTGCATTATCTTCATTGATGAAATAGATGCGGTTGGTCGTCACCGTGGCGCTGGCATGGGTGGAGGACACGACGAACGTGAACAGACCCTTAACCAGTTGCTTGTTGAGATGGATGGGTTTGAATCCAACGAGGGCGTAATCCTTATCGCTGCCACCAACCGCCCTGACGTCCTTGATCCGGCCCTGCTCCGTCCCGGTCGTTTTGACCGTCAGGTAGTTGTGCCACGCCCTGATGTAAAAGGTCGTGAAATGATTCTGAAAGTACACTCCAAAAAGGTGCCACTTTCTCCCGAAGTTGATCTGGCCGTAATCGCACGCGGTACACCAGGTTTTTCAGGAGCTGATCTGGCTAATCTGGTTAACGAAGCCGCTCTGCTGGCTGCCCGTTTGAATAAGACCGTTGCAGAGCCGAGTGATTTTGACAGCGCCAAGGATAAGGTTTTGATGGGAGCTGAACGACGTAGCATGGTTATCTCTGATGAAGAAAAGAAGAGTACCGCTTATCATGAAGCTGGACATACTTTAGTCGCAAAAATGGTGCCTGGTACTGATCCTATTCATAAGGTTTCCATTATTCCACGTGGTCGGGCGCTGGGCGTTACTATGCAGCTCCCTATCGAGGACAAACACAGCTATTCCAGAGAATCCCTTTTGGCGCGCCTTGCCGTGCTGATGGGGGGCCGCGCTGCCGAAAAAATTATTTTTAACACTTTCACCACTGGAGCCGGTAACGACATTGAGCGTGCTACCGATATGGCCCGCAAGATGGTTTGCGAGTGGGGTATGAGTGACAAAATGGGGCCGCTTTCTTTCGGCAAGAAGGATGAATCTATTTTCCTTGGACGTGAGATGGCTATGCATAAAAATTTCAGCGAAAAGACCGCTGAGCACATTGATGACGAGATTAAACGTATTGTAGATGAAGCGTATGAACGGGCGCTTAGTTTACTGAATGATAATATTCAGAACCTTCATAACCTTTCCGAGTGTCTTATCGAAAAAGAAAATTTGACCGGCGATCAGGTTGATGAAATTATTGCTACTGGCAAATTGCTCTGCCCGGAATCACAACAGTCGGTACCGGTTGAGCCCGCTGTAGTACATACCGATATCGAAGCGTAGACATATGGCCCGCTTTGCCCCTCGATTACTGGTAGTGCCAACTCCAGGGGATGCCGCTCGTGAATTAGGGCGCATTGCGGTTGACAGCTACGGTATAGTTGAAATGGTCCCCAAGATGCGGACGCTATGTATCGGTCTCTCCCGGTTGGAGTGCCGACAGGCAAACGTCCTTAAACAGGAGATGTTGTCTGTGGGGGGGGATGCTGCCGTTGCCAGGGGGACGGTCGCTTGCAGTGTTGAAAGTACTGATTGTGTTCTAATCGGAACAATTAAACAGCTTAAACGACTCACTCAGAAGCTTAAAGCACAGCCGTTTGGTTTACCGGAACTTGCAGGGGAGTTGGACAGATTACTGGCGCATGCCGTCTCGGTACCAACAGTGTGGAAAACGTCACGCCGCCTGTTATCTCTCCAGCGCCCTTTGATTATGGGAATTCTCAATCTTACCCCGGACTCTTTTTCTGATGGCGGTCGCTGCTTTGCCCCTGACCTGGCATTTGAAAGGGCTCTGGAGATGGAAGCGGAAGGTGCCGATATCATCGACATCGGCGGCGAAAGTACACGTCCAGGAGCAGCGCCGGTATCGTCAGCTGAGGAACTGAACCGCGTAATTCCTGTTATCGAGCGGCTTGCCGGTAGACTGAAGTGCGCTATTTCGGTCGATACCTGGAAAAGCGCTGTTGCTAGCAGAGCACTTTTGGCAGGTGCGGAAATTATCAACGATATCAGTGGCTTCAATTTTGATTCTCAGATGGCCGGAGTAGCTGCTGCAGGCGGAGCCGGAGTTGTGCTGATGCATACCAGGGGCACGCCGGATAACATGCAGCAGGATACCGCCTATGATGATATGATGGCTGAAATAACCGCCAATCTGAGTGCCTCAATAGTCCGTGCCCAGGAATCCGGCGTTTCCGATAATTGTATCGCAATTGATCCCGGGATCGGTTTCGGCAAGGATGTTGCGGGGAATCTGGAAATTATACGGCGAATTGCTGAGTTGACCGGTTTCGGTTTTCCTGTCCTGACTGGCCCATCGCGCAAATCATTCATAGGCAAAGTTCTGGGACGTGAGAACACTGATGATCGACTCTTCGGTACTGCTGCAGCCGTAGCTCTCTCTGTATCCCACGGTTCATCAATTCTACGTGTACATGATGTTCGCGCAATGAGAGACGTTGCTGATATGGCACATGCCGTAATGCACAGTTGAATGCCAACTTCAAAGGGGATGTATGGCTCCATTTTTTGATAACGTCACCCTGCTTGGCCTACTCGATAAGTTTATTGTTGTGGGACTGGTTTACGGTTGCGCGCTGATTATTAGAAAAGAGGCCGCCCTTCGCCTTATCGCAATTATGACCGCCCTTTTCGTGGCGGAGTACAGCTCAAAAAAACTCGGTCTCACCTCTACCGCCTCCTTTTTCCATTTGTTGCTTTCTTCTGCGCCGGTTATTCTGGCAATCATTTTCCAGAGTGATATTAAGCGTGCACTATTTTCATTTTGGAAACGACATAAGTCAGGTGATAGCGACAACCAAGACGTGAGTACTACTGTTGATGAACTGTCAAAAGGGCTTCACGAGTTGGCTGAGCGAAGGATTGGCGCCCTGATTGTCATCATCCGTCAGATGTCAATTGATCATCTTGTCCAGATTGGTACCGAGATTGACGCCAAGGTTACCAGCGAATTACTCAACTCTATTTTTCTTCCCTATTCTCCGATTCATGACGGCGCGGTCATTATCCAAAGGGAAAAGATTACCTCTGCCGGCTGTATTCTTCCACTTTCCCAGAATCCTGACATTGCAAAAAGCTTTGGAACTCGCCACCGTGCAGCACTTGGCATATCAGAACAGACTGATGTTCTTGTGCTGGTTGTCTCTGAGGAAACCGGAAAAATATCAATTGTTCATGAAGGAAAGATTACCTATGATGCTGATCCAGCGGAGATTCGTCGCCTTTCGCGTAAAGCGATCGAAGGGCGGCGCGCACCAAGGGTGACTATTGCACCTGAACACTGACTCTACGTAAGGAGATGTATACTAATGAAAAAACTATTCGGAACTGACGGCGTTCGCGGCGTTGCTAATGTGCATCCCATGACGACTGAAATGGCGATGCAATTAGGCCGGGCCGCAGCCTATATCTTCAAGGGTGGGAGAAAAAGGCGGCACCGCATTGTGATAGGAAAGGATACCCGCCTCTCCGGTTATATGCTTGAAAATGCACTGGTAGCCGGCATCTGCTCGATGGGAGTCGATGTTCTGCAGGTCGGGCCGTTGCCGACTCCCGGGATTGCCAATATTACTAAATCAATGCGCGCTGATGCAGGAGTTGTAATCTCTGCTTCACATAATGCCTTTCAGGATAATGGCATAAAATTCTTCTCGGCTGATGGGTTTAAACTGCCTGACGAGCTGGAACTGAAGATTGAAAAACTGATTGAGTCAAAAAAAATTGATGCGCTCCGGCCGACCGCTACAGAAGTTGGCAAGGCATACCGCATAGAAGATGCGGCTGGACGCTATATCGTTTATCTCAAAAATACATTTCCTCAGGAGATGGATCTTTCCGGCCTAAAGATAGTGCTGGATTGTGCAAATGGTGCGGCCTACAAGGTTGCGCCGGCTGTGTTTGAAGAGTTAGGAGCTGAAGTTATCCCGTATGGGGTTAAGCCGAACGGCACAAATATCAATGCCGAATGTGGTTCTACCTGCCCGTCTGTAATCAGTGAGGCTGTCAAGCTACATCGCGCTGATATCGGTATTGCTCTTGACGGTGATGCCGATCGTGTGATCGTCTGTGACGAATTCGGCAATGAAGTCGATGGAGATCACATCATGGCCATCTGTGCCAGCGACATGCTTAAGCGCAAATTGCTCAAGAAAAAAACACTTGTGGCTACTGTCATGAGCAATATGGGGCTTGATATTGCACTTCGCAAAGCGGGCGGTAAAATCATCAAGACCGATGTTGGTGATCGGTACGTTGTTGAAGCAATGCGTAAAGGTGGCTACAATCTGGGTGGCGAGCAGTCCGGCCATATGATCTTCCTGGACTACAACACAACCGGTGACGGGATACTTTCCGCACTGCAGCTTCTGGCCGTTATGCGCCGGGAAGATAAGCCGCTTTCTGAATTGGCAGAGATCATGATCCCACTGCCGCAGGTACTATGCAATACACGCGTCAGAGAAAAAGTGGATATCTATTCCATTAGCGATGTTGCTGCCAAGATTAAGGATGTTGAGGAAAAACTTGGCAATGAAGGTCGGGTGCTGATCCGCTACTCCGGCACTGAACCGTTGCTAAGAGTCATGATCGAGGGACAGGATAAATACGAGATCACGACATGGGCCAATGAGATCTGTGATCTAGTGAAGAAACATATTGGAGAGAAATAATGGCAAAACTGGGACTAAACGTTGATCATATAGCTACAGTCCGTCAGGCTCGTGGCGGGGTCGAGCCGGATCCGGTAACAGCCGCAGCCATTGGCGAGATGGCAGGTGCTGAAGGAATAACCATCCACCTGCGTGAGGACCGTCGCCACATTCAGGATCGCGATCTGGAAATTTTGCGTCGCACAGTCAAGAGTAAGCTAAACCTTGAGATGGCTGCCACTCAGGAGATGGTACGCATCGCCCTGAATATAAAACCGGAGCAGGTTACCCTGGTTCCGGAAAAACGGCAGGAGCTGACTACGGAAGGTGGCTTGGATGTAATCGTTAATCTCAAGATGATCACCGATACCGTCAAACGCCTGAAAGATGGTGGAATAGTTGTCAGCTTATTTGTAGATCCCAATCAGGAACAGATCAAGGCGGCCAAAAAAACCGATACCGATTATATTGAGATACACACCGGCGCTTACGCCGAGGCGGTGACTTGGACTGAACAGCAGCATGAACTGGAACATATCGATACAGCCATAAAGTTGGCCCGTAAGGTTGGCTTGGGTGTAAATGCCGGCCATGGGCTTAATTACGTTAATATCAAGGCTATTGCCGCGCTTGGTGGGATAGAAGAGTACAACATCGGCCACTCCATCATTGCCCGCGCCATGCTTGTCGGGCTGGATCGAGCGGTGCGTGACATGGTTGAGCTTCTCAAGTACGCATGATCTACGGAATAGGCACTGATATTGTTGCAGTAGAGCGTTTTCAGCGGTTTATAGATACCGGCAATTCAGCTGTTATTGAGCGGCTCTTTACCCCGGCCGAACGTTCCAGGTGCAACAGCAGAAAGGATGCCGCATCCTGTCTGGCAGCCAGATTTGCCGCAAAGGAAGCTTTCCTGAAGGCTCTCGGAACCGGCCTGCGAGATGGTATTTCATGGTTGGATATGGAGGTATCTAATGATACTCTCGGAAAACCGGAACTGCTGCTTTCCGGGAAAGCAGCAGCGCAGTTTGAGGCCAAAGAATTGATCAAAGTACATCTGTCTCTATCTCATGATGGTGGCAGTGCTATTGCGATGGTGGTTTTGGAGTCATAAATGAGAGTCGTTACCGCACAGACCATGCAGGAAATCGACAAACAGGCTATCGATGGTTATAACATTGCCGGTCAGCAACTAATGGAAAGTGCCGGTAGCAGGTGCGTTGAAGAGATAATCGCCAAGTTTGGGTTGGTTGGTTGCTCTGTGATCATGGCCGGCAAAGGTAACAATGGTGGAGATGGCTATGTCATTGCCCGTCTGCTGGATCAGAAGGGATGGAATGTCAAAGTTATTCTCCTGGCTGATCGTGATCAGGTCTGCGGAGACGCGGCGGTGAACCTCGAAAAGCTTCACGGTTCCATCATCAATTTTTGTACCCACGAAGGTCAATTGTCTGCCCTGCATATGGAAGAAATTTTTCAGGCGGATGTGATTGTCGATGCTCTGCTTGGCACAGGGTTGAACAGCGATGTCAGCGGTATTTACCTTGAGGCGATTGATCTGATTAATGCATCCGGTCGGCCTGTCGTTTCTGTTGATATTCCATCCGGCATCCATGGCACCACCGGACGAGTGCTGGGAGAGGCAGTCAGAGCAGATATAACCGTTACATTCGCCTTTGCAAAACTTGGGCATGTTCTCTACCCAGGCGCCGAATATACCGGACGACTGGTGGTGGCCGATATCGGTATTCCACAAAAGCTGATGGAAACTGCGGTTGGTTACGATTTTCTGAATGCAGATACAGTGCGACCAATGCTGCATCGGAGAGATCGGCAAGCTCACAAGGGGCAGTTTGGACATTGCCTGATAATCGCCGGATCTACCGGCAAAACCGGTGCAGCGGCTTTATCCGCAAACAGTGCCGTGAGAGCCGGTTCAGGGCTGGTAACCCTGGCTGTTGCCGAAAGTATTCACAGCATTCTTGAAATAAAAACAACGGAAGTAATGACCTCACCACTTCCTGATTCCGGCAGCGGACATCTTTCAGACAGCGTATTTCCGCTAATTGAAAAGCTGCTGGTCGGTAAGAATGCAATAGCAATTGGCCCTGGTCTTGGCGCTCGTTCAGGAACAAATGCACTGGTTCAGAATATGGTTGAGACTGTTGCATTGCCGATGGTCATCGATGCCGATGGTCTGAACGCTTTGGCAGAAGAAATATCCGTCTTAAATCGAAAAAAATCAAAGCAGGTCATTCTAACCCCGCACCCTGGAGAAATGTCACGCTTGTTGGGTACTTCAATCCATGCTGTTGAGGCAACTCGCATTTCAGTTGCTCAGGAATTTGCCAGTAAATACGGTGTTTTCCTGGTTCTTAAGGGAGCTCGTACTATTATTGCTTCTCCAGATGGTAGCGTGGCTATCAATGGCAGTGGCAACCCCGGTATGGCCAGTGGTGGCATGGGCGATGTGCTGACCGGCATAATTGTTTCTCTGCTGGGCCAAGGATATACCGCTATGGACGCCTGCTGTCTGGGGGTGTTTCTTCACGGTTTTGCCGCAGATATGGTTGTAGAGGAGAAAGGTGAAATCGGAATAAATGCGTCCGACGTTATTGAGTCGTTACCGTATGCGTATAACAAAATTATTAAAAAATAACCTGCCGTCGAATTTGAAGATGTTCGGTGAGCTCTAAAAAAGGAGTATTCCCATGCTGACCGTTGCAGATATCATGACCAAAAATGTAGTTTCAATAAAAGGGACCACAACCGTGCGCGAAATGGCCGTTATTTTCGGCACCATGAACTTTGGGTCACTTCCGATTGTTGATGAAGTCGGAAATCTGACCGGAATAGTTTCCGCATCCGATTTGGTTGAACAGGATCGCCCCCTGCATATCCCGACAGTTATCTCTCTTTTTGATTGGATCATACCGCTTGGTGGTGAAGGATCACTGCAACGAGATCTGAATAAAATCACCGCACAAACCGCTTCTGAATTGGCATCAACTGATATCATCACCGTCACACCTTTAGATGCTGTCAGTAGTGTCGCCGAAATCATGAGCAGCAAAAAGTTACATTCGCTTCCCGTTGTGGAAGGTGAAAAGCTGGTCGGCATCGTGTCTAGAATTGATATCATCCGCTCAATGAACCGGTAGTGCCAAGTTTGCAGATTACAACAAACTCTCCTGGCGAGACGGAGCAACTGGGTGAGACTCTCGGTTTGCTACTCCATTCCGGTTTTTTTCTGGCTCTACGTGGTGACCTCGGAGGTGGAAAAACTTGCCTTACCCGTGGAGTGGTTGCCTCGCTGGCCCCTCAAAGTACTCATTTGGTGGCAAGCCCGACATACGCAATAATGAATTGTTATCCGGGCAGTATTCCGGTCTACCACTTCGATTTCTACCGCCTGACCGGTGATGATGATATTGCCGAGCTTGGATTTGAAGAGTTCTTTTATGGTGACGGTGTCTGTGTTGTTGAATGGTCTGAGCGCCTCGTAGAACTGAGACCATCAGATGTGATGACGTTGCTGTTTGAATATTCAGGGGATGCTCAACGTCTGATTACCATAACCAGCTCCGGACAAAAATCAGACATTGTCCTTGAACAGCTTTCAGATATGCTCCAACAGCAAAAAAAACTTTGACCTGACAGTATGTTGTCTGTTATAGAGCAACATTCGGCGGTTCATATTATCAACCAATTTCCCAACAAGGAGAGCAGTATGGCGCTTGTAGTACAGAAGTACGGTGGCACCTCAGTCGGTTCACCCGACCGCATTAAAAATGTTGCCAAACGCATCATCAAGACATATGACGCAGGAAATGATGTGATTGTTGTTGTATCCGCCATGTCTGGTGAAACCAACAAGCTCGTTGCACTTGCTAATGAAATGTGTGAAATACCGGACGGTCGTGAATATGACGTTCTGGTTGCGACCGGCGAACAGGTCACTATCGGACTACTCTCCATGTATCTTAAGTCTCAGGGGTACAAAGCAAAATCTTATCAGGGGTGGCAGGTTCCGATCATTACGGACTCTACTGCCGCGAAAGCTCGTATTGAGAGTATCGGTGATAAGAATATCCGCACCGATCTTAAAGAAGGCACCATTATAGTTTTGGCCGGTTTTCAGGGGATCGATGCCGCCGGCAACGTAACCACTCTGGGACGCGGTGGTTCTGATACCTCTGCCGTTGCTATTGCCGCTGCCCTCAAGGCGGATGTCTGTGAAATTTACACTGATGTTGACGGTGTCTACACTACAGACCCCAACGTCTGTAAAGAGGCCCGAAAGATTGAAAAGATATCGTATGACGAGATGCTGGAACTGGCCAGTCTTGGAGCCAAAGTACTCCAGATACGTTCTGTTGAATTCGCCAAAAAATATAACGTGGACGTACATGTCCGCTCAAGTCTTAATGAAAACACCGGTACAATGGTTACCAGGGAGGACAAGGATATGGAAGGAATACTCGTTTCAGGGGTTGCGTACGACAAGAATGAGGCTAAGATTGCTGTCAAGGGTGTCCCTGATAAGCCCGGCATTGCTGCAAAGATTCTTACACCACTTTCCGATGCCGCTATCTCGGTAGATATGATTGTTCAAAATGTCAGCGACAACGGCATGACGGACTTCACTTTCACCGTTACAAAGGCTGATCTTAAGCAGGCTCTTTTGATTACGAACGAAGTAGCTAAAGAAGTCCAGGCCAAAGAGGTCCTTTCTGATGAAAATATCAGCAAAATATCGATTGTAGGTCTTGGAATGAGGAGCCATGCCGGAGTAGCTACGCAAATGTTCAGTGCACTCTCCCAAAACGGTATCAATATCCAGATGATTTCAACATCGGAAATAAAAATCTCGGTTGTCATTGATGAGAAATATACCGAATTGGCCGTGCGCGTCTTGCACGAAAGCTTTGGTTTGGCCGGCTGATTTTTTGACCGACATGTAACCTGTTTGTCATGGGGGAGAGCAATTAATGCTCTCTCCCATTTTAATATCGGAGTTGGTGTCGATGAAACATGAAATTATTTACAGCCAACCGGAAACAAATGGGAACCTTTCGGAACTACCTAAAATAGAGGGTGTTACCGGTGTTATTCTGGCTGGTGGGGCATCTAGTCGCATGGGGAGGAACAAGGCGTTGCTGGAAATTAACGGCACTTCGATCATAACCCTTACCTTTCGAACACTGGCCAGCTTGTTTCATGAAGTTATAGTCGTCACAAATTCACCGCTAGATTATGATTTTCTTCCCTGCCGCATAGTCCCGGATATTTATCCTGGTTACGGTTCAATTGCTGGCCTGCACTCAGCTCTGACTCACAGCAGTAACTCGTATTCATTTGTAACCGCTTGCGACTTGCCATTTATAGACCAGGCTATTATTCGCTATCTGTGTGATTTTCGCACGGAGGAATATGACGCTGTGGTCCCTTTAAGCGGGGGGGGGCAGGAGCCGCTGCATGCGCTCTATGCATCATCTTGCAAAGATCTCTTTGAAGACGCAATACAGCATGGTGAACGGAAGATTCAGGATGTCTTGAAAAGGATGAATATTAGACAGGTAACTTGTTATGAATTAAAGGGTTTTGGAGGGAGAAAGTCATCCTTTCTAAATGTGAATACGCCTGAAGAGTACGAGGCAATCAGGTAGTACGTATTATTCTTTTCCGCGTGCGTAATTGGGCAAAGAAGTCACTCAGCAGGCCGGAACATTCGCTTTCAAGAACACGCGGTAGAAGTTCAGCCTTGTGATTAAGTCGGGGATCGTTGGAGAGGTCATAGAGCGAACCGGCTGCTCCCCCCTTTGGGTCGTAACAGCCGAAGATTACCTTGGGGATGCGGGCCAATATGACAGCCCCCATGCACATCGTACAAGGCTCGAGGGTGACATACAGGACAGTTTCAAGAAGCCGCCAAGAACCAAGTTTTCGGGCGGCTTTTCGGATGGCAATCAACTCGGCGTGTCCTGTCGGGTCCTGACTGGTTTCACGCAGGTTATGGGCGCGGGCAATGATTCTGTCACTCTTTACGATAACGCAGCCGATCGGCACCTCGTTCTTGGCCTTGGCCTTGCCCGCTTCGGCGATGGCATAGCGCATCCAGTATTCGTGGGAGCGAGGCGGGGCGGGCTTTATAGGGGGGCTGGAGAGTGTAATGCTTGAAATTCCTTTGGTTTGTAAATTTACAACTTTGATCCACCAGAGTCATCAACTCGGAGCAATTTTTAAGATAAGCCTTATTCTGTCTCCGATTGTCAAGTGTGAAAGTTATATAAGGGTGTAGCAAGATGACTGTGCCCTTTTCCCCTTTACTTTCCGGCCATCTTTATTTATTCTTCACAGTCCTAATTTTTAGAGTACGAAGGAATTCATGGAAATCAGCAGAATCCGCAACTTCTCCATTATCGCTCACATCGACCATGGCAAATCAACCTTGGCAGACCGCCTTCTTGAGTATACCGGTACGGTTTCCGACCGGGATAAACAGAACCAGTTCCTTGATAAAATGGATTTGGAGCGGGAGCGGGGCATTACCATTAAAGCCCAGACAGTACGGCTTAATTATCGTTCTGATGCCGGTGTAGACTATGTTCTTAACCTGATAGACACCCCTGGCCATGTTGACTTTACCTATGAGGTGTCACGCTCGCTGGCCGCCTGTGAAGGCGGATTGCTTGTGGTTGACGCTTCCCAGGGGGTCGAAGCCCAGACCCTGGCAAATGTTTATCTCGCCTTGGATATAAATCTGGAGGTTTTTCCGGTACTGAACAAGATCGATCTGCCTGCAGCCGATCCGGAACGGGTTAAGCAGGAAATTGAGGACATCATCGGAATTGATGCTCATGATGCGGTTCTTGCCAGTGCCAAAGAAGGGATCGGTACGCATGAAATCCTTGAACAGATTGTAAAGAAGATCCCGCCACCGGTCGGGAACCCTGATGCACCACTCAAGGCGTTGTTGTTTGACTCTTGGTACGATCAGTATCAGGGGGTCATAATTTTGGTGCGTATCTTTGACGGAACGCTTAAAAAGGGTGATAAAATCCAGTTGATGTCAACCAACAGCTCGTTTGAAGCGCTGAAGGTCGGTGTCTTTGCGCCGACAATGGTTGAGGTGCCCGAACTGGCGGCCGGTGAGGTAGGTTTCATTATTGCTGGAATCAAGGATGTTGCAGATGCCAAAGTCGGCGATACGGTCACTCTGCTGCATCGGCAGTGCGAGCTGGCACTGGATGGGTTCAAGGAAGTAAAACCGATGGTTTTCTCCGGTTTGTATCCGATAGACACCGTTCAGTACGAACAGTTGCGGGACGCGCTTGCCAAGCTGAAATTAAATGATTCATCTTTCTCGTTTGAGCCGGAAACGTCACTAGCACTCGGTTTTGGCTTCCGATGTGGTTTTCTCGGCTTGCTGCATATGGAAATTATTCAGGAGAGGCTGGAGCGGGAGTTTGCGCTCGAGTTAATTACTACTGCGCCGACAGTTGTCTATAGAGTTCATAAAATGAATGGCGAAGTGTACTCAATTCAGAGTGCCAATCAGATGCCGGAACTGCAAAGTACGGAGTATCTGGAAGAGCCTTTTATCGTTGCTCATATTCATGTCCCCAACGAATTTGTGGGGGGCGTGCTGTCTCTTTGTGAAGACAAACGAGGCGTGCAGCGCGAGATCAAGTTCCTGACTCCGACGCGCGTCATGATTATCTATGAACTGCCGTTGAATGAAATCGTGCTTGATTTCTACGATCGGCTCAAATCAATTACCAAAGGATATGCTTCCCTTGATTATGAACATCTGGAGTACCGGCAGAGTGATCTGGTGCGCATGAATGTTATGATCAACGGAGAGGTTGTTGATGCACTTTCGCTGATCTTGCACCGTGAAAAAGCCTATTTCCGCGGCCGTGATCTTGTCTCCAAGATGAAAGAGTTGATTTCGCGGCAGATGTTCGAGGTGGCCATTCAGGCCGCTATCGGCAACCGGATTATTGCCCGTGAGACGGTCAAGGCCATGCGCAAGGATGTTCTGGCAAAATGTTACGGTGGTGATATAACTCGTAAACGCAAACTACTTGAAAAGCAAAAAGAAGGTAAAAAGCGAATGAAGAATGTTGGTAATGTTGAGTTACCACAGGAAGCGTTTCTGGCAATTTTGAAGGTTGACTGATATTTAAGTTTTTAAAAGGAATCCGCATGGAAGAAAATCTGAAATCACCACAAGCCGAATTTACTCCGGTCCAACAGGAGTTGGTCAAAAAGAAGGGTCTGATTCGGGAGTATGCCGAGTCGATAATAATTGCGGTACTGCTGGCCATGGTAATCCGCACCTATCTTGTTCAGGCTTTCAAAATTCCGTCTGGGTCGATGGAGGATACGCTTTTAATCGGTGATCATTTACTGGTCAGCAAGTTTATGTATGGTACTAAAATCCCATTTGTCGACCAACGAGTACTTACGCTTCGTGACCCACGCCAAGGTGATGTGATTGTTTTCGAGTATCCCGAGGATCCCAGTAAGGATTTTATCAAGCGCGTCATCGGGGTTCCAGGCGATGTGGTTGAGGGGAAAGAGAAGAAGGTTTATGTCAATGGCAAGTTGTATGAAAACCCTCATGAAGTTCACAAAGAAAAGGAAGTTATCCCGAAAGAAATGAATCCGCGTGATACGTTTGGTCCGGTTACTGTGCCTGCTGATTCGTACTTCGTGATGGGCGACAACCGTGACCGTTCCTATGACAGTCGGTTCTGGAAATTTGTCCGACGTGATCAGATTAAAGGGTTGGCATTTATAAAGTACTGGTCGTGGGATCGTGAAAAGATCATGCCGCGGTTTGGGAACATCGGACGACTAATTAACTAGGGACAAGGAAGGGTCAATGGGCGAGGGTCAAAGGTTAAGAAAAACCTTTTACCGATGCCTTTTTGCCCCTTGCCCCTTGCCCTTTGACCCTTAAGGAGGTTTTTAATATGGATTTTCTTGGAAGTTGGAAAAGAACGCATTACTGCGGTGATCTGAAAGCTACTGACATCGGCAGCGAAGTGATACTGATGGGGTGGGCACTGCGTCGTCGCGATCATGGTGGGCTTATTTTTATCGATCTGCGCGATCGCGAAGGGATAGCCCAGATCGTTTTTGATCCGGAAGTCAATCTGTCCGGTCATGCTGTTGCCGAATCGGTTCGTAGCGAGTTTGTTCTGGCTGTCAGAGGTACAGTTATTCCCCGACCGGAAGGAACTGTAAACCCCAACATGAAGACCGGCGAAGTGGAAATTCAGGTGCTGGAGTGCAAACTGCTCAACCGCTCCAAACCGCTCCCGTTCATGCTTGATGAACATAGCGACATCAACGAGAATATTCGTCTGAAGTACCGCTATCTTGATCTTCGGCGCCCACAGCTGCAGTATAATCTGATTCTCCGCTCGAAGGTCGCTCAGTTAACCCGCTCATATCTGACAGATAATGGTTTTATCGAACTTGAAACCCCATTTCTTACCAAATCTACCCCAGAAGGGGCACGTGATTTTCTTGTCCCGTCACGTATCAATCAGGGGCATTTTTATGCATTGCCGCAGTCTCCACAGATTTTTAAACAGATTCTGATGATCTCCGGTTTTGACAAATATTTCCAGGTTGTGCGCTGTTTCCGTGATGAAGATCTGCGAGCTGATCGCCAGCCTGAGTTCACTCAGATTGATTGCGAGATGTCCTTTATTGACCAAGAGGATATTATAACTGTTATGGAAGGGCTCATTGCCCGTATTTTCACCGAAGCAAAGGGTGTTACAGTTCAACTGCCGGTGGAGCGTCTTACCTATGCCGAAGCAATTCGTCGTTTTGGTCTCGATAATCCTGATCTCCGTTTTGGTATGGAGCTTTGCGATCTGACCGATATCGTTAAATCCTCTGGTTTTAAAGTCTTTGCCGATGTAGCTTCCAAGGGGGGAGTAATCAAAGGTATTAATGCCAAGGGGTGCGCAAAATTCTCCCGCAAGGAAATTGACGACCTGACGGAATTTGTAAAAATCTACGGCGCCAAAGGACTGGCTTACGTCAAGATTGAGAACGGCGAGTGGCATTCTCCGATCGCCAAGTTCTTTACTGCGGAAGAGATTGCCACCATGAACAGAGAATTTGCCGCCGAAGAGGGTGATCTGCTTTTCTTTGTGGCTGACAAACCGAAGGTTGTTAATGATTCACTCGGCAAGCTGCGTAACCACTTGGCGAACCTCCTCAAGTTGACAAGCAAGGATGACTACCGCTTTGTCTGGATTACTGAATTCCCGCTGCTGGAGTGGGATGAAGATGAAAAACGCTGGTGTGCGGTTCATCACCCCTTCACCGCCCCGATGGACGAGGATCTGGAATTTGTTGAGTCAGATCCTGGTCGCTGTCGCGCTAAAGCATATGATCTGGTGTTGAACGGCAATGAGATCGGGGGGGGGTCCATTAGGATTCATCAGGAACATGTTCAGTCTCTAATGTTCAAACTGCTTGGAATGAGTGTAGAGGATGCCCGTAGCAAATTTGGCTTCCTGCTTGATGCACTGGAGTTTGGTACACCACCACATGGAGGGATTGCATTTGGTATGGATAGATTGATAATGCTACTGACCGGTAGCGACTCAATCCGTGATGTTATTGCCTTTCCAAAAACCCAGAAGGGCACCTGCATGATGTCTGAGGCACCATCAGAGGTTGATACCAAGCAACTCCGTGAACTGGGTATACGTTTGGCTGAAAAGAAAGCTTGATAATGTTTAGAGCATGCCGTCAGGCTGTTTGCATACTGTTTTTAGGTGCGCTTCTGGCGGCATGTTCGGCACAGGTTCCTACTTGGCGGAGTAAAGCAGCTCCACTGGTTGAGGAGCTTGCTCATAACGAAGCCCAGGCACTGTTTCCTCAAGAGTATCGAAGTATGTTGGAAACGTTTGAGCATGGTGAAGCACTCTATCATGTTCGTGAGGATGACAAGGGTGCGGACCTGTATTATCAGTTGGCATTTCAGAAAGCAGGGATGCTGAAGTCTGAGGTTCAACTGGCAAAGAAGCAAATTGCTTTTGAGAAACAACAGCGTATAGCAGAACTAGCTGCGAAAGCCGAAGAAGAACAGCTGATGCGTGCTGCCGCAGAAGCTGAGATACGATTAAGAACCCAGGAGCTGGCAAGATCAGCCGAAGCTGCTCAAACCGTACTGAAAAAACCTAAAGCCCCACCCCCGCCTCTACCTACTTCTTACACTGTCCGTCGTGGTGAAACATTGCCGCAGATTTCCGCACGAACAGAGATCTATAATGACTCAACGCTATGGCCAATTATCTATCGTTCCAACCGTGACCAGATCCGTGATCCAAAGCGGCTCTGGCCTGGCCAGGTCTTAGTCATACCTCGTAATTTCAGTCGTGATGAAGCTGTTGAAGCGCGGCGTTATTCGGATAAAAAAAACTGATTTTCTGGACTGTGTCCAGTTAATGCAACACTTTGTCTTAAACTGATTTTTTCTTGACAGCTAAACTGCTTTTGTATACTGTATACAGGATATTTACCGTGACTATAAAGTATCGTTATAGCTTATAGTTTTATCAAAAAAAGCTCTGCTGTCTGGATAGGTTATTCAGGCTTCAGGTGTCCCCGTTTCAAGCACTGCCCTTCTGAATGTTTCGGTTGAATCCGTTGCACCTATTCAAAGAGCCTTTGGCTTTCTGATTAAAAACTAAGGAGAGAATATGACAACGCAAAAGATTATCTGGTCAAAAATTGATGAGGCACCCGCACTGGCAACGTACTCTTTACTCCCAATCGTAAATGCATTCACAAAAGCAGCCGGCGTTGTCGTTGAAACAAGGGATATATCCGTTGCTGGAAGAATAATAGCCAACTTTCCTGACTATCTGACAGAAGAACAGAGGATGCCGGATTATTTGGCCGAACTGGGTGATCTTACACAGAAGCCTGAGGCCAATATCATCAAGCTTCCTAACGTCAGCGCCTCCATCCCGCAGCTGAAAGCCGCTATCAAGGAGTTGCAGGAACAGGGCTACAAGCTCCCAGACTATCCGGAAGAGCCGAAAACCGATGCAGAGAAAGAACTTAATGCAAGGTACGCCAAGTGTCTGGGAAGTGCCGTAAATCCTGTGCTGAGGGAAGGAAACTCCGATAGGCGAGTGGCGAAAGCGGTAAAAGAATACGCAAAAAAACATCCGGTTAAACTTGGTGCCTGGAGCCCGGAATCGAAGTCACACGTATCGCATATGACAGCCGGTGATTTTTACCACAGTGAAAAATCCGTGACCATGGAAAAGGCCGGCAACGTAAAAATCGAGTTTGTCGATCAGGCCGGTAACGTTAAAGTTCTTAAGGAAAAATTAGCTCTTCAGGCAGGTGAAGTCCTTGACGGGGCATTTATGAATGTTCGTGCCCTGCGCAAATTCATTGCCGAGCAGATCGATGACGCAAAAGCAAAAGGTGTGTTGTTCTCGGTACACCTCAAAGCCACCATGATGAAAATATCCGATCCGATCATGTTTGGTCATTTCGTTTCCGTTTTCTACCAGGATGTTTTTGAAAAGCATGCTGCAACTTTTAAAGAGCTGGGTGTCAATCCGGATCTTGGTATGGGTGACCTTTACCTGAAAATCAAGAAATTGTCGGCAGACAAACAGGAAGAGATAGAAGCGGATATTCAGGCAGTTTATAAGAAAAGACCTGAACTGGCGATGGTTGACTCTGCTAAGGGAATCACTAATCTTCATGCAAGTAACGATATCATCATCGATGCATCCATGCCCGTTGTAGTCCGTGATTCGGGGATGATGTGGGGTCCTGACGGCAAACTGCACGATACCAAGTGCGTCATCCCCGACACCTCCTATTCAGAGTGGTATCAGGAGTGTATTGCTTTCTGTCAGAAAAACGGTGCATTCGATCCCTCGACTATGGGTTGTACCTCCAACGTCGGCCTCATGGCACAAAAGGCTGAGGAGTACGGTTCACACGACAAGACCTTCAAGGTTCCGGGAAATGGAACGGTGCGTGTCGTTGATGCTACGGGCGTGGTTCTGTTTCAGCACACAGTAGAAGAAGGCGATATCTGGCGTGGTTGTCAGGCAAAAGATCTGCCGATTCAGGACTGGGTCAAGCTGGCAGTTAACAGGGCACGTGCAACCGGAGCACCGGCTGTGTTCTGGTTGGATAAAAACAGGGCACATGATGCACAGATGATTCTGAAAGTGAATCAGTACCTGAAAGATTACGATACGAAGGGTCTGGAAATTCATATCATGTCTCCAGTGGAAGCGATGCGTTTCACTCTTCCACGGGCGAAAGCTGGCCAGGATACCATTTCAGTAACTGGAAATGCCTTGCGTGATTATATCACCGACCTGTTCCCGATTCTTGAGTTGGGCACCAGTTCAAAAATGCTGTCAATCGTGCCGCTTCTTGCTGGTGGTGGATTGTTCGAGACAGGGGCTGGTGGCTCGGCGCCTAAACATGTTCAGCAGTTTGTCCAGGAAGGATACCTGAGATGGGATTCACTTGGCGAATTTCTGGCGCTTGCGGTATCTTTGGAGCATTTGGCCGCTACATTCAAGAATGAAAAAGCTCAGCTCTTGGCTGATACACTTGATCAGGCCAATACCAAGTTCCTCGATAACAACAAGAACCCGGCCCGTAAGGTTGGTCAGATTGACAACAGAGGCAGCCACTTCTACCTTGCAATGTACTGGGCTGAGGCTTTGGCAGAACAGACCAGGGACAAGGATCTGCAGGCACGTTTTGCCAAGGTAGTCAAGCAGCTTCAGGAAAATGAGACAAAGATTAATGAAGAGTTGATCGGAGCCCAAGGTAAACCAGTCGATATGGGTGGTTATTATCTTCCTGATCCGGTAAAAACGGAAAAAGCAATGCGGCCTAGTGCGACATTAAACGCAATTATTGATGCTATCGCTTAATGGCCTTATGTGCTTCAAAGCTCTTTTAAAATTGATTAAGTGCCGTAAGAAGTGAACTAGATGGAATATCGATACGTTAAAGTCCCTTCAGGGGAAAAGATCACTATGGGAAGTGAAGGCACGCTAAAAGTGCCGAACAACCCGATCATTCCCTATATTGAAGGTGACGGAACAGGTATAGATATCTGGAAAGCTTCGGTTCGAGTTTTCGATGCCGCCGTAGGAAAGGCCTACGGCGGTTCGAAAAAAATCAGTTGGATGGAAGTGTATGCTGGGGAAAAACCATTTAACCGGTTTCGTGCTGAAATGGGTGATAAAGCCTGGTTGCCTGATGAAACTGTGCAGGCATTCAGGGAGTTTCTGGTAGGAATCAAGGGGCCGCTGACAACTCCTATTGGGGGCGGAATTCGCTCGCTGAATGTCGCACTCAGGCAGATACTTGATCTCTATACATGCCTTCGCCCGATCCGTTACTTTCAGGGTGTTCCTTCACCAGTTAGAAAACCGGAAGATGTCGATATGGTGATTTTCCGAGAGAACTGTGAAGACATTTATGCCGGCATTGAATGGATGACCGGTACTGATGAATGTGAAAAGATCATAAATTTTCTGATCAACGAAATGGGAGTCAGCAAGATCCGTTTTCCAGAAAGCTCCTCTATCGGCATCAAGCCGATATCCCGTAGCGGTTCGGAACGGTTGATTCGGGCCGCTATTCAGTATGCACTTGATCATAAACGTAAATCTGTGACTATTGTTCATAAGGGCAATATCATGAAGTTTACGGAGGGTGCATTCAAGGATTGGGGATATGCATTAGCCACTTCAGAGTTTCGCGCATGGGTTGTAACAGAAAGAGAATCATGGGTAATTAATAACCATGATCGTAATCCTGATCTTTCTATTGAAGATAATGCAAAGATGATCGACCCAGGTTATGAGATGATGTCGTTACAGCAGCAAGAAGTTATATGTGATGAGGTGGAAGCCGCGCTTAAGCTTTTACCGACTCACGGAAACGGTCAGCTGAAAAAACTCCTGATGATCAAGGATACTATTGCCGATATCACTTTTCAGCAGGTTCTTACCAGGGCCAAGGAATTTGATGTTGTTGCCGCTATGAACCTTGAAGGAGATCTTCTCTCCGATGCTCTGGCTGCCCAGGTTGGCGGAATAGGCATAGCGCCGGGCGCTAACATAAACTATGTAACAGGGCATGCAATCTTTGAAGCGACGCATGGAACAGCGCCTAAGTACGCAAATCTTGATAAGGTTAATCCGGGATCAGTCATTCTTTCGGGTGTTATGATGCTGGAATATCTGGGGTGGCAGGAAGCTGCTGATCTCATTGTAAAAGCGCTGGACAGAACTATCGGCCAGAAACTTGTTACATATGATTTTGAACGGATGATGCAGGGAGCAACGTTGCTTTCCTGTTCAGGTTTTGCTGATGCATTGATTGAAAATATGTAACACGTTTATACGTAGTAGTCAGTAGGGGCTGGGATACAACTCCCCGCTTTATTTTAAAAAAAAAGAAAGAGGAGGTAAAGTATGGCTCGTAAAAAGATTTCACTTATCGGTGGCGGACAGATCGGCGGAGTTCTAGCTCAGCTTTGTGCATTGCGTGAACTTGGTGATGTTGTCCTTTTTGACATTGTTGAAGGTCTGCCACAAGGCAAGATGCTTGACATTGCCGAAGTTGGTCCGGTTGATCGCTATGACGTCAACCTGAAAGGCACCAACAGCTACGAAGACATCAAGGGTTCCGATGTTGTTATCGTAACTGCCGGTCTGCCGCGTAAACCGGGCATGAGCCGTGATGATCTTATTGAAGTAAACTCTAAGATCATGACTTCGGTTGCAGAGGGAATTAAAGCTTACGCTCCTGAGTCGATCATTATCGTAATTTCCAACCCGCTTGACGCTATGGTTACCCTCTGCCAGAAAATTACAGGATTCCCTTATCACCGCGTAATCGGTCAGGCTGGTGTTCTTGACTCCGCACGTTTTGCTAGCTTTATCGCATGGGAACTAGGTGTATCAGTCAAAGACGTTACAGCTATGACTCTTGGTGGCCACGGCGACGATATGGTGCCTCTGGTTCGTTATGCAAGCGTCAATGGAATTCCTGTAACAGAGCTTCTTGAGCAGAAATACGGTGCTGAGAAGGGCAAAGAAGTTATGGAAGCTATGGTTAAACGTACCCGTGGAGCAGGCGGCGAAGTTGTTGCACTGCTGAAAACCGGTTCTGCTTTCTATTCCCCTGCTTCTTCAGCTATTGCTATGGCTGAGTCTATTCTGAAGGATCAGAAACGCGTTCTGCCGACCTGCTGCTTCCTGCAGGGCGAGTTTGGCGTTAACGGTTTCTACGTTGGCGTACCAGCTGTGTTGGGTGAAAAAGGCGTTGAAAACATCATTCAGTTTAAACTAGATGCCGAAGAGCAGGCCATGATGGATAAATCAGTTGCTGCAGTTAAGGAACTGGTTGGCAGCATGAAGTAGTATTTGATTCCAGGTCTCTGGAAGTTGCTGAAAGAAGGGTGGAGTATACGCCCTTCTTTTGCTTCTTTTTGGAGCCTGTATTTACCACCTTTTAATACGGAAAAGGAGTCTTTCTAAGATGGAAAAAAAATTACCAAAAATTGAGATTATCGAGAAGTACTGCAAGGGGTGCCACATCTGTGTTGAATTCTGCCCTAAAGATGTACTTGAGATGAAGGGCTTTTATGCCTCTGTGAAAAATCTTGAAGCCTGTACCAGTTGTATGCAGTGTGAATTACGTTGTCCTGATTTTGCTATCAAAGTCACAAACGAATAAAATCTACAGGAGGAAATGAACAGTGTCCAAAAAAGTAGCGTTTCTTCAGGGTAATGAAGCTGCCGCATACGGTGCATTATATGCCGGTTGTGACTTCTTTGCAGGTTACCCTATTACCCCCTCAACTGAGGTTTCTGAAGTACTGTCTGCCGAATTGCCCAAGACCGGCGGAAAATTTTTGCAGATGGAAGACGAAATTGCTGCCATGGCTGCAATTCTTGGCGCATCACTTGCCGGTGCAAAAGTACTGACATCAACCTCAGGCCCAGGTCTATCCTTGAAACAGGAACTGATCGGCTACGGCTGTATTGCCGAAATCCCTTGTGTTGTCTATAACGTTATGCGTGGCGGTCCTTCAACCGGTATGCCTACCGGTCCTAGTCAGTCCGACGTTATGTGCGCCAAGTGGGGAACACACGGCGACCATCCGGCTATCTGTCTTGTGCCCGCTTCGGTTCAGGAAACGTACGAAGAAGTAATTCGTGCCTTCAACCTGTCTGAGAAATATCGTACTCCGGTTATGGTTATGCCTGACGAAATTGTTGCCCACATGCGTGAGCGCATCGTCTTTCCGGAGCCAGGTGAAGTTGAAGTTGTTCCACGCAAATCTCCGACAGTACCACCAGAGCAATACAAACCATACGACACCAGCTTTGGTGATGTTCCGCCACTGGCAGCTTTCGGTTCCGGCTACAAGTTTCATGTTACCGGTCTCAACAAGATGCAAGACGGTTTTCCGACCACAAAAGCTGAAATTGTTCAGGCCGAAGAAGAGCGCCAGGTACGTAAGGTCGATGCCAACATTGACGATATTGTCACTTTCGAAGAGTACCTCCTCGATGATGCCGACGTTGTTGTTGTCGCTTACGGTTCTACCTCACGCTCGGCACGCTATGCAGTCAATGTTGCCCGTGAACAGGGAATCAAAGCCGGAATGTTCCGGATCAAGACCTTCTGGCCTTTCCCGGATAAGCAGATTAAAGCGTTGGCCGGTAAGGTCAAAGGCATCGTTATTCCTGAGATGAACTTAGGAATGTGCTCACTTGAACTTGAGCGTTGTGCGCAGGGCAAAGTTCCGGTACTCGGGATTTTCCGTGTTGATGGTGAACCGATCAATCCGGATCAGATCCTTGCTAAGATTAAGGAGGTTAAATAACATGGCATTTGATTATGATAAATGGCTTCGCCCCGGCAAATTGCCCCACATCTGGTGTCCAGGCTGCGGCCACGGTATCGTCATGAAGGGGTTGATCCGTGCGATGGATACGCTTAAACTCAAAAAAGAGGAGACCGCTATCGTATCCGGTATCGGTTGTGCCTCTCGTCTTCCTGGCTATATCGACTGCTGTACGCTGCATACAGCCCACGGTCGCGCCGCTGCATTTGCAACCGGCGTCAAGATGGCTAAACCGGAAATGAATGTTATTCTGGTTGGCGGCGATGGCGATGGTACTGCAATCGGCGGCAATCACTTCATTCATGCTTGCCGACGTAACATCAACATGACTTATATCATCATGAATAATTATATTTACGGTATGACCGGTGGGCAGTTTTCTCCATGTACACCTACCGGCCATAAGGCGTCTACCACTCCTTATGGCAACCCGGATCCCGGTTTTGATATTGCCAAGTTGGCAATCGGAGCAGGTGCTACTTTTGTTGCTCGTGGTACCGCATTCCATGCCAACCAGATTGATAAACTGATTGCAGAAGCGATTCAGCACAAAGGGTTCTCAGTCGTTGAAATTCTTGACGATTGCCCAACCACATATGGTCGTCGTAACAAGTACAAGTCGGTTATTGAAATGATGAACCGTTTGAAAGATGTTGCAGTGCCAGTAAAAGCTGCTGAAAAAATGACGGCGGAACAATTGCAGGGTAAGATATTAACTGGCGTTCTCTACAAAGAAGAGAAACCGGAGTACATCGAAGAGTACGCCAAGGTTATTGAGCGTGCCAAGGCTGCTAAGTAACAATTACAGGAAAAGGAGCGATATATTCATGTCAAGATATGAACTCAGGTTTTCCGGTGCAGGTGGACAGGGTTTGATCACCGCCGGGATTATTATGGCCAAAGCCGCTTCGATCTACGAAGGGAAGCAGGCCGTTCAATCGCAAAGCTACGGCCCGGAAGCGCGTGGTGGCGCATCAAAATCGGAAGTTATCATTTCGGACGGTCCGATTGACTACCCGAAAGCTACTACGGTTGATGCATTGCTGGCCATGACTCAGGAAGCATGCGACAAGTATACACACGATCTGAAAGATGGCGGCATTCTGTTGGTGGATTCCGACCTTGTTACAAAACTCCCTACTGGGAACTATAAGATTATTTCATTCCCAATTATCAACACTGCCAAAAACGAGGTCGGTCGTGAGATCGTTGCCAACATTGTTGCCCTTGGGGCAATGGTAGCGTTGACTGGTCAGGTAAGTCGTGAAAATGCCGAAAAAGCTGTTCTTTCAAGTGTCCCCGAGGCATTTATTGAGCTTAACAGGAAGGCATTCAGTATCGGTTTTGAAAAGGCTCTGGCAGCCAGCGCCTAGAAGTTCAAACTTAATAAAACGGTAACACGTAAGGCCCGATGTTAATGCACCGGGCCTTACGTGTTTTTAGTAATCATCGTTCTTGCCGTTATCAGTATAGTAATGATAGACTGGAAGCTTATGGTACTACTCATTTCATGTATTTTGCAGGGTAATTATATAAAAGGATCGTAAATGTTTCAGTTTGAGTACCAAATAACAGTTCTGGTAGTTCATGTATGAAAACTCCGGAGTGCTTTGAAATACTGGTTCGCAACGGTTTGGTCGATGAAGTCATGTTGCGGCTGATGAGTGGCAAGGAAGCAGACGTGTATGTTGTCCAGTCAAAGGGAGAACTTTGTTGCGCCAAGGTTTATAAAGACGCCCGCACACGTAGTTTTAGCCAGTTAGCCCAGTATCAAGAAGGGCGTAAAGGGCGCAATAGTCGTCAGGCGCGAGCCATGCATAAGAATTCCAAGTACGGGCGCAAGGAAACTGAAGATGCCTGGAAAAATGCCGAGGTCGACGCACTGAGAACTTTGGCAGAGGCGGGTGTTCGTGTCCCACAGGTTTATGATTATGCTGATGGAATTTTGCTGATGGAATTTGTGGTTGACGTTGATGGTGCTGCGGCTCCCCGTCTAAACGATCTTCGATTGACTGCGGTAAAGGCTCGTGAATATCATCGCGAGTTGATAAGAGAGATTGTCCTCATGCTTTGTGCCGGAATAATACATGGCGACCTGTCTGAGTACAATGTACTTGTCGGCCGTGACGGTATGGTAATCATCGATCTGCCGCAGGCTGTCAATGCTTCTGGTAATAATAATGCCCGCAGAATGCTTGAACGTGATGTTGGAAATATAACTGCCTATTTTGGTCGTTTCGCTCCAGAACTTATTTCTACAGACTACGGTAGGGAAATATGGAAACTGTATGCGAGTGGAGCGCTTAGTCCGACATCTGAGCTTACAGGACTTTTTGTCCAGAACGATAGTCCGGCTGATGTTAAGGGAGTCATGCGAGAAATAGATTATGCACGGATTTTACACGAACGCACTTTAGCCAGATCTTCTCAAATATCTTGAATATTATTGCTGCAGTCTGAAAGGGTGTCTGCACTCTCTAAATGAAGCATATACAAAAATACATTACTGCACCCCTGTGTCTTTGTTTTCTATTGCTATTGCATTTACCTCTTGCCTTTGCAGATGAAATATACCAGCAATTTTCCTTGGGAGCCGGCAGTCTGGGTATGGCTCCTTCTGATGTAAAATCTTCTGAGCCTGGCGTTGTAACAGCAAAATACGGCTTTAAAATAGCGAAGGATTTTATGCCTTATATGGGTACTGGACTTGCGTACACGTATCAATCGGACACAAAAACTGGTGATATAACAAAGATTAAAACAGGTGTGGCTGCCCAGTTTGGCTTCAATTATCTTCTTGGCACAAATTCTACCTTAAAACTAGACTACAAATACCTCTCAGTATCTCCTGATCTTCCTCGTGGCGACTCCAGACCACCTCCGCAATCGCTAGGCATCGGGTTCGATATTAAATTTTAGTTCCAACTTAATAATAAGGAGAAGCAAACGTGCCGAGCTACATCGAACCACTGTTTCGCCCTCCCAGTGAAGCACGAAGTCTTATATTCCAAATTACGGTTGGTTGCTCTCAGAACCAGTGCCGCTTTTGCGGAATGTATAAGGGCAAGAACTTTCAGATCAGACCTGTTCAGGAAATATTGACGGAGATCTTAGAAATCCCTTTAAACCATCGTCTCCGTATAGACAGGGTGTTTCTGGCTGATGGCGATGCTCTTGTTTACCCATTTGATGATCTCTGTATAATTCTTGATGCTATGGCAGTAACATTTCCAGGACTAACTCGCATCGCTTCGTATGCTTCTCCTAACAGTCTTATTACCAAAAGTGCCGGGCAGCTCGCCATACTGCGTATGAAGCGTCTTAAAATTATCTATTTCGGTCTGGAGTCGGGTGATGATACAACGCTGCTGGCTGTTAATAAAGGTTTTGAGTCCAAGAGGATGGCGGAGCTAGCGCAGGTGGCCCGAGATGCTGGAATGAAAATGTCTGTAACAGCCATCCTCGGTTTGGCCGGGCGCGGTCGAAGCCTGCAGCACGCCCGCGCTACGGCAGAGTGGGTCAATCGTGTTAATCCGGAATATTTTTCCCTGTTGACGATGTTTCACCGTCATAATGCTGATTTTATCAGCACTATCAAGCAATGTACCCGGCGCGAGTTGATGTTGGAGGCGAGAGAAATGCTTCAACATCTACATCCTGCCAAAACCATTCTCCGTTCTAATCATGTTTCCAACTTTCTCAATCTGGCCGGCAGCTATCCCAAGGACCGAGAGCGGCTGATCGCAGATGTGGATTTAGCTCTCAAGCACGCTACCGTGCGCCCCGGTTTTCTGGATGAAGTGCCATCATATCAGGAAGAGTACTACTGACCTCTTTTATCTTGCCGTAATCGCATCATAAATGCTATTTTGCCCCCGCTTTGGATCATCTGTGGAGGTTTTTTGTGAGTATATTTCGTTACCTGACGGCCGGAGAGTCACACGGGCCTCAGTTGAGTGCAATTATTGAAGGACTACCAGCCGGAATTCATCTCTCTGCCGAAATGCTAAATCATGATCTGTTACGGCGGCAGCAGGGGTATGGTCGTGGTGACAGGATGAAAATAGAGAAGGATACTGCCCAGCTCCTTTCCGGAGTTCGTTGGGGAGAAACAATCGGATCTCCTGTTACGCTGGTGGTTGTGAATCGCGACTGGGAAAACTGGTCCGAGAAGATGTCGCCCCTTTTGGAGTATCGCGATGACTCCAGTGCAGTGACCCGTCCGCGCCCAGGTCATGCTGATCTTTCGGGCGTTTTAAAGTATAATCAGAGCGATGTGCGTAACGTGTTGGAGCGTTCAAGTGCCCGTGAAACAGCTGTTAGAGTCGCTGTTGGTGCTGTAGCTAAAGCATTGTTGGCCGAGTTTGGCATCAGTGTGGGTGGTTTTGTGACAGAGTTAGGTGGGATTTGTGCCATTACTCCGCAGGAACCTATAGAACTCCTTTGGCAGCGTGCAGCGTGTTCGGAAACGTTCTGCTGTGATATGTCTGCTGAAGTAGATATGAAGAGGGTTATTGATGCGGCTAAGTCTGGCGGCGATACGTTGGGGGGGGTTGTTGAGGTGCAGGTGATTGGCGTCCCACCAGGCCTTGGAAGCTATGTGCATTGGGATCGTAAACTGGATGCGCGCCTTGCTATGGCGCTGATGAGCGTTCAGGCCATCAAGGGTGTAGAGGTCGGAATCGGTTTTGACGCTGCACGCAGACCAGGCTCTCGCGTGCATGATGAAATTTTCTACAAGGATGGCTACAAACGAGACAGCAATAATGCCGGCGGTATTGAAGGTGGTATGTCAAATGGTGAGCCTATTGTTGTGCGGGCCGCCATGAAACCGATACCTACGCTTTATTCACCTCTTCGCTCTGTAGATATGCGTACACATGAGCCTTTTGAGGCGACTGTCGAACGTTCAGATACCTGCGCGGTGCCTGCCGCCTTAGTGGTCGCAGAAGCGGTAGTAGCGATCGAAATTGCCAATGCTTTACTGGAAAAGTTTGGTGGTGATTCGATCTTTGAAATTCGACGTAATCTGGAAGGATATCGTGAACAGATTCGTAATGGCTGAGCGCCCGTTGATCATGACTGGTTTTATGGGAAGCGGTAAAAGCACTGTTGGCAAAATTGTGGCGGAGAGACTTGGTTACCGTTTTGTAGATCTGGATGCAGAAATAGTAGCTGCGGCTGGATGTTCAGTCAATGAAATCTTTGCCAGTAAAGGTGAACCGGCGTTTCGTACTCTGGAAAGCTCTAAGCTAGAGCAGATTCTGTCAACGGAGGAGCGAAGTGTTGTTGCTACCGGTGGTGGGGCGGTGATTTGCCCGCAGAATCGCATTCTGATGCGAAGAAAGGGTGTAATCATCAACCTGATGGTGACACTGGAACAGATGTTGGTTCGCCTGAATGGCTGTAGCAACCGGCCTCTTCTGTCAGGTGAGGATGCCGCAATTCGCGCAGAAGTGCTGATGAATGAGCGCGAACAATTTTATGCTGATGCTGATATTAGAATTGACACGGATGGGAAATCCGTGGAAGATGTTGCGGCAGAGATTTTATGCAGTTTGAAGGGGCTTTTGAGTGAGTATTCTGTCTGTAAATCTTGCTGATAACAGCTACAATATTGTGATTGAACGTGGTACTCTTGCATCGCTTGGCCAGCGGTGCCTGACTATTGGCTTGAAGGGGATGGCTGCAGTCATTTCAAACTCCACAGTTGCTACACTGTACGGTGCTGTTGTGCAGGAAGCTCTAACGGCTGCCGGTTTTACTGTTGTACATATTGAAATACCAGATGGCGAGGAGTATAAAAACAGCACAACTCTAAATCATGTCTATGATGCCCTTCTTGCGTCAGGTGTTGATCGTAGCTCTTTTATTGTCGCGCTTGGTGGGGGTGTTGTAGGGGACGTGGCCGGTTATGCCGCCGCAACCTGGATGAGAGGTATTCCGTTTATTCAGGTGCCAACCACACTTTTAGCGCAAGTGGACAGTAGTGTAGGCGGAAAAACTGGCATTGATCATCCTAAGGGCAAAAATTTGATTGGTGCTTTTTATCAGCCTTGTCTGGTTTTGATTGATGTTAGTACTCTTGCTACGCTTGATCAACGCCAGTTCCGTGCTGGTCTTGCTGAGGTGATTAAATACGGTGTAGTTATTGATCACTCGTTTTTTGAATTTGTAGAAAAAAATATTGCCGCAATTTTAGCTAAGGATCCTGATGTCCTGATAGAGATCATTCTTCGTTCCTGTCAATTAAAGGCACAGGTGGTAGAGTTTGACGAAAAGGAAGCCGGTTTGCGTGCTATTCTGAATTACGGCCACACACTTGGCCATGCTTTTGAATCTATCTCAGGTTATAGTTCTTTGGTGCATGGTGATGCGGTTGCAATAGGAATGGTTTTGGCAGCCAGGGTTTCTGTTGCAAAAAGTCTTTGCAGCGAGGAAGAATTTTTAAGAATATATTCTCTTATTGTCAAGTGTGGTCTCCCGGTTGAGATCCCGCATTATGACAGACAGCAGTTAATTGACGCTGTTGCAGCTGACAAGAAGTCCAAAGGCGGCAGCATTACTTTTATTTGTAATCAGGGCATTGGCATGTATGCAATGTCGCAGCATACTCCTGGAGAGCTGCTCACATTGAGCGGGTTGGAGACATAACTATGAAAGAATCAGCTTCATTCTGGACGGATATCAAAAATCTTGAGGAACGACTTGCAAAATCACCAGATTCGTTCTGCTTTGCTCAACTGGCCGATGTTTATCTAAAAGTTGGGTTGGTTGATGACGCCCTTCATATTGCGCGTCAGGGCGTTGCAAAACACCCTGGCTATCTGTCTGGTCAACGGGCCCTTTCTCTTTCGTGCCACGCCAAGGGACTAGATGATGAGGCTCTAGCTGCGTTAAAGCTCGTTGTAAAGGCGATGCCCGAGGATATATCATCTCAAAAATTGTTGGGTCGCCTTCTTGCTGATGCGGGTAATCAGGAAGCTGCCAGTCAGGCCTTTAGGGCCGCACTGGAGTTTGCACCAGATGATGTTGAATGCCGGATTGAGCTTGAATCGCTAGAACGATCTGCTGGGGTGATAAAATCTTCCAGTGAATCGGATGAAGATGATGATGAAGAGATTATCGAAGATTTGGAAATAGTGGAAGAGTTTGATGCTGTAGAAAAAGATTCTACGGAATCCGGAGACTATTTCCAGGATTATTCTGAAGAGTCTGCCGGTTTAGATGCCCCGCTTCACGACCCACTTTCTACCGGTACATTGGCTGAGCTGTACGTAACGCAAGGGTTTATTCATAAAGCGCTTGAAATATATCGCGCCATTCTTGCTGATAATCCTCAAGATAGAGTAACAGCTGAGCGTGTAGCTGATCTTGAGGCACTTGATAGTGGTTCATCAGGCCTTGGTACAGAAAAAACTGGCGATATCTTTGAAGAGGACGTTGCAGCTGAACAAGCTATTTATATGCCTGCCGAAACGATTTTTCAGGAAACAGCGTACATAGATCTTTCGGAAAATTCTGTTATATCTACATTTGAAAAACAGCAGGTAGAAGAATCTCCTATATCTCTGCAAGCGGGCGCAGATAATACCATTTCTACACTTGACGGGTGGCTTGAAAATATCAGGAGGATTAAATCATGTCGCTAAGAGATGCACTGAGCACGATTGTCCAGTCCGTTGATGGGGCTCTGGCCGCAATAATTATGGCCTATGACGGCATTCCAATTGATGAAGTCACTGTTGACCAGTCGGAGTTCGATATGCAGCTCCTGTCTGTTGAGTATGCAACGGTACTTAAAGAAATCAAGCGTGCTGTTGATGTTATTAAAATGGGGGAACTTGAAGAAGTTTCTATTACAACTACCCGTACCTGTCTCGTTGTCAGAATTTTAAACGAGGATCTTTTTGCCGCCCTAATAATGAGTCGTGGAGGAAATGTTGGCAAGGGTCGTTATATGCTCAAACTCAAATCATTCGAAATGCTTCAGGAACTTTCATAGCTATGAAATTTTTAGTTCTTCATGGGCCTAATCTGAATCTGCTTGGAAGACGCGAACCCGGGATATACGGCAGCCAAACCCTTGAAGATATAAATTCTTCGCTGTTTGAGCTGTCCACGGATTTGGGGTGTGAACTTTCTTTTTTTCAATCCAACTCCGAAGGCGAACTGATCGATACAATCCAGGCCGTTTCAAATGAGTGCCAAGGCATTCTTATCAATCCTGCCGCTTACACCCACACCAGTATTGCAATTTGCGATGCCCTGTCGGCTGTAGGGCTTCCATGTGTTGAGGTACATCTCTCCAATATCCACCGCCGAGAGACGTTTAGGCATAAAAGCATGGTCGCCCCGGTTGTCGTTGGCCAGATCTGCGGATTTGGGCAGGACAGTTATCTGCTTGGCTTGCGCGCATTATTTAATCACGTTAAAAATAAATAAATAATTATGCATTCATATCGCCTGTTTTAGGGCGATACGTAAAAACTGTTTGTAGCCAAGGTTTCATTTATGCTAAAAAACAGAAGTTCTCGTTTAAAGCGGTTCTTTGAAGAATATTCACTTAAAGCTGTTTTGTTCACTGATCTCAAGAATATTCGTTATCTCTCTGGCTTTACTGGCAGCGAAGGTGTGTTACTTATATCGCAGGATCACGAATGGTTTTTGTGTGATTCACGTTATACAGCACAGGCTGCGGAAGAAATTAGGAGTGCTGAAGTCAGGGAATGCGGTGCAATCCGTATTGACACTGTCGCTGTATTGGCAAATGAATATGGTCTTGACCGGATTGGTTTTGAAGCTGCTCACACAACTGTCAGTGCTTTTAGGCGGATGTCTGAAAAACTGGTCGGAATTGAGTTGGTGGAGCTCGGCACTAATCTAGATGAAATTCGTATTTGTAAAGAACATGATGAAATTGAACATCTTAGATCGGTTGCCACGCTTTCGTCATTGGCCTTGACTTCAGTTTTGGATGATATCAAGCCTGGAGTTAGAGAAGTTGATATTGCCTTAGCACTTGAGTTTGAGATGAGACGACGTGGTGCAGAGGGTAAAGCTTTTGATTTTATCGTTGCTTCCGGTGAACGTGGTGCCATGCCGCACGGTAGGGCCAGTGACAAGATTATTCAATCAGGTGATCTTGTTACAATTGATTTTGGCGCGTTGAAAAATGGCTATAATTCTGACGAAACGGTCACAGTTGCTTGCGGAAAGCCGGAAACTCGTGCGCGGGAGATCCACGCAATTGTCAAAATAGCCCATGATCTTGCTATTGATGCGGTCAAGTCTGGTGTCAGCTGTAAGGATCTGGATGAGGTCGCACGCTCATATATCCGTGATAACGGATATGGTGACTATTTTGGGCACGGATTAGGGCACGGTATCGGACTGGAAATTCACGAAATGCCGACGCTTTCTCCGCGTAGTACTGCAGTGTTGGAAGAAGGAATGGTTATAACTATTGAACCCGGTATTTATATTCCAGGTTTTGGGGGTGTCAGGATTGAGGATACCGTGGTAGTGACCATTGATGGTTGCGACGTTCTCACCAGTGCTGATAAACAATTACTGATTTTATAGTGTTTGATTAAGGGACTCTTTCTGATTTTTAAAGGCAGGTTTGTAAGCGCAGTTTATCATAAATTAGATTCACCACTATCAGATTGACTGTAAAAGGAGACAAACTAGAATGGATATCAAGGACCTGAGACTGCTGATTAAGCTTGTGACAGAAACAGACATAACCGAATTTGAAATGGATAATTCTGACGAGAAAATTATTATCAAGCGCGGACAAAAACCGGAATATGTTACATTTGCCGCTCCTGCAGCCCAACAGTACGCCCCATCCGGCTATCAGCAAGCTCCAACAGCTACTGCTGCTGCTCCGGTCACTCCTGTTGCTCCGACCGTTGAGGTTGGCGATACGCTTAATTCTCCGATCGTCGGAACTTTTTACGCAGCCCCAGGCCCAGAGGCAGCACCTTATGTTACAGTTGGCCAGGTTGTAGAGAAAGGGCAGGTACTCTGTATTGTAGAAGCAATGAAGTTGATGAATGAGATTGAAGCCGAGTGTAAATGCAAGATCATAAAGGTTTGCAAAGACAATGCTCAGGCGGTAGAATTCGGAGATCCACTGTTCGTAATCCAGAAACTTTAAAATTTATATTCCACAGCGGGGTTCGTCTTCATGTTTCATAAAGTACTTATTGCCAATCGCGGCGAAATTGCTGTCAGGATTATCAGAGCTTGTAAGGAACTGGGCATCAAGACGGTTGCTGTCTATTCCCAGGCCGATGTTCACTCTCTGCATGTCAAATTGGCCGACGAGAGCGTTTGTATCGGGCCGGCTCCCAGTGCCCAGAGTTACTTAAATATAAATGCCATAATCAGCGCAGCTGAATTGACTGATTCCGAGGCGATTCATCCAGGATACGGTTTTCTATCTGAAAACGCTAAATTTGCCGAGGTATGTGAAAAGTGCGGCATTACCTTTATCGGTCCAACCGCTGAAAGTATGCGTATCATGGGCGATAAAATCAGCGCACGTCAGGCAGTTATTAAGCAGGGAGTGCCGATTCTGCCAGGTACCAAGGAAGGCGTGAAAACTGTTGAGGATGCTGTCAAAGTCGCGAAGGAAATCGGCTTCCCGGTTATCATAAAGGCTACCGCAGGTGGTGGCGGACGTGGAATGAAGATTGTTCATTCACAGGCTGCCCTACCTAACGCTTTTGCAACGGCTCGTGCTGAAGCCCAATCTGGATTTGGTAATCCAGAGGTCTACATTGAACGGTACTGCGAAAAACCTCGTCATGTTGAGATCCAGATTCTGGGTGACAAACATGGTAATGTAATTCATCTTGGGGAGAGGGACTGCTCAATTCAGCGTCGCCATCAGAAATTAATTGAGGAAGCCCCCTCAACAGTTGTCACGCCTGAAATCCGTAAGGCCATGGGTGATGCTGCTGTTAAGGCTGCCGCTGCAGTCGGTTATAACAGTGCTGGGACAGTCGAGTTTCTGGTAGATAAACAAAATAATTTTTACTTCATGGAGATGAATACTCGTATACAGGTTGAGCACCCTGTGACTGAAATGATTACCGGTGTTGACTTGGTCCGAGAGCAGATCCGTTCGGCTGCAGGAATTCCTCTTCGATATAAACAAGAAGATATACAGATCAGAGGGCACGCTATTGAGTGCCGTATAAATGCAGAGGACCCATTCAAATTTACACCATGTCCCGGTAAAATAACCGCATATCATCCACCGGGTGGTTTTGGTGTACGTGTTGATTCGTTTGTGTACGATCAATATTCGGTTGTGCCAAATTATGATTCACTAATCGGGAAGTTGATAGTTCATGCTGATACTCGTGAAGAAGCTATCAAGCGAATGGCGCGAGCACTTGACGAATTTCGTATTGAAGGGATCAAAACTACCATCTTTTTTCATAAACGCATCATGGCTCATAAAGATTTCATTGATGGCGATATTGACACCTCTTTCCTTGAACGAATAGTGCTGGAGTAGATGCCATGGACTTTCCAGATGAACTGAAATATTCAAAGGAACATGTCTGGGTCAGAATTGAAAACAGTTCGGCTGTTATTGGTATTACGGACTTTGCTCAGGAGGAACTGGGGATAATCAGTGGAGTGGAGCTTCCTGATGAAGGAGATTCAATTGAGCAGGATGATTCAATCGGCTCAATAGAAGCGCGAAAGACGGTTGCTTCAATTTATGCACCCTTTAGCGGGACTGTGCTGAACATAAATCACGAAGCACTGGACAATCCGGAACTGCTCAATGACGACCCGTACGATGGTGCCTGGCTGATTGAGGTATCCCTAGACGATCCTGAGGAGCTTAAGAATCTTTTGTCAGCTGATGATTATGCAGACTATATTGAAAACAGGGATTAATCTTTGATATAAATTATGCTATAAGGGCGAGATCATGTAGTGATCTCGCCCTGTTTTGTTTGAAAGGAACCTAGACGTGCGCCTGCCAATATTGTTGTTACTTTCGATGCTGATTCTTCCTGTTACAGTATATTCCTCAGAGGCTCCACTTTTGCTGACTCTTAATAATGCCATTCGAATGGCTGTTGAGAAGAATCTGGACGTACGGGCTGAGCTTTATAACTCGGCTCAGTTCGAGGCTGATATTAACATTAATCGCTCAATATATGACCCTCTTCTTATACTTCAAGCCAGCTATACTGATTCTGAGGTAGCCGCAGGCACTTTGTCCAGTTCTCCAGGAAATACTTTGGCACTTAATTCTTCTCTCAAACAACTTTTTTGGACCGGTGGTACGGCTGAAATTAAATTTAATAACTGGCATGCCGATACCCCATCAAGTAGTTGGCAGACCGGACTGGGAGCCAGCATTAGCCAACCTCTTTTGAAAAACGTTGGACGTGAGGCAACTGAAATAGCCATCAATTTATCCAGATTCTCAAAATTTGCATCACTCGAACGGTTCAATTCACTTTTGTTGGCAACTGTAGCTCAGGTTCGTACGGAATACTTCAAGCTATACAGTCTGCGGGAGGAGCGAGATGTTAAAAAAGTTTCGCTGGAACTGGCTCAAAAGATTCTTTTTGAAACTCAATCGCGTGTCAAGGCTGGAGTCCTTCCTGCTATGGAGGTGCTTAACGCAGAATTCGGGGCTGTAACTCGTGAAAAGGATCTTATTGATGCCGAGCGGGCTGTTAGTGATCAGGTTGATGTACTGCGTCTGCTTCTGCAGATGGATGCCAAGGTTGGTGATCTAAAGACTGTTGATTTGCCAACGCGTGATCAGGTTGTACCTGTTGAGAATGATGCAATTCAGAAAGCGCTGAATCGGCCGGATATACGGGAGCAGAAACGCAATTTGGAGTTATATGAGCTTCAAACCAAAAACCTTAGCCAAAAGACACGTCCGGATTTGACCTTGACCGCCTCTGCCCAGTTAACTGGCCTCGATAGTGCCTATCAACGGAATATGGATAAGGTTCTCACCTTTGATTACCCAGTTTGGAGCGTGGGACTTAATTTAAGTTATCCGCTGGGAAATGGTGTCGCAGAAAATGATTATCGTAAAAGCAGGTTGAAAACCGAACAGGTCTCCCTGCAATTGAGGAGCCTTGAAGAAAGTTCGACAAAAGAAGTCAAAGCGGCTATTCGAGGTGTCGTTGTCGGCTATAAACAGATTGAGGTGGCTGATAGGGGAAAAATATTTGCAGAAGAACGACTGAGAGCGTTCATGCGTAAAAATGAGGTTGGTTTGGCTACTACCAAGGATGTTCTTGATGTCGAAAATGATCTTGCCGTTTCAAAGAGTAATCAGATAAAGGCAGTTGTTGATTATACAAAGGCTTTGACCACCTATTGGCAGGTGACTGGAGAACTTCTGGAAAGGGAGGGGGTAAGAGTTGTGGAAGGTGATGCGGATAAACTGTACTCTGGCACCCGCTGATGCTGAAAATAGGCGAGATAGAGTACGCTAACTGCACCCCGCTCTTTCATGTTCTTCGGGAACAATTTCCCTGTTTTGGCTATGAGTTTATTACTGGAGTTCCGGCTAAACTGAACAGGATGCTTCTTGCGGGTGATATTGATGTATGTCCCTCTTCATCGATTGAGTATGCATATCATCCAGACCGCTACACAATTCTACCGCAGCTTTCAATTTCAAGCATCGGCGCTGTGGCGAGTGTACTGCTCTTTTCCAAGGTGCCTGTCGAAAAGCTTGATGGCTGTAAAGTTCTGCTTAGCTCAGAATCCGCCACCTCCGTAAATTTACTCAAAATCTTGCTCGGTCAACGTTTCGATTGCTTATGTACCTATGAAGTGGCTCAGTCAGGTGCCTCTGTTGCAGACATTGATTCATCTGCCCTGCTGCTTATCGGTGATTCTGCGCTGCGGGCGTCTTTAGAAAAATCGGATTTGTTCGTATATGATCTTGGTGAGTTGTGGTATGCATGGACCGGCTATCCGTTCGTATTTGCTCTCTGGCTCTGTCGTAATGAGGTTGCTGGACGGGCTGAACTTATTAAGCTTTCACAACAGTTGATTCAGGCCAAAGAGCTAGTCCCGCGTCAACTGGGACAGATTGCGATGTGCGCAATAGAAGCTAACTGGTTGGGGCACGATCGGTTGCTGGCCTATTGGCAGGATAATATTTCATATAATCTTGATGAGTGTGCGCAAGCGGGTTTGATGCTGTATTATGCCAAATGTTTTGAGATCGGTTTGATAGCTGCGGTACCTTCGCTAAAATTTTGTCTCGACACAAATATAAATCTTAAGTGATTGTATTGTTACGCTGACATGAAGGCCTGACTGCTGCAGCATAATCTGCAAGAATTCGGGCGTGGTCAAAACAGAGTTGTTCCGGCAATGAATCCATTTTGAAAACAGCCAAATTCAGTGCGTCATCTGCAGCGTGGGGAGTGCCTTTGCTATTTGCAATGTAAACTGTTGAAATTGTATGCATCCGGTCGTCACGCGCTGGATCGGAATAACATCCCAATAACCGCAGATTTGAAATCTCAAGCGATGTTTCTTCTCTTGCTTCCCTAACAGCAGCAGACTCTAAAGATTCCCCATAATCTACAAAGCCACCCGGCAGAGCCCAGCCAAAAGGCTCGTTCCGCCGTTCAATCAGGATAATACCGTTGTCCAACTCTATAATTATGTCTACGGTTGGAAATGGATTTTGATACTGCTTTACGCCGGATCCGCAGGAAGGGCAGGTGAGGGTGGTGAACGACATCAGGATGCCTCCAGAATAAAAAAAGGGGGAATAGAAATTCCCCCTTTAATAATGATGGTGTTGAAACGTAAAACTATTTCTTTTTCTTGGCACCGGCAGCTTTTTTGGAAGCTTTGAGCGGGTTGACCTTTAGTTCAGCAATCGAGAGATCGACTTTTACGTGGGAGGCGAAATTGCAGATTCCACCGGTCCATTTTTTAGCTGGTGCAGGATATGCGCTGCATACTTGACCAATGCTGCCGGTCACAACACGTTCACACCCTTCACAATTTTCTGCAATAGTCTGGCAGGAACCATCAGGAAATATACACCCCTGTTTTCCCCAAAAGGTACACTCGGTACCTGCAAGTACAGTCTGACACTTCATACTTCTTCCTCCTGAATTTGTGCTTGAATGAATTGTTACTCTAACAATTCTTGCCGAGAAATGTCAACGTAAAAATTGACGGGAAATCGGACTCTTTCAAGAGATGGTTGCGAGAATTAGCTGCTGCTGATGGCTAAAAAATTACGGAGCAGATCCATTCCACCCTCGGTCAGGATTGATTCCGGATGGAACTGCACTCCCCAGATAGGTAGTTCTTTGTGGCGTAGTCCCATGATTTCACCATTTTCTACCCAAGCAGTAATTTCCAGACAATCTGGCAGGGTGGGACGATCGACAATCAAAGAGTGGTAGCGAGTTGCCAGGAATGGGTTTGGGAGGCCTGCAAACAACTCCAGGCCGTTGTGAATAATTGGTGACGTCTTGCCATGCATAAGAGAGGAACTTCGAAGTACCTTGCCACCAAAGGCATATCCGATAGATTGATGGCCTAGACATACTCCCAAAATTGGGATCTTGCCGGCGAAATGCTTGATTGCTGAAACTGAAACGCCGGCCTCCTCAGGAGAACAGGGTCCTGGAGAAATAACAAGTCGTTCGGGTTTGAGGTCTTCAATCTCGGCTAAAGTTATTTTATCATTACGACGTACCTGGACGTTTTCACCCAGTTGTCCAAAATACTGGACAATATTGTAGGTGAAAGAGTCATAATTATCGATCATTAGAAGCATTTATTCCAATCCTTTCTCGGCAATCTCTATCGCTCGCCGAGCAGCCATGGCCTTGTTGACAGTTTCCTGCCATTCTTCCGCAGGATCGGAGTCGGCAACGACTCCTCCACCGGCCTGCAGGTGTACCATGCCGTCCTTTATCACCAAGGTACGAATGGTGATGGCCAGATCCATGTTGCCTGAAAATGAGAAATAGCCCACAGCACCGCCATAAATCTCGCGGCGCACAGGTTCCAATTCGTCGATGATCTGCATGGCTCTGACCTTGGGGGCTCCAGAGAGAGTGCCGGCCGGGAAGGTAGCGCGTACCAGGTCGAAGGCGTCTCTTTTGCCTTCAAGTTCGCCCTGCACGTTTGAAACAATGTGCATGACGTGGGAGTATCGTTCAATAACCATTAGTTCGGTTACGTTAACTGTACCGGTCTTGCAGACTCTGCCCAGATCGTTCCTTCCCAAGTCCACTAGCATAACGTGTTCAGCCCGTTCCTTTGGGTCGGCCAGTAACTCTTCAGCCAATTGTGCGTCACTCTCGGGGGTTGCGCCGCGTGGGCGAGTGCCGGCAATGGGGCGCAACTCAACCAGATTTCCTTCCTTACGCACCATTACTTCAGGCGATGCTCCGACTATGACAGTATCATCCAGACGGAGAAAGAACATGTATGGGGATGGGTTGAGGGTACGCATTACGCGATAAATGTCGAACGGATCAGCCGAGAGCGCACCGCTGAAACGTTGAGAAGGAACAACCTGAATGATGTCGCCAGCCCGGACATATTCTTTTGCCTTTTCTACGGCAGCCTCGTATTTTTCGCGGGTCATGTTGGAGCGAAGCTCAATCTGACTGCCTAAAGGTGCCTTTTTTTCAGTAGGCAGAGGGATTCGTAATCTCTGAACGATGTTGTTGATCTTTTCAGTTGCCTCGCTATAAGCCTGTTCCGCTGTTATTTCACCGTTTAGATGTGCGTTGGACACCACCTTGATCTTTTGACGCATGTTGTCGAAGATGACAATTGTATCGGTGATGAGAAAGTAAGAGTCATAGGCATCAATCAGGGCCGGTTTGTCCGTAGGGAGATGCTCGAAGTGCCGCACCATGTCGTAACCCAAGTAGCCGACAGCGCCGCCGAAGAAGCGCGGCAATCCTTCCACCTCCACCGGAGAAAAGCGGGCAAGTACATCACGGATGCTGGCCAGCGGGTCATCGACAGTTGCGGTCGTAGTTACACCGTTCTCGATGGTTTCAACCACATTTCCCTTGGAACGGATAATAAGAGATGGATTGGAACCAAGAAAGCTGTATCGCCCCCATTTTTCCCCACCCTCAATACTTTCAAGGAGATATGAAAAACGACCGTCATCAAGCTTTCTAAAAGCCGATACCGGTGTATCCATGTCAGCCATGATTTCCCGATAAACTGGAATCAGGTTGCCTTTTTCAGCAAGAGCATGAAATGTGTCGCGCGGTGGGAAAAACATTACGTACCTCTATGTGAGAAATTAGGGTAAAAAGCTATCACAAGCTTTAAGGAGAGTCAAGTTCAGCCGGACACAGAGTACAGCATCTAAAAAATAGTTTTTTTTACAACGTACTTTATTTTATATAAAAGCGTGCTATACTGACGCATCTCTGTAATACGAAAGGTACATATGACGCAACAGAGCAAAATACTTCTTGAAAGCGATACTAACGAACTTGAAATAGTTGAGTTCAGAATTGACGAAGTTGACTGGAATGGCAACGTACTCCCTTGTTACTACGGTGTTAATGTAGCTAAGGTCCGTGAAATTATCCGTTTGCCACAAATGTCACGGGTGGTAAATGCCAAGCCGGGTGTTGAAGGAATGATCAAGCTGCGCGACAAGGTTATTACTATTATTAATCTTGCGACGGTACTGAATAAATCTACCGGGGATCTTGTGGCAGACCGAGTCGTGGTCCTAGAGTTTAACAATCTGATGGTGGGGGTTCTGGTCCATTCTGTTTCCAGAATTTACCGAATTTCATGGAAGAACGTAGAAGCCCCAGCGGCATCCGTCCATAGTGATGAGGTTACCGGTCTTGTTAAAATGGATGATCGGATTATTTTGGTGCTTGATTTTGAGAAGATTGTTGCTGAGCTCTGTTCTGAAAGTGCTCTAAAGCCGCTTGACTCTCTTATGATGAATCGCGCGGAGTCTAACCCGGAACGTGAGAGTAGAACTATTCTGGTTGCTGATGACTCAGTTTTTATACGCAAGACTCTCTGTAGCAGTCTCAGATCTGCCGGATACTTAGTTGTTGAGGCAGAGAATGGTGCCGAGGCATGGAGCATTATTCAGGAAGTTCTTCAAAAAGTGGCTCAAGGAGGTGGGACGTTCCGTGATCATATACACATGATGATTACGGATGTTGAAATGCCACAAATGGATGGTCTCCATCTTACTTCGCTTGTACGCAAGGAAGATTCACTGAAGGACATGCCCATAGCTATTTTTTCCTCACTTGCTTCGGAAGATAATAAACGCAAATGGATCGGACTGGGTGCCAACTGTATTTTGACCAAACCTGATTTGCCGAAACTGGTCGATGTAGTAGATGAATTAACCGCGTGATTCTAGCTTGACAACTGGCATGTCTCTGTGATTTAGTACCTAACTATGAACTCAAACCGCTTCTACATCGCTTTCAGCTTTTACTTTTGGTTCGGCTTTTATTTCAGGCCGTCTGCCCGGGTAGAGGTGTAAGCGAGGAAGCTATTACACGAAACCACAAACCGGGGCAGACGAAAGTCTCCCCGGTTTTTTACTGTCTGTGCATCAGATGGGTCAGAGCCGGGGAAACTTCCGGCTCTAATTGTTTGTGGGAAAGGATCAGAAAATGATTATTGTAATGAAAGCAGGAGCTGCAAAGAAAGACAAAGATGAAGTTCTGAAACGTATCAAAGAGTTGGGCTATACGTCACATGTAATTCATGGTGCGACGCGTGACGTGATCGGTGCGATTGGTGATGAGCGTGCCAAGTCCGCTCTGCAGGCGTTGGAATCTCTGCATGGTGTGGAGAATGTTGTTCCAATCCTGCAACCGTATAAACTGGCTTCACTTGAAGTCAAAAAGGAGTCCAGCGTGGTACGTATCAGTGACAGTGTTGTCATAGGTGGCTCGCAGATTGTTGTCATGGCAGGCCCTTGCTCGGTGGAGAGTGAGGAACAGATTCTAGAGTCTGCTCTTGCAGTAAAAAAAGCCGGAGCCCATATTTTGCGGGGTGGGGCATTCAAGCCGCGCACCTCACCCTATTCCTTCCAGGGGCTTGAAGAGGAAGGGTTGAAGCTGCTGGCCAAGGCGCGTGATTTGACTGGCCTTCCTTTTGTGACGGAAGTTATTAATCCGGAAACAGCCGAAATGGTGGCGGAGTATTCCGATATACTGCAGATTGGTGCCAGAAATTCACAGAATTTTGCGCTGCTCAAAAAAGTTGGTCAGCTTGGCAAACCGGTCCTCTTGAAACGGGGGATGGCTATGACAATTCAGGAGTTGCTGATGAGTGCTGAATATATTATGAGTGAGGGCAACCAGTCCGTGATTCTTTGCGAACGTGGTATCCGCACCTTTGAGACTGCCACTCGTAATACCCTTGATTTATCGGCGATTCCGGTTCTGAAAGGAAAAACTCATCTACCGGTTGTTATTGATCCATCACATGGTACCGGTAATCATCATTATGTGGCTCCAATGTGTTATGCGGCGGTAGCAGCGGGGGCAGACGGATTGATAGTAGAAGTACACCCGGACCCGGAACACGCATCATCTGATGGTGCCCAGTCTCTGAAACCGGTCAAATTTGATATAATGATGCAAAAGTTGCGGCTGTTTGCCGAGGCGGCCGGAAGGAATCTTTAATCTCCATAAAAGCTATTACCACGGAGATACAGGGAATGTTGTGAATATCCCTGCCTCTCCGTGGTTAATAAAATATTCAATTCAAATTGGTAAAAAATTGATCCAATCCATGACTAAACTCCCAATTGATGACATTCTTCCTCTTCTTCTTGAATCAGTCCGTACTAATCAGAACATCATTCTTCATGCCGCTCCTGGGGCTGGTAAAACAACACGCGTTCCGCTGGCCCTGCTTGATGTTATCCCTTCTGATGCCGGCCGTATTATTATGCTGGAGCCGCGGCGGATCGCTGCAGTATCAGCTGCCCGCTGGATGGCTAAAAGTCTTGGTGAAGAGGTTGGAGGTACAGTTGGTTACTCTATTCGCTTTGATAGCTGCACTTCTAAAACCACGCGAATTGAGGTGGTAACAGAGGGAATTCTAACCCGCCGGATTCAGGCTGATCCTGAGCTTGCCGGCGTGGCAATGGTTATTTTCGACGAATTTCATGAACGGAGCATCCATGCCGATCTTGGTCTAGCCCTCTGCCGTGAGGTGCAGCAGATGCGTACCGATCTTAAAATAATGGTCATGTCTGCGACGCTTGATCTTCAGCCGCTTGCCCGGATGCTTGACAACGCTCCTGTCATTAGTTCTGAAGGTCGATGTTTTGCTGTTGAAATGAAATATCTGGATGATAAATGGCATACACGTCTTTCGCAACGCGTGGCAACAGCGGTTATACGGGCGCTGAATGAAACAGAAGGTGATATCCTCGCATTTTTGCCCGGCTCCGGCGAAATTCGTGCTTGCGCTGCCCAGTTGGCAGAATCTGGAGCCGTGCCGCTAAATATAATAGTTTGCCAACTGTATGGTGATCTGCCGATTGCAGAGCAGCAGAAAGTTATTCAGGCAGGCCCACAGCGCAAAATAGTGTTGGCAACCAGTATTGCAGAAACCAGTCTGACCATTGAAGGTGTTCGGACAGTCATTGATTGCGGGGTATCGCGGCGGTTGCAATATGATCCTGGCAATGGCTTGAATCGCCTGGTTACAGTTCGCGAATCGCGTGCTTCTGCCGAGCAACGAGCCGGTCGTGCAGGTCGCACCGCTCCCGGTGTATGTTATCGTCTCTACACCCCTCACACACTCCATGCGATGTCTGCATACACGCCACCCGAGATCAATGTCACCGATTTGTCACAGCTTTTGCTTGAACTGGCAGCGTGGGGTGTTACGGATCTGCAGCAGCTTGGCTGGCTGGATGTGCCACCCGTTGCAGCACAGGAATCGGCCCGCCGCCTGCTTGTAGAACTTGACCTGTTTGATGATACTGGCCGTATCACACCTCTTGGCCGAGAAGTTGTGCGGATGCCGCTTCATCCACGACTTGGCCGACTATTACTTCGTTCTAGAGAACTATGTTGTTCCGGTTTGGGATGCCAGTTGGCGGCTCTTCTTTCGGAACGGGACCTGTTCCGTTCCGATGTCGGTAATAACATGCCGCAGATAAGCCGCTCGGATATTGCAGATCGCCTGGAAGCTCTTAAAAACTGGCGCTTATCAGGGCGTAACGACCATAAAATGGATCTTTCGGCTGTAAAAAACGTGGAACGTGTTGCTCGCCAACTGGAACGGTTTATGGCTATCCCCGCAGCGGAAAAAGATTGGGTATGCGATGATGACTGTATTACCCGGTTGCTGCTGGTGGCTTACCCCGATCGTCTTGCAAAGCACAGGGGAAATGGCGGTGACGGGTACTTGCTTGCCAGTGGCCGTGGAGCACGTTTTTCTGAGCGTAGTGCGGTCAGAGCGTCTGATTATATTATTGCGCTGGCGCTGGATGGCGGAAATCAGACTGAAGCTATCATCCATCTTGCCTCTGAAATATCCGAAACGCTTATACGTGAGGAGCGTTCAAAACATATCCGCTGTGAAACAATAGTGAGTTGGGATGATCGTGAGGGGCGCGTTATTGCCAAGCGGCTGGAGCGCTTGGGTAGTGTTCAGCTATCTGCCGAAACAGTTATTCCGTCAGCAACTCAGACGGTGCCGGCTGTCGTAGGTGCACTCCGTGCGTCCGGATTGACGCTTTTGCCGATGAATGAAGCTGTCCGCCAGTTGCAGGGGCGTTTACTGTTGGTGCGATCTGCCTTCCCTGAGAGGGATTGGCCGGATGTTTCGGACACTGTATTGTGTGATACGCTTGAAGAGTGGCTGGCGCCGCGTCTTGAAGGAGTTAACTCAGCAAAAAAAATTGCTAAGCTGGATATTGCGGAGATCCTGAGGCAGAATCTGGATTATCGGCAGCAGCGTGAACTGGATGAATTAGCGCCGACGCATCTGTCTGTTCCGAGTGGTTCGAGGGTAAAGATTGATTATTCCGGTGAAGTTCCTGTGCTGGCGGTGAAACTTCAGGAACTGTTCGGTTTGGCAGTTGGACCCTCCGTATGTGGCGGCAGGTTTCCTGCGCTGTTGCACCTGCTTTCGCCGGCTGGAAGGCCGATCCAGGTGACTCGGGATCTAAAGGGATTCTGGGACGGCTCGTATCAGCAGGTAAAAAAGGAGCTAAAGGGGCGCTATCCAAAACACCCCTGGCCTGATGACCCTTGGAGCGCTGCTCCTACACGCAGATTGAAGCCGAAGGGCAGTTAGTTTCCATCCGGAAATGACCTTTTCCGGATGGAAATTGGCTAACCGGCAATCCGGAATGTTACCTCTGCCATCTGATCGGCGCTATTTAGAATAATCCCGTGGTCCGGGTTGGCCGCCAAATGCCTCAGGATAGCAAATACCATCTCCGCTTGTTCTGCTTTTCCCAACAATTCTGCGATAGCATCCGCCGTCATGCTCCGCTGCTCCTTTTGTAACAGCTCCACTACTGATCTCTGGAGTGCTATCACGGTGCCGGCCGCTTTTTTACCCGCTTCTACACCTGGCTGGTGGTAGGCATTAATATTAATCAGGCTGGCATAAAATCCAACGGCCCTCTCGAACAGTGCAATCAGGACGCCGACTGTGTATGCATCAACCTCATTGATAGTGAGTGTCATCGATTCCCGGCCATTTTCATAAAGCGCTGTACGAGTGCCCTGGAAAAAACCGAACAGGAAATCTCCGCTGGTAATTCCATCCTCGACTAGTAGTGAACTTCCATTTCGATCTTTCAGTACCTCAATAAACGTAACAAAGAAATTTGCCACACCTTCCCGTAATTGCTGCACATAGGCGTGCTGATCGGTAGAGCCCTTGTTGCCGTACACCGTCAGCCCCTGATTGACAGTCACACCATCACGGTCAAGCTCTTTGCCGATCGATTCCATGATTAGTTGTTGCAGATAGCGGGAGAGTAGCAGCAGGCGATCCTTGTATGGGAGCATGACCAGATCTTTCGTGCCGTGACCATCCGTAGCGTAGTGCCACATCAGCGCCATAATTGCGGCGGGATTTTGTTCAGTAACTGTCCTGCTGGTTACTATGTCACAGGCTTTGGCACCTTCGAGCAGCGCTTTGATGTCGATCCCTTGCAGAGCCGCCGGCAGGAGCCCACCAGCCGAGGTGATTGAGGTTCGTCCTCCGACCCAGTCCCACATCGGGAAACGCTCCAACCAGCCTTCTGCCTGCGCCAACCTGTCCAACTCACTTGCAGCTCCGGTCACTGCCACTACATGCTGTGAGAAATCGAGTCCGGCACGATTATATGCTGTCTTGGCCTCCAGCATCCCGTTGCGGGTCTCCTTGGTTGAGCCACTTTTCGATATAACCACAGTCAATGTTTGTGAAACAGATGTACCCAGTTCTGCAAATATTTTATCAATGCCGTCCGGGTCAGTGTTGTCGAGAAAATACGCCTTCATCCGGTCTGATGAAGATGTTAGTGCGTCGGCCACAAACTGCGGTCCCAATGCTGAACCGCCGATGCCGATTATAAGAATGTTTTTGAAATCGGCGCCGTTCTGAGCGGTTATAGCACCGGTATGAATTTTGGCACTGAATGTCAGAATCTGTTCTATGGCGACTTCAATTTCGCGTTGAATGTCGCGTGAAGGAGAGAGTGACGGATTTCTTAACCAGTAATGCCCGACCATGCGCCCTTCATCACGATTGGCAATTGCTCCACCCTCCAGATCACGCATTTCTGAGAATGCATCCTGTATTGCTGGTTCCATCTGTTTAAAAAAACTGTCAGGAAATTTCATGCGACTGATATCAAGCGAGAGTCCGATTTCAGGGCAGTGGCAGAGATATTTCTGATAACGATTCCAAAGGGCGGTCTCTTTTTGCATTCGTTTCTCCTATCCAATACTCAGATACACAAAAGGCGGAGAATTCTCCGCCTTTTGTGTCAGTTTCTATTCAATTTTTACTTCTTGATATTGTAGAAGACGTCGTGTCCTTTGAACAGCGATGTGCTGTCGAGCTCATCCTCAATCCTCAGAAGCTGGTTGTATTTGGCGACGCGGTCGGTGCGGCAGAGCGAGCCAGTTTTGATCTGGCCGGAGTTGACCGCCACTGCCAAATCGGCCAAGGTGGTGTCTTCTGTTTCACCGGAGCGGTGCGAAATAACAGTTGTATACCCCGCACGTTTAGCCATCTCTATGGCTTCCAGTGTTTCAGTCAGGGTACCGATCTGATTCAATTTGATCAGGATAGAGTTGGCAATACCCTTCTGGATTCCTTCTTTTAAAATCTTTGGATTGGTGACGAACAGGTCATCGCCAACAATCTGAATCCGCTTGCCGAGACGATCAGTCAATAGTTTCCAACCGTCCCAGTCGTTTTCTGCCATACCGTCTTCAATGGAGATGATCGGGTATTTGTTGACCAGATTTTCATAAAAATCTACCATTTCGGTGGGGGTCTTCACTTTATGAGTTTCATTTTCCAAGGTATATTTACCGTCTTTGAAAAGTTCGGAAGATGCAACGTCAAGTGCCAGAAGAACATCTTCACCCGGCTTGTATCCAGCCTTGACAATAGCTTCCATGATGACTTCAAGCGCTTCTTCATTAGACTTCAGGTTTGGAGCAAAGCCGCCCTCATCGCCAACAGCGGTATTGTATCCCTTACTCTTCAGAACGCCTTTAAGGGCGTGGAAAATCTCTGCACCCATCCTGAGCGCTTCCTTAAAGCACGTTGCGCCGGCAGGCATGATCATGAATTCCTGGATATCAACGTTGTTATCGGCGTGTGCGCCACCATTGATAATATTCATCATAGGCAGTGGCAGTTCGCGAGCGTTGGCTCCGCCAATATATTTGTATAATGGCTGTCCGGCTTCTTCGGCGGCAGCTTTGGCAACGGCAAGAGATACGCCCAAAATCGCGTTGGCACCGAGGTTCGTCTTGAATTCGGTGCCATCCAGTTCAATCATCTTCATATCGACACCGATCTGGTCGTCGGCTTCCATGCCGATAACCTCTTCGGCAATGATATTGTTGACGTTGTCAACGGCCTTAAGAACACCTTTGCCGAGGTAGCGCGATTTGTCACCGTCACGTAGTTCCATTGCTTCGCGCTCTCCGGTTGAAGCGCCTGATGGCACGGCAGCCCGACCAAAAGCGCCGGATTCAAGAAAAACTTCAACTTCCAGAGTCGGATTTCCTCGGGAATCCAGTATTTCTCTGGCATAGACGTCAACGATCTCACTCATGTACAGCCCCCTTGCATGGAATAATGTAGTCTGGAGAAAATTAACTCCAGTAAACAGAGTTTTTATAACACATTAATTTAAAAATAACAGCTCACTGGTGCAAATATTCACAACTTTTTTTGCAGTGGGCGGCATTTCTTTATGTTTGAATTACGGAATACTTCACAATGACCTTTAGACGTGGTATGACAAAAAACGGCACCCAGTTTTGTCAGATTGGTACGATATGGAGTTCCGATGAAAATAAAAATACTTGTTGTCGATGATGAACTGAGCATGCGTGAGTTTCTCTCCATCCTGTTGGAGCGTGAAGGTTATGATGTCACTGTTGCTGGCTCCGCCGAGGCTGCGCTGCGTACGATGGAGTCTGCGCTGTTTGATCTGGTGCTGTCAGATGTCAATATGCCAGGGCTGTCTGGCATCGAACTGTTGGCACGCATCAAAGAAAAATCTCCCGAGACTGCGGTTTTGATGCTCACCGCCTTTTCAGCTGCTGATCAGGCGGTTGAGGCGATGAAGCTGGGCGCATATGACTATATCGGCAAGCCGTTCAAGAACGAGGAGATCAAGCAGTTGATCAAAAATGCTCTTGAAAAGCAGGGGCTCAAACGTGAAAATGTTCTGCTGAAAAAAGACGCCAGTGAGCGGGATAGTTTCTGCGGCATCATTGGCAAAAGTCAGAAAATGCGTGAACTTTTCGATATGATCCAAAAAGTTGCTGCCAGCCAAAGCAGTGTACTGATTCTTGGAGAGAGCGGAACCGGTAAAGAGCTGGCAGCACGATCGATACATACGTGCAGTCCGCGCAAATCAAAACCGTTTGTGGCTGTCAATTGCGGTGCCATTCCGGACAATCTGATTGAGAGTGAACTGTTCGGGCATAAAAAAGGTTCTTTCACCGGTGCGGTGGGAGATCGCCCCGGACTTTTCGAACAGGCCGAAGGGGGGACGCTCTTTCTGGACGAAATTGGCGAACTGCCGCTGCTGATGCAGACCAAACTGCTGCGGGTGCTGCAGGAACGCGAGTTCAAACGGGTAGGGGACGCTATGACACGCAAGGCGGACGTACGAATCATCAGCGCCTCAAACCGTGATCTTGAAAGTCAGGTAAAGGACGGGTCGTTCAGGGAAGACCTGTTTTATCGTCTCAATGTCGTTCAGCTTGTCATGCCGCCGCTACGGGAGAGAATCGAGGATATCCCGCTTTTGATTGAGTATTTCTGCCGTAAATTTCAGACCGGTGGTCAGAATAAACCGGCATCAGTCACTCCTGGTGCCCTTAAAATACTCATGAATCATCCCTTTCCGGGTAATATCCGCGAATTAGAGAATTGTATCGAACGGAGCCTGATTATAGATCCGGTGGTTATTTCCGAGAATAGTCTGCCACAACAGCTTCTGGTCAGCAAAATGCCCTGCCTCACAGCCGAATGCGATATCCCGGAGGGGGGAATGATGCTGGAACCGCTGTTAGAAGACCTGGAGAAAAAATACCTGCTCAAGGCGCTTGAGAAGACTGGCGGTGCGAAAAAGAAAGCAGGGGAACTGCTGGGGATGTCGTTCCGCTCTTTCCGCTATCGGCTGGCAAAATTCGGATTGGATAGTGGAGAGGAATAGATTTCATCCGCTATTGCCCAGTATAATGGGTTGCATAACTGCTGAAACTAATTTAGCAAAGTCAATCGTGAATATAAAATTATGAATAATGATCATTTAAATTCATTAAAGCTGACAATATTTGTCACTGCGCTCTGCCGGAAATAAGTTGTTTAGATAAAGGTGGAGTTGTGGCGAGTTTTATTATCTAATTAATATAGTATGTTACATCAGATATAGATTTTGGTCTTGATATTGCTGTTTAGTATGTTAACTTCACAACCAAGCTCTGTTTATAGAGCACAAACCAAGAAAGGAGAAACATTATGTTAAACAAGTTCAGAAGTAACAAAGGTTTCACCCTGATCGAGCTGTTGATCGTTGTTGCGATCATCGGTATCCTGGCAGCTATCGCTATCCCACAGTTCTCTGCCTATCGCGAGAAGGCTTACAATGCTGCGGCAAACAGTGACCTGAAAAATCTGAAAACCGGCTTTGAGGCCTATAACTCAGACAACCAGGCATATCCGACCGTTGTTGTCGCGCAGTAAACTTAATTCAATCATTCTGAAAGGGGAAATTTATTATGAAAAAAACTATTTTGTTAACTCTGTTATTGATATCAGTATTCAGTGTATCGGTTTTTGCTCAGGATATCGCTATTAGTACGCCTACTGTAACAAGTGCCGCAGGTATGATAATCAAGGGGGGAACTTCTAACACTACGGCTGCCGCTTCTACCAACCCAATGGGCAAAATGTCCACCGGTGTTTACCTTGGCGTTGATTTTACAACTACCACCTATGCGATCATCACGAAGCATCAAACCGGTTCCAAGAAAGTTGGTACTTCAAGCGATTCAACAGCTATTTTCTTTATGACTGAGCCAGCCGGTGTCTTGGCTTCTGGCTCTGCGCCTCAGGCTGCTGATCAGACAGCATTTCCAACTACTGCTGGTTGGACTTCAATGTAACTTCGATTCTTATTTGTCATTTAACAAGCGGGGTGTTTCGGCATCCCGCTTTTTTTGTGGGTGGCTTTTTATGGAGTGAAATTTTCAAGTTGACGGTAATATGCAGCGCTTATATTATTTCATATCAATATCTCAGGCTGCTGCACGTAAGTTTGAAACCGTGATGAATAAATTGTGGAAGTGTAAGGAGGTTGAATAAAGCATGGTATCAATTATTCGTATAACCCTCAAAGGGATCTTTCGTGATCGGGTTTTTCAAGGGATTATGGTGACTGCGTGTGCATTTCTACTGATACCGGTGGTTGCGTCACTTTCCATGCGCCAAGTGAGCGAACTTTCCCTGACCCTATCGCTTTCGCTGATTTCCTTCATCTTGTTGTTGCTGGCGGTATTTCTGGGAGGCACTTCTCTCTGGAAGGATATTGAACGACGCTATACGTTCAGCGTGCTGGGTCTGCCGATTTCAAGACAGTCCTATCTGATTGGCCGCTTTGGCGGAACGGCTCTGTTTGTGCTTCTGGCCGCAGCTGTGCTTGGAATTGCCGCTTCTGCCGTAGTGTTCTATACGTCAACCTTCTACCCACCTGAGAGGCCGATTCTCTGGTCGACTATGACACTCTGCATACTGTTTGATGCTCTGAAATATATTCTGCTGATTGCGGTTGCTTTCCTGCTTTCCACTGTCAGTACTTCATTTTTTTTGCCAGTTTTTGGTACGATTGCAACTTTTCTGGCAGGAGGTGTTACTCAACAGGTATATGAATATGTTAATTCCCAGTCAGCGGATAAACTTTCCCCATTAGTTAGGCAAGTTGCAACAGGTCTTTATTACCTTTTACCTAATTTCGGATCTTTTGATCTTAAAGTAAATGCTATTTATGGGTTACCTCTCCCATACAATGGTTTACTTCTTACTGTTACGTATTTTGTTGTGTACACCGGAATTCTGCTGTCAGTTGCTGCGGCGATTTTTGCCCGGCGTGAAATGAGGTAAACATGATACGGATAGCCTCAAGTGGAGTTGTATTTCTGGTTTTATACGTTTTGCTGCTGCCTCCATTTACATCGTATCTAAAGAACAAGCCGTTTGTGGAAAAACTGGGGTATGTGCCGACTGTGAGTGTACTCAAAAGCGTTGCTTCAGATCAGAAAGAGTTGGTCGCTGCGTCGCTTGTTCTTAAGGTTTTAATGTATTTCGGTGGGTTGATGGATAAGTCGGATAACCAGTTTGTCGTGCCGCCTGATTACCAAAGTATGTCGAGACTCCTGCACGGGGCGGTGAAGCTTGATCCATACAATATGGACGCGTATTATTTTGCACAGTCATTCCTTACCTGGGATGTAAAGCAGTTCAAGCTGGCCAACGATTTGCTTGATTACGGCATGAAATATCGCACCTGGGATTGGTATCTCCCTTTTTTCGCAGGGTTCAATAGTGCCTACTTTCTGCATGATTCTAAAAAGGCGGCTGACTATTACAAGCAGGCAGGTGAACTGAGTGGATCGGATCTCTATAAAAGCCTGGCCGGTCGCTATATGCAGGAATCGGGGCAGACTGATATGGCAATCGCATATCTCTCCACTATGGCAAATGGAGAAAAAAATCCGGTTTTGAAAAGGACGTATCTAACGCGATTAACCGCCTTCATGGAGGTGAGGCGGATCGAAGTAGCGCGTAACCGCTTCCGGGAAAAATGCGGAGTTGCGCCGGTCACTGTTGCGGAATTGGTTGCTGCCGGGTTGCTTTCGCGGCTTCCTGTAGATCCTTATGGAGGAAAATTTTATTTTGAGCCGGATGGAAAGATTTCTACGACCAGTAAGTTTGCCTTTGGTGTTGTAAAGAAGTGATGATTAGCAATTTGAACGGGAGAAACGTATGAACGCCATTGAGATAGCAGGGTTGTGCAAGCAGTTTTCCGGAAAGCGCATGACAAAAGTTGATGCCTTGAAAGGGCTTACCTTAACTATTACAGCCGGTGAGGTGTTTGGTTTTCTGGGTCCTAATGGTGCCGGCAAGAGTACCACAATCAAATTGGTAATGGGGCTTTTACGACCAACCTCCGGCACTGCTATGATCATGGGGGTGGATGTCAGCCAGGCAAAATCCCGACAAAAGGTCGGTTTTCTACCGGAAAATCCAGCTTTCTACGATTATCTGAGTGCAGAGGAGTACATTGCTTTTGTCGGGTCACAATTTGGAATGGAGAGTGTCCTGCTGGCACAGCGTTCAGAAGAGGTTCTGAAATGTCTTGATCTATGGGAAGCACGTAAACGGTCAATGCGCGGCTATAGTAAGGGCATGGTGCAGCGGGTTGGATTGGCACAGGCGCTAGTTCATGATCCGGATGTTTATATCCTCGATGAGCCGATGAGCGGCCTGGATCCGATTGGCCGGGCACTGGTAAAGGATATTATTCTGGACCTGAAGAAGCGGGGCAAGTGCGTCTTTTTTAGTACGCATATTACCGATGATGTGGAGAAGGTCTGTGACCGTGTGGGCGTAATAAACAAGGGGGAACTGCTTGTTGTGGAAAATGTTGAAACTATTCTGCAGCGAGGCGTGGGAGGGTATAGCGTACTTGTTATGAATCCAGACGGTAAAAAGGAAGAACAATTTGTTGATAATGCCGACTTGCAGGCTTTTATACAGCAGTCAAGCAGTAATCATCAATCTATAGAGCAGATCGTTCCTCGCCGTAAAGACATGGAGTCCTTCTTCCTTGAAATCGTTGCACAGTAACAATCTGCTGCAGCACCCTTTATCAGTGCCATTACTGCTCATTGCAGTGATTCTGGCAGTTTATTATCCTGCGCTTCTCGGTGGCATACACCCGGTTGATGATCCAGGCATCGTTGCCAAATACTCTGCTCCACAATCTTTCTCAAGTCTTCTGTTTCCAGGCAAAGGCTATTATTATCGGCCGATAGTCGAACTTTCCTTTTACCTTGATAATCTGCTGTGGGGGATGGAACCAGGCATCATGCACCTGGAAAACATCCTGATACATTGTGCCAACAGCCTGATGGTTTTACTGCTGGCCCGCAGATATTTCGTCAGACAAGAAAACAAAACCATGGAGATTCCCCTGCTGGTCGCGCTGCTGTTTGCTCTGCATCCCCTCAATGTAGAGGCAGTCGCCTGGATAGCTGGAAGGACTGATCCACTGCTTGCCCTGTTTGTACTCTCTTCCTTTTTTTACATTTTGCGCTGGCTTGATAAACCTTGCTGGCAGGATATGGCCGCCGCCCTACTTATGTTTTGTGCTGCTCTTCTGACCAAGGAGACGGCGCTTGCATTTGGAGTTGTTGTGATACTTATTGTCATGACTTGCTCCGGGTCGGCGACAGTAAGGCAGCGCTTGACCGCGGCTGGCATTCTGGTTGGCCCCGCACTGCTGCTGGTGATATTTGCACTGCTGTTTCGAAGTGGCGCAAGCGGATTAAACAGGTTTTTATCAGGCACAGATCTACAGGCTGTGCATATTGCTTGGCAGGCTCTGATAGCCTTGGGTTTTTATGCCAAAAAACTGATTTTCCCCTTTCCTCTTAACTTTGCCATAAACAATGTACATCCTCTGAATGTATTGTTTGCTTTGGCGCTTTTTCCGTTACTCTGGTGGGCGGTACGTCGATATCGGCGATCCGGAGTTCTTTTTATAGCTGCTCTGCTCCTTGTTATGCCTGCCCTGCTGGTCGCCGTAAAGCAGGTCGCCTGGACTCTGTTTGCCGAACGCTATATGTACCTGCCATCGGCTTTTCTTGTTCTCGGTCTGGTTGGAGTTTGTGAAAATTGGCAAAGGAAATACCCTGCAATAGTAAGATCAGCCTTTGTTATTATGCTTTGTGGCTCAGCTCTGGTTGGTTTTCAGAGGAACCTCCTTTGGAAAGATCCATTTTCCTTCTTTGAAGATGCCGTTACCAAGTCACCGGAATTTGGGTCAGTATACTATTCTCTTGGTGGGCTTCTTATACAAAAGGGTGATATTGGGCGGGCGACCGAGGCATTTGCCATCGCCGATCGCTTAAATAAGCGTGATTCGATGCGTTATCCAATCAAATCAGCTGTTATGGGAACAATGTTGGCTAAAGGTAATTACCTTGAGGCAAGAACTTATTATTTTCAACTTTTCAATAATAAAAAAGATGCCCCTGATTATTTTTTGGAATTATTATTTAAAGCAGACAACATAAGATTTGAGTCATTGGAAAAGGATGGGAAAATATTATTGGCACAGGATCTGCTGGATACTCTCGGATTGCTCTATCTTAAAAATCCGGATCCATTCTGGCTCTATCGGAGCGGACAGATAGCGCTTGCTGCCGGGGATAAAAAAGCTGCTGTTGCTTCCTTTCGAAATGCGTATACTGCTGCCCCAGTGGATTCTCATTACAAGGACGCAGCAAAAACGTATTACCTGAGACTGGAAACGGAAAAATGACCCCGGTTTATCTGACAATGCTACGTCCTAACCAGTGGCTAAAAAATTTGATGTTATACTTTCCGCCATTTCTGGCGGGTAATATATTGATGCCAGGGGTCATCACAAGTGGAGTGATGCCATTCATCGCGTTTTGCTTGGTTTCCAGTGCCGGATATATCTTCAACGATCTGCTGGATCGGAATCGAGATATTTATCATCCCCAAAAACGCTTGCGTCCGATACCTTCCGGTATGGTCAGTTTGGCTGGTGCGACTCTGCTTTCGGCGTTTCTACTATTGAGTGGTTTGCTGCTCTCAGGCATTATTTCATTACCATTTCTGTCGTTACTTGTACTTTACGCAATTATTACTATTGCATACTCCATAAAACTAAAAACCTTCCCGATTATTGATATCTTCTGTATTGCAACAGGTTTTCTGATCCGTCTGCAGGCAGGCAGTGAACTGTTTAAGGTTCCCATCTCGCCATGGTTATTTTTAACGGTTTTTCTGTTGGCAGTTTTCCTCAGCACTGGAAAACGTTTAAGTGAATCACACTCTCTGGGAAATATGGCCGGAGAACATCGCATAAGTCTGACACATTATCCCCCCGGTTTTCTGTATGGCACGATGTTTATGACCGCTGGAGCTGTGCTGGTTACCTACGTCATGTATGCGTTGAACCGCCAGACGCTTATTTATAGCGTTCCGCTCTGCCTCTTTGGGTTGATACGCTATATGTTTCGGGTAAGTTCGGGAAAGGGTGGCGATCCGACCGAATCATTACTTAAGGATCGTCTGCTTTTTGTTGTGGGGCTGTTGTGGGTACTCATGGTTGTCTGGAGCATCTACTCGTGAACCGGGTCTATATTATTATTGTTAACTGGAATGGTTGGCAAGACACTATTGAATGCCTGGAAAGTCTGCTGCACCTTGATTACAATGATTTCCGGATTGTGGTATGTGATAATGATTCCAGTGATGACTCATTACTAAAGATAAAAAGCTGGGCTGAGCGGCGTAATGTAAGGTACGTTGATTATCTGCGTGCCGAAGCTGAAGCTGCTGGTTCATTGCCTGCTGAATGCCTGCTTACACTTATACGTAATAATGACAATCTGGGCTTTGCCGGCGGCAACAACGTGGGACTGCGTTATGCTATGGTACGCGATGATAGTGACTACTGCTGGCTTCTGAATAATGATACAGTCGTTGAACCTGATGCCCTGACTTACCTGGTTAACAGAATGCAGCAGCAACCAGCGATTGGGATCTGTGGTTCAACCATTCTTTTATATCACAATCATAAACGTATTCAGGCGTTAGGTGGCGGCCATTATTTCAGCTGGATCGGGCTTCCGTGGCATTACGGACGCTTTACCCGGTGGGGTGGGGAGGTCAACCATCAGCGAGCCGAAGCCTGTATGAATTATGTTGAGGGTGCTTCGATGCTTGTATCGCGGCAGTTTCTTAACGAGGTCGGACTCTTGTCAGAGGATTATTTTTTATATTTTGAAGAGGCGGATTGGGCAATTCGGGCTGGGAGGCGCTTCCAATTGGGGTATGCACCAAAGAGTATTATATATCACAAGGTTGGCAGCAGCATCGGCACGAGCAGTAATCCTGCAGCAATGAGTTATACAAGTGACTATTTCAACATTCGTAATCGCTTATTGTTTACCAGACGGTTTTATCCGGTTGCATTGCCAACCGTTTGGCTGGTTGTTGTCGGGGCGCTATTGTTACGACTTTGTCTCGGAAAATGGGATCGGGCGGCTATGATTTTCCGATTGTTATTCAACAGTAGCACCTACACAAAATCATGAACAGCGCTAATGGTAAAATATCTGTTATCACAGTTGTCAAAAATGACGATTATTATCTTGAAGAAACCATTATCAGCGTGATTGAAAAAAAGAAAACCGCTGACATTGACTACATTATTATAGATGGCGGTTCAACTGATGGTACTCTTGATATAATTAAAAAATATGCCGAGTATATATCATGCTGGGTAAGTGAAGCAGATAACGGTATTTATGATGCCATGAACAAGGGGTGGGAAATTGCTGCGGATAATAGCTTTATTTTGTTTCTGGGCGCCGGTGACATAATTCTCTCACTGCCTGCTGATATGAACTGCTACCGTCAGGATGATGTTGTATATGGTTTCGTCCAGATGGGTGAAACAGTGGTTTTTAATTCCAGGGCTGATTTTCATTTGAAGCTTTATAATGCGCTTCATCATCAGGCACTTCTGGTTAACAAGGCACTTTATCCTTCTCCTCCTTTTAACTGCCGTTATCAAGTGTACGCTGACTTTGATTTCAATCAGCGGCTTATGAAAAGCGGGGCACATTTTGTTTATGCGTCAGAACTTATTGGTTATGCACATCCAGGTGGTGTGAGTGACCGGCACTGTTTTCCAGAGTCGTTGCAAATTATTATGGCAAATTACGGATTCTCATGGGCATTACTGGCATTTGCAGGCTATTATGCAATGAAAATACTTCCATTTCTGAAACGGTTGCGACCGTATCAGTATACATGAAGCAGAAAGCGAATATGGCCAGAGAAGAAACAGCACAACAAGAGCTCCTGATTGAGCCTAACCGTCCGGTGCTCCATTATTGGCGTGATGTCTGGCGATATCGGGAACTGTTCTGGTTTCTTGTCTGGCGCGATATTCTGGTACGCTACAAACAAACGGTGATCGGTGTTGCCTGGAGTGTCATTCGGCCTCTTGTGACGATGATCGTTTTCACGGTCATTTTTGGAGTGCTGGCCAAACTACCGTCAGATGGTGTCCCATATCCGCTTTTAGTCTTTGCGGCGATGCTCCCTTGGAACTTTTGTGCTAATGCTCTCTCTGAAAGTTCCGGTTCTTTGATTGGTAATTCAAACCTGCTTACAAAGGTTTACTTCCCTCGCATCATCATTCCAGTTAGCAGTATCATTGTCAGTTTGATAGATTTTGCCATTTCACTGTTAATTATTGCGGGAGTCATGCTCTGGTATGGATATTTACCTGACTGGCGAATTATCACATTACCTCTGTTTCTGCTACTGGCATTTATTCCGGTTGCCGGTGCAGGGCTCTGGTTTGCGGCTTTAAATGTCAAGTATCGTGATTTCCGCTATATCGTGCCGTTTTTGTTGCAGCTTGGCCTGTATGTTTCTCCGGTTGGTTTTGCCAGCAGCATTGTTCCTGAAAAATGGCGGTTACTGTATTCTCTGAACCCGATGGTAGCAGTGATTGATGGATTCAGGTGGGCATTGCTGAATGGGAGTGTCAAATTGTACTGGCCGGGTATGGCAATTTCAACTGCTTTGTCCGTGGTGCTTCTTTCAACAGGACTGTGGTTCTTTCGGAAAGCTGAGCGGATATTAGCTGATGTGATTTGATTCTAACAACGGTTTACATGTCAAAACGAAGGCAGTTGTCTGAAAAACTGTCTGTTGCTACTAGTAGGTTGAGTTTGAATGAGGGTAATAAGTTGTGATTGAAGCCTATTTGCGAACATTGGTACATCTGCTTAGAAAAAAAGGTAAATTTTTTTTTCTTAAAAGTATTAAAAAAAACGCGTTGTTACTGGACGTGGGGTGCGGAAATAGTTCACCCGCAATTTGTAAGTTGTTGAGACCAGATATCTATTATGTTGGTATAGATATTGGAGACTACAACCAGCATAAGAATCCTAATGATGTAGCAGACAAATATGTACTTACAACACCGGATATGTTTTCGAATACAATAGCAAATTTTCAAAATAAATTTGATGCAGTAATTAGCAGTCACAACCTTGAACACTGTGATGCTCCAAATCCTGTTCTTAAAGCTATGTTAAGGGCGTTGAAGCTTGGTGGTCGCTTTTATCTATCATTTCCATGTGAGGCTAGTATTGCTTTTCCAAAACGCCGTGGCCTGAACTTTTTTGATGATGATACCCATAAAAATATTCTTCATTTAAATGATTTATTGGAAATTATAAAGTCAGAGGGGTTTACTATTGACTTTGCTGTAGAACGTAATAGGCCTGTCCTGTTGACTTTTATAGGTTTATTGCTTGAACCCTTAAGTATAACTTTCAGAAAAATAATGATTGGAACTTGGGAGTTATATGGTTTTGAGTCAATAATTTGGGCCACAAAAACAACAGAGGATTGTTGATATGATTAGTGTTACCAGGATTGAGAAAAGTATTCACCAAGAAGACAGAACAGAAAAAGTTCACTCTTGATGTCCACCGTTATTACTGTAGAAAATATTGGTAAGAAATATACCATTTCCCACCAGAATCGTGAGGAGTGTTCTTCCTTGCGTGAAGCCATTACCAGCAGCGTTGTATCTTTGAGTAAAAAGTTGGTTAACCCTTTTCGAATTATTTTGCCATCTGTTTCAAATCGTCTACTCCCTGAAACTGAGGACTTTTGGGCTCTCAAGGATGTCTCTTTTGAAGTCAAGCAGGGCGAGCGGGTCGGTATTATTGGCCGCAATGGAGCTGGTAAGTCAACACTACTGAAGATTCTTTCCCGTATTACTGAACCAACGACAGGCAGCATAAGAATTAAGGGCAGGGTAGCAAGTTTATTGGAAGTCGGTACAGGTTTTCATCCGGAACTAACCGGGCGAGAGAATATTTTTTTGAATGGTGCAATTCTTGGTATGCACCGGGAAGAGATTCGGCGGAAGTTCGATGAAATAGTTGATTTTGCAGAGATAGAAAAGTTTCTGGATACGCCGGTTAAACGATATTCTTCAGGAATGTATGTGCGCTTGGCATTTGCTGTAGCGGCGCATCTGGAACCGGAGATACTGATAGTTGATGAAGTGCTGGCCGTGGGAGATGCCCAATTTCAGAAGAAGTGTCTTGGTAAGATGGAGGATGTGTCGGCGAACGATGGCCGGACTGTACTCTTCGTAAGTCATAGTATGGAGTCTGTATTCAAGTTATGCAATAAAGCTATTTTGTTACAAAACGGAACCAGGGCTTTTTATGGTGCAACAGAATCTGCTGTAACAAACTATCTGCAACAAGATCACGGTGGGTTATCTAAAAAAAAATGGGGAGCAGAGCAACCAGGAAATAACCTTGTTCGTTTACGCGAACTTTATTGTCATGATTCTAATTATAATATCAGGGATGTTTTTGAGGTGTCAGAATCAATAGGAATAAGTATGGAATATGAGGTGTTAGAGTCAGGACATGTTCTTATTCCAGCCTTTAAGATTATTGATGGTTTCGATACAAATATATTTGATGTACATGATGTAACTCCGAGTAGAAAAAGAAATATAAAAGAAAAAGGAATATATATTTCGACAGTTTGGATCCCGAATAATTTAATGGCTGAAGGAATAATCAATATAAGTGCTGCAATAGTTACGCACAAACCATTCCATGTTCATGTATTTGAAAAGAATGTTTTGTCTCTTCATATAAACGAGTCAATTTCTGCAGACTCTGCGCGAGGAGATTTTTCCGGTCATTTCCCGGGAATTATTCGCCCACTTCTTTCATGGGACTTGAAAAAAATTACGCCTGAATCAGGAGATTAGCAGTGATCAGTCTATTTACTCCAGCCAGTGAGAAAGTTAAATTCGATGCTAAAAGCATTTACCTCGGTCATCATGCTACTACATACCGGGGAATAGAGGCTATTAGATGCCCATTTGATTACGTCATATATCAAATGATTCTTTTTGAAGTAAAGCCTGACCTTGTTATTGAGTTGGGTACTAATTCAGGAGGAGGAGCATTATATATTGCAGATTTAATGAACATAATCGGACACGGTATGATTCATACAATCGATATTGATCGTCGCTCGAAGGAGATGGTCGCAGAACATCATAGAATTAAATTATTCACCGATGGATGGCAAGGCTATGACTTGTCTGAAACAGATGGGTATTCGACGATTATGCTCATTGATGATGCTTCACATCTGTACAGTGAAACATTTGATGCCCTTGGAAAGTTTTCCTCATTGGTCACAGTTGGCTCTTATTACATAGTAGAAGATGGAATCATTAACGAGCTAGGCTTTAAAAAAGAATATGATGGAGGCCCACTCCGTGCAATAAAACAATTTATAGATCAGGATGATAGTTTTGAAATTGACAGGCGATGGTGTGATTTTTTTGGTAAAAATGCAACTTTTAATGTCAACGGATATTTGAAGAGAATTAAATAGTTACTTCTACGTTATAAAACCTGAGCATTGGGGTTATTTTAAAATGCATTCTATACTAGACAACAACGATGTCGATATGCTGACATCTACTGGTGAGCGGTATATGCCGGGCATTCATGGTGACGTTGAGCTTGAACACCGCCATCGCTACCTTTTTGCTTGCAGAGTCGTAGCTGGTAAATGCGTGCTTGATATTGCAAGTGGTGAAGGGTATGGCAGTGCCATGCTTGCCAGGGTTGCAGACAAAGTTACTGGTGTTGATATCTCACCTGAGGCGGTATTGCACGCTCAAAAGATGTATCAAGCTGATAATCTTGAATATTTAACTGGCTCGTGTGCTGCTATTCCCCTTGCGGATTCTAGTGTTGATGTTGTTGTCAGTTTTGAGACTATTGAACATCATTATGAACATGACAATATGATGCGGGAAATTAAAAGGGTTATGCGACCCGGTGGTGTTTTTGTTATATCCAGTCCAGATAAGCTGGAATACTCGGATAAACCGCGTTTTTGTAACGAATTTCATCTCAAAGAACTGTATCGTGATGAATTCGAAAAACTTCTGGGGTTATATTTTAAAAACTATAGTATCTACGGTCAACGAGTCGTATATGGTTCTGCAATTTTTTGTGAGGACCGTAACGGCTGCATGGAAAGTTACGAAATTGCAGACAATGCATTACCACCTGTTTCTGGTTTGCCGCATTCTCGTTATTTGATCGCTGTTGCCTCTGATGCTGATCTGCCCTTGTTGGGGAGCGGTTTGCTTGAACAGAATGTTAACGAAGCTGATGAGGTGAAAAATATAGTGGCGGAGCGAGACCGGCAGGTAGCTAATCGCGACTGGATGATCAATGCATTGCAGGAAACATACAGCTGGCGGCTTACAAAACCATTGAGATTTCTTGGACAACAGGCAAGTAGGGGAAGTCATAATATTCGTATGCTGCTTGGTGTAATAAAACAAGGTGGAGGTCCCAAACCCTTCTTGCTGAATGCTCTGCAGGTGATTAAGGAGGAAGGACTCAAAGGGGTCAAACTCCGGCTATTTAACCTCCGAGAAACATTGTTAGGATATCTGCTAATTCCGACACCAGATGGTTCGCATGTCGGAAGAAACGATTATCAGGAATGGGTTCGTCGTTACGATACGATCGATGATGAGAAGCGTCGGGACATTAAGAATAAAATCGATGCGATGAAGTCTCAGCCCAAAATATCTATAGTCATGCCAGTTTATGATCCTCCTCTCCATCTTCTGGAAGAAGCTATTCTATCCGTTCGTAAGCAACTTTACCCTGAATGGGAGTTGTGCATTGCTGATGATGCCTCAAAAAATGATGCTGTACGGGACTTGTTGAGAGGATATGCAGCAGAAGATTCGAGGATAAAGATTGTTTATAGAACTGAAAATGGCCATATTTCCGTTGCCTCAAACTCGGCACTTAAGCTTGCTACTGGTGAATATGTTGCGTTTATGGACAATGATGATCTATTACCCGAACATGCTCTTTTCTGGGTGGCTCAAGCGATTATAGACAACCCTGATGTTGGATTGATCTATTCAGACGAAGACAAAATAAATGAAATTGGAGAACGCTACGATCCTTATTTCAAATGTGATTTAAACTATGAGCTGCTATTAGCTCAAAATATGATTTGTCATCTTGCTGTTTACCGGCGTGATTTGATTGAAGCCGTTGGGGGCTTTCGTGTTGGATTTGAAGGCTCCCAAGATTATGACATGGCATTACGTGTCACTGAGCAAATTTCTGTTTCCAGGGTGGTGCATATCCCCCGCGTCCTTTACCATTGGCGTGCAATAGCCGGCAGTACCGCTTTGTCTAGTTATGAAAAAGACTATGCTGCTACAGCAGGACGCAGAGCTGTTAATGAACATTTACAACGAAAGAGAGTGTCTGCCGTAGTAGAACCTGCCCCAGAAATGCCTGCCATGAATCGTGTGCGCTATGCCTTACCACATTCGCTGCCGCTGGTGAGCATAATCATTCCCACGCGGGACCAGGCAGAGCTGCTGGAGCTCTGTATCAATTCGATTCTTCAACATACCACGTATTCTGCTTACGAAATAGTTGTTATCGATAACGGAAGTGTCGAACCTAAAACAGTGCAGCTATTTGCGAGACTTCCCAAGGATAAGGTTACGGTTGTCTCTGATAATTCGCCTTTCAATTATTCCGCACTTAACAACCATGGTGCCAGGATTGCCCGAGGCGAGTTTCTCTGTCTTATGAACAACGACATTGAAATCCTTACACCTGATTGGCTGGAGGAAATGCTCTCATTTGCAATACGTCCTGAGGTGGGGTGTGTCGGAGCGAGGCTATGGTACCCAAATGGTCTCCTTCAACACGGCGGGGTTATATTGGGGATAGGAATTGCAGGGCATATATATAAAAGATCAGTACGCGGCCATAATGGTCATAAGTATCGGGCTGTGCTCCATCAGAACTTAAGTGCTGTTACCGGTGCCTGTCTCTTGGTTGGACGTCATGTTTTTGAAAAAGTCGGTGGGCTTGACGAAACTTTTGTCGTTGCTTTAAACGATGTGGATTTTTGCCTTCGAGTGCGCGAAGCTGGATACCGAAATGTTTGGACTCCGTATGCCGAGATGATTCACCATGAATCTGCCTCGCGCGGGTTAGATGACACGCCGGAAAAACAGGATCGATTCCATGGAGAATTCCTTCGTATGCAAAAGCGTTGGGGAAATATTTTACTGAATGACCCGGCTTACAGTCCGAACCTGACCGTTGATTTTGAAGATTGTAGTCTTGCATGGCCGCCTCGAGTAAACAAAATGTACCCGTAAATACTATCCGTTAGGGATGCCGATTGAGTTGGATGGAGTCGTTGTATATGGATAGAAAAGCAAAGGCTTTATTGCAGGTTGACCCAAACGCGTACGGCATTGAAATTGGTCCCAGTCACAACCCAATAGCCCCTAAGAAAGATGGCTATAAGGTTCATATTATTGACCATATGAGTTGTGAACAATTGATAACTAAGTATACGAATCACAACGTAAATCTGAATAATATTGAAGAAGTTGATTTTGTATGGAATGGCGAAAGTTTCTCGGAACTGACAGGCAAAAGTAAATATTACGATTGGATTATTGCATCACATCTGATAGAGCATACCCCTGACTTAATTGCTTTTATTAATAATTGTGATACGATCTTGAAAGATAACGGTGTGATATCTCTTGTTATTCCTGATAAACGATTCTGTTTTGATCATTTTCGCCCAATAACTGGAATTTCAAGGATCATAGATAGTCATTTCCAGAAGCCTATCATTCACTCCCCAGGGACAGTAGCAGAGTATTATCTGAATGTAGTTGCAAAATCTGGAGGTATTGCATGGGATGCGTATACTGCCGGAACATATCGTTTTGTTCATACTTTAGAGGACGCACTTCGAGGTGTTGAGTCTGTAATTAATGATAAGGCATATTTAGATGTTCATGCATGGTGCTTTACCCCCCATTCATTCCGATTGATTATTCATGACCTTTTTAATCTTGGTTTTATTCCATTCCAAGAACTGAGCTTTTCCCCTACAGTCGGATGTGAATTTTTTGTGACATTAAGCCGAAAAGGGAGCGGTGTCGACAAGTCACGATTAGAGATGTTGGAACTTATAGAATCAGAACTAAAACATGAAGTGTCTTCATTAGAGGAAAGTGAAACAATGGTAGCAAAATGTAGGGGTGTTATTAAACGAATAATCAGCAAATTGACCTAATTTGGGTGCTGCGAATGGGAATATAATTATAATGCAAACCAATATAAAACAAAAACTCCCCGAAGGTTTGCTTTTGCTATTGGTAGTTTTTGTTGTTTTTGCATTTAGGCGACCTGACCAATTATTAAATCCATATATGTGGGTAGAAGAAGGGACCGTTTTTCTCCCACAGTATAATTCTTACGGTTCATTATCTCTCTTTGCACCTGTTTCGGGCTACCTGGTTATTCCTGCTAAAATTATTTTTATAATTGCGACGAAGATGTCATTTCTTCATCAACCAGATATAAGTTACTGGTTGACTTATCTATTCACATTTGGAGTGGTTGCCAGCATTGCTTTTTCACCATTACAATTAAAATCGCCGACTCTATGTGCCATTGCCACATTACTCATACCTACAGATTCAGAAGTATTTGCTGTTTCTGAATATGTTTTTTGGTGGAGCAGTTTGCTCTGTGTTGTTCCGCTACTTTGGACTGAAAATGATAAGGATGAGTACCCTAAAACACGTGTGTTGATGGTTTTAGTGGGTGGCCTTTCATCGCCGATAATTGTAGGCCTTTCAACACTATATGCCTTACGCTTATGGAGATATAGAACCTATGCAGATGTTGCTGCTTTTGTGGCATCGCTTGCCGCTTCGGTGATTCAAATTGTCTCAATCCTTTATGCAGGTAATTTATCTCGTTCGCCAGGAGTTAAGCTTGACGTACTGTTGGTGTTAGAGAAGTTTTTTGGATATTTCATATATATGCCGATAAAAAATGATATTTTATGGGAAAGCGTACCATTGTGCTTGGGTCTGGGTCTTTGTTTGTTTTTAATTATAATAATAGCTTCATTTTATTATCGCCAAACGCTTGATTATGGTTATTGGTTACTTTTAGGATGTCTATTGTTAGTAATAGTGACTTCTGTATCGCGAATTTCGGTTGATTTTATTCATCCAACTATTGCTGGTCCTAGATATTTCTTTTTCCCCTATATTTTTCTTTCCTGGATACTTATTCAGCTTGCTAATTCTGGAAGAACTATATTGCGTATAGCAGTTTCTTTGGTGTTCGTATTGTCTCTACGGCAAACTATTTCTTACGGTCAACGATTCCACGACAAAATTGACTGGAAATCTGAGGTTCTTGCTTGTGCAGGGTCAGAATTGTATGATTTGCCAGTTCATTATGATGGTAATCGTGAACGGGTTTTGCATCTCCAGCTGTCAGGTGCTGTTTGTCGCGACTTGATTAAACAAAGTATTTATGATTCTTCGGTGGAAATCTCAGCATTAAATAAATGAAATTGACATCTCATAAAATAAGACAGCGGAGCAAATCATAATGTCAGCAATTCTCGTCACCGGCTCATCCGGTCTCATCGGTTCTGAAGTAGTCACCTTTTTCCATGGCAAAGGGTTTGACGTACATGGATTGGACAGTAACCAACGAGCAATTTTTTTTGGCCCACAGGGAGACACCCGCTGGAGACAGCAGCAACTTATTGATACGCTCCCCAACTTCAGGCATCACGAATTGGATATTCGTAACCGTCTGGGGGTGCTTGACCTTGTTAAGGTGTTAAAACCATCCGGAATAATCCACACTGCCGCTCAACCCTCCCATGATCTGGCAGCCGACATACCGTTCGACGATTTCGATACGAATGCTGTCGGAACCATGAATCTGCTTGAAGCTGCCCGCCAGGCATGCCCTGAATCACCGTTCATTCACATGTCCACCAATAAGGTATACGGTGATCTGCCCAACTTGATCAAACTAACCGAAATGGAAACTCGATGGGATTACGCCGACTCGGCGTATACTAATGGTATTAGTGAGAGCTTTTCTATTGACCAGTCCAAGCATTCTATCTTTGGTGCATCAAAAGTGGCTGCAGACGTAATGGTTCAGGAATATGGCCGTTATTTCAATATGCCAACCTGCTGCCTTCGCGGAGGCTGCCTTACTGGCCCGAACCACGCGGGAGTGGAACTGCATGGCTTTTTGAGCTATCTTGTCAAGTGTAACCTTGAAGCCCGCGAATACAGTGTCTTTGGCTACAAAGGGAAGCAGGTGCGGGACAATATCCACTCCAAAGACGTTGCCAGTTTCATTCACGAGTTCTACCTGAATCCGCGTTGTGGGGAAGTATACAATCTTGGTGGTGGCAAGGGCAATTCCTGCTCTATACTTGAAGCATTTAAACTCGTTGAAGAGTTAAGCGGTAAAAAACAGCTTTACCGCTATGTCGATGAAAATCGTATCGGCGATCATATCTGCTATTACAGCGATCTGACCAAAATGAAAACTCATTATCCCACGTGGAATATAACTAAGTCATTAAAGCAGACGGTAAATGAAATTGTTCAGTCATGGCAGCAGAATATGCGGAGTCAAGGTTAATGATACAGATGCAGGATCTTTCCAGTAAGGTTTTACCTGATTTTGGTCAGCGTTTGATCCTGGCAATGGGTGTATTTCTTATTATTCTTGGCGTCCGCCTTAGTCTTATCAACTCATTCAGTACCGATATCCCTTATTGGGATCAGTGGGATGGCGAGGCGATGAACTTATACGTCCCGTATTTTGAAGGTAAATTAAGCTGGAACAACTGGTTACAGCCTCATAACGAACACCGTATTGTCCTGACCCGTATAGCCATGTTCGCCTTATTTCTTATCAATGGTCAATGGGATGTACAGTTACAGATGGTTATGAATGCTATTGTCTACTCCGGTGTTGGTATGATGCTGTTCTGGGTACTGATGCCGGATAAAGTTGTTCGTATTTTCTGGGGGGGGGCAGTTGTAGTTATATTTTCTCTTCCATTTGGGTGGGAGAATACACTTTTTGGTTTTCAGCTTCAGTTTTACCTGATGATTGGCTTGTCAATTGCGACGCTATGGCTATTGCCCAGAGCGAAATTTGGCACAAAGCGATGGTGTCTGGGTGGATTTTGTGCACTGCTTTCTCTGTTTACCATGGCCTCCGGCTTTCTGGTGTGTGCGGTTGTGTTGGTGATACTTCTTGTTGAAATGGTTAGGGAGAGAGAAAAGTCCAAGCGTTTAGATTGCTTGCCGACTGTGCTGCTGTCCCTGTTAATCGTTATTTCTGGTATGCTCCTTAAAGGGCATGTCCCTGCCCATCATGTGCTACAGGCACACTCGATAGGGACATTTTTACTGGCTTTGGCCGCCAATCTCTCGTGGCCGATTCAAGGCGTTACTTTCTGGGCTTTACTGCAATGGTTGCCCTTTGTCCTCTACTTGGGCACATATCTCTGGACGGGCGAACTTTCTAATAAAATGACCTTTATCGTCGGTCTTGGTCTACTGGTTGTACTCCAGGCGGCTGCAACTGCGTATGCCCGTGGAGGTGGTTCAATTCAGCCCGCATCACGCTATCTGGATATTTTTTCCTTGGGAGTGCTGATAAACTTGTATGCTATGTTGGAGCTTCTTAGCAAGTATTGGAAGCGCATCAGACTACGTGTAGTATGGGGCTTATGTATCGTCTGGATCATGACGAATTGCACCGGCTTTTTTGTGTGTACCCGCTTTAATGTCATCTTGCACCTTCCCGAAGTACATTCTTCGCAGCAGGCCGCCTTGGAAAATGTAAGTAAGTATATCAAGGCGAGGCGTATAAATTCACTTGCCAGCTTGCCGAATCACGACTTACCATACCCTGATCGCAAGCGGCTTGAGCTGATACTTGATAATCCAAGCGTCTTGAAAATATTACCACCAAGCCTGGTGCCGGAAAACAAGGACGGAAGATTGCGTATCATCTCCAAAGGGTTGCTATCAACGAGCCGCATTATATTTTTCTGTGGTCTGAGTTGTTTCCTGATCGGGATCATTCGTATAGCAGGCCTGAATATGAGGCGTGAGAAATTGATGTCATAAAAGCAATTGTGTTGGCGGTGTTTCAGTGAAATCAAGCAGGCACGGCCTAGTTTTCTATGATGCGCAAAGGAGTTTAGGTTTGGGTAAGAAGGTACTTATAACTGGCATCTGTGGTTTTGTAGGGAGTACACTGGCAAAGTCTTGGCTTGACGCTGAGGCTGGTCTTGAGATCTGCGGGATTGACAACTTCATCAGGCAGGGCAGCGAAAATAACAGAGTTGAACTTCAAAAACTTGGAATAAAGCTTTTCCACGGTGACATTCGCACTGCTTCCGATTTTGAATCACTGCCGCCGGTTGATTGGGTGATTGACGCCGCCGCTAATCCGAGTGTTCTTGCTGGTATTGACGGTCAAACAAGCAGCCGCCAGCTTGTCGAGCATAATCTTTTTGGTACCGTGAACATTCTGGAATACTGCAAGCGCTGCAACGCCGGATTTATACTCATAAGTACCAGCAGGGTACACTCTATATCTGCGCTGTCAGAAATTAAAGTAGAGCCGTACGATAAAGCATTCCGACTTATTCAAGGTCAGGATTTTCCGGTCGGACTTACCAATGCAGGAATTAGTGAATCTTTTAGTACTGCACCTCCGATATCTCTTTATGGTAGCACTAAACTGGCATCGGAAGCATTGGCGCTGGAATATGGTGAAACTTTCGGATTCCCGGTATGGATAAACCGATGCGGCGTTCTCGCAGGAGCCGGACAGTTCGGCAGACCAGACCAAGGGATATTTGCTTTCTGGATCAATTCCTGGCTCAGGCAAAAGCCACTCAGATATATCGGGTTCGGAGGCAAGGGTCATCAGGTTCGTGATGCCCTGCATCCACGCGATCTGATTCCTCTGTTGCGGAAGCAGACGACTCCAGGTGCTTCAGCGCCTGCCAGGGTTGTGAATATTGGTGGTGGAGAAGAAAATGCGATGTCCCTGGCTGAACTAAGCTCTTGGTGCAGGAGTAGATACGGAGAGCGCTTCCTTGGCTGCGATCCTGAGTTACGCCGCTTTGATATCCCTTGGCTGATCATGGATTCAACCGTTGCCGGGGATATTTGGGGGTGGCGCCCAGAGACATGCATTGAAGACATTCTTGATGAGATCGCGGTTCATGCTGAGAATCACCCTGATTGGCTTGAACTTTCGGGTTGTATATGAATGGTGCGCCAGAAAATATAAAAAAGTTGCAGCTCCTTTCAATAGTTCTCCCTGCGCGTGACGAAGAGGGTTGCATTTGTTCCACTGTCGAGCATCTTCATCTGGAACTTCGTCTGCAGGGGGTTCCGCACGAAATAATCGTTGTTGATGACGGTAGCACAGATCGTACCTGGGAACTTCTGCAGGACCTGCGGCAGCATCTGCCTAATCTGAAACCGATTCAGAATAATGGGCTGCATGGTTTCGGGCGGGCAATTATTTGCGGGCTCGACAATATGTGCGGGGATGCTGTTGTTGTCATGATGGCTGACGAATCAGACGATTGCCGCGATGTTGTACGTTATTGGGAAGAGTTGAACAGAGGAGTAGATTGCGTATTTGGCAGCCGTTTCATAAGGGGAGGCGGAACCATCGATTACCCTGTTGTAAAAATGGTTTTCAACCGGATTGCGAACAAATTTTTGCAGCTGCTATTCGGGATAAAGCTCAATGACACTACCAATGCTTTCAAAGCATACCGCGTAGAAGTTATCGAAGGTTGTCGCCCGCTTATAGCACCGCATTTCAACCTGACGGTAGAGTTGCCGTTAAAGGCAATTGTACGCGGGTTCAGTTGGAACGTCATGCCGATAACCTGGCGTAATCGCAGATCCGGTGTTGCAAAACTGAAGATCAAGGAGATGGGGAGCCGGTATCTTTTTATCTGCCTCTATATCTGGCTAGAAAAATATTTTTCATGTGGTGATTACAGGAAACACTGATGGCCATGGAAGGGCCTGCTTCAGAGCTTATTTTTGAATATGTTGCTCTCGTATGATTCAAACGGACATCTTTCCTATGACAAGTCGAAATCCATTACTAAGTGTAGTTATGCCTGCTTACAATCATGCGGCGTACATTGGCGAGGCTATTGAAAGTGTTCTTGGCCAAACGTATTCTGATTTTGAGTTTATTATTATCAATGATGGATCAAAAGACGATACAGAACGTGTGATCCATAGTTTTACCGATTGCAGGATTCGATATTACAGCCAGAAAAACAGCGGAGCTCACAATGCCCTCAACTTTGGCATTTCTCGCGCTGAAGGTAAATATATATCAATCCTGAATTCAGACGATATATACACTTCTGAACGTCTCTTCAGGCTTTTCCATTATGCCGAATCTGAATGTTTTGACTTCATTTTTACGGCCATAGAGCATATCGACAGTAAATCAATGCCTATCAGCCCTGATGACGGCAGGAGGGCCGGGTACGAAAAACTTCTTGAAAGCTACAAGGAAACTGGTGATCTTCTGGGTATCAGCCTAGTTGAAAATACTGCGCTCACCTCTTCTAATTTTTTCTTTAGAAAGTCGCTCTTAGATAGGGTCGGGAACTTTTCATCTTACCGCTACGCGCATGATTACGATTTTCTATTGCGGGTATTAAAAGCATGTGGTCCGGCTGGTGTAGCCATGCTGCCGGAAAGGCTTCTTAAATATAGGCGACATGGGAACAACACGATAACTGAGGATGCCTGTCTAGTGTCTCTTGAAACGAATGAAATTCTAATGAACCATCTTGCTGAATTCATTTACTGCGATGCGGACAGGAAAAGGTTTGAACCGGTACTACGTAATCTACTTCTCAAAGCAAATGAAGATATTTCTAGGCTCATGAGGACAAGGAGCTGGAAGCTGACTGCACCTCTGAGATCGCTGGCTGAGGCAATTAAGCTCCCTCCAAAGTCAGGCCAATAGAACAATGCTGCCGCCTACGGAAATCTGCATAGTTGTTTCAGCTGACAACACGTATGCTAAGCACATGGGTGTAATGCTATATTCATTACTTTCCAGAGCGGATTGCAAAAGTAAATTTATCATACATGTTTTTGATGGAGGTATTTCTAAGGAGAACATTCAAAAAATTGGAAATTTAGTTAGCGGGTTTGGTTCAACTGTGTATTTCATTGCTATGGGTAAGAGTATTTACGATAACTATCCTGTAAGTAATCATATTAGTCTATCTACGTACTACAGAATATCAATACAATACTTACTCAGCCATTCATATAGTAAAGCAATATATCTGGATTGCGATGTGATTGTTAAGGAAGATATTTCAAAGCTCTGGGAAATCGACGTTTCAAATCAGATTCTATTCGCAGTTGAGGATTCAGGATTTGAGAACAATGATAGATTGTTTATGCCCAATGACGCATTGTATTTTAATGCCGGAGTGCTGTTAATTAATTTGGACAATTGGAGAAAGGCCGATATCAGTGGAAGGGCGCATAAATTCATTCAAGACTACCCTGATAGACTGCTTCTACATGATCAGGACGCACTAAACGCTGTCTTTTGCGGTAGTTGGCAACAGTTGCACCCCCGGTGGAATCAGCAGACCAAAATGTTCAGGTTACACCAGGGGGAAGCTACTTTTTCTGAGCTGGAGTTGTCAGAAGCGTTACATTCTCCGGCTATTATTCATTTTACAGAGGCTTCAAAACCGTGGCATTACATGAACGAACATCCATATCGAGATGAATATTTTCAGGTACTGCAATATACTAAATGGAAATATAGATTTCCTGAAATACGAAGTTTTTTTGTTTTAATTGTGAAGCCTTTTATTGGGATAGCATACAACATATTGGATAGTTTGAAGATGTGTTATGTCGGCGCAAAAAAAGTTCTTAACAGTCGGGATAATAAATGAGTTCTTCAAACTTTAATCTTGATACCCCGATTGCTCTGCTGGTTTTCAATAGGCCAGATACGACAGCGAAAGTATTTGCTGCAATACGCGCAGCGCGTCCGAAACAGTTGTTCCTTGTTGCTGACGGTCCGCGTCTGGATCATGCAGATGATGATGCCCTTTGTGTTGAAGTTCGTCACATAGTCGAGCAAGTTGACTGGCCGTGCGAGGTGTTCAAAAATTACTCTGATAAAAATCTGGGATGCAGCGTTCGTCCAGCAACAGGGATTACATGGGTTTTTGAGCAGGTTAATGAAGCCATAATTCTTGAAGATGACTGTCTGCCGGAACCGTCATTTTTTCGCTATTGTCAGGAACTTTTGCAGGTGTATCGTCATGACGAGAGGATTGCAGTGATTCGAGGCGACAACTGGCCTGCTTCGGTAGAGGGGCAAGAAGCGAGTTACCGTTTTTCACATTATCCGAGTACTTGGGGGTGGGCAACCTGGCGCCGAGTTTGGAACAATTACGATATTAAACTCGCTGTCTGGTCCGGAGAGTCTCGAATCACCTGGCTGAAGTCGATACTTGGTACATATGCTATGGCGTGGTACTGGAAGAGGATCTTTGACAGGACGATACGGTTGACTGAGTGCTCATGGTGGGATTATCAGTTTGTCTTCAGTTGCTGGCTCCGGGGACAGCTTTCCATTGTCCCAAGGGACAATCTGGTGAGCAACATTGGCAGCGGATTTTCTGCAACTCACACTACGGTCAAGGATGATCCCCGTCTTGGCCGACAACTGACACCAATGACCTTTCCGTTGCATCACCCCGAAATGGTGCGTCGTGATCTGAATAATGAAATTAGTGGAGATATCGCTCTGGCTCGCTACGAATGGTGGCTGAGGAAAAACACTGCCCGTTTTATTAGGAGGGTGATGATTGATGATTATGGTAGAACGGTTTAAACAGCTGCGAGTGGTTAAAGCCCTACACAGTGGAATGTGGAAAGCAATAGGACTTTTAGTGACTGGAAGTCGGCATCGTGGGTTCCTTAATATACCTGGATTCAAAGGGTTGCATGTTGGGTGCGGGCATAATATTTTGCCGGGATGGTTCAATACCGACTTGTTTACGAGTAAGATAGTGACCCGCTTGGATATAAAGAAACCGTTGAAGTTCCCAAATAATTGTCTTGATGCCCTGTACTCCGAGCATGTGATTGAACACCTTTCGCGCGAGGAGTGTTCCCAGTTTTTGCGTGAAGCAAACAGAATGTTGAAACCTGGTGGAATTCTGCGCCTGGTGACACCGGATCTTGGTTTTTTTCTAAAAATGGTGGCAGATCCTTTCAAACATGATGCTGCGGTTTATCTCAACTGGTTTGCCGCGGATGAATGTACGAGAGAGTATGCTGCAGAGATGGCATTGAATGTCATTATTGGTGAACATGGTCATGTGCATGTATATTCCGAGGGAACATTGACAGCCAAATTGCAGGGTGCTGGATTTGTCGAAGTAAAGCGCTTTCCTGTTGGAGAGAGCAATCATCCCTTTCTGTTTGGAATTGAAGGTCACGGGAAGCTGCCCGGAATCGGTGTTGAAATAAACCGTTTCGAATCTATGGTTCTGGAAGCTGTAAGATCCGAGAGTCTGAAACATGCGAGTAATTAACGTGGAGCCGCTTCCTCAAATATCAATAATCATCTGTACAAACCGGGCTCCCAAAACGTTCGATGAACTCTTCCTCTCAATACAACATCAGTCAGAGCTCAATAAATGTGAAGTTATTCTGGTGGATAACGGCATTGTTGCGTCAGAGGTTGAGAATATTCGTCGTCAGCTTACGCAACTCCCCTGTAGTTCTTTTTATCTGGATGAACCGCGTCCAGGGCTCTGGCATGCCAGGAGGTCTGCTTTTGCCAAGGCTCGTGGCGAATGGATGCTGTTGTTGGACGACGACAATGAATTGGCAGAGATGGCAATAAAACATCTTCTGGCTTTTGTTGCAAAACATCATGGTGTGGGAGGAATCTCTCCTCGTGTAGTAGCGCGGTGGGAGTGTCACCCCGCTACCTGGCTGCAACGTTTTGGCACCTGCTGCCTTAGTTTCACCGAATCGGGCCTCTATTCTCCACGTTACGGTGAAACGATCTGGACTCATCCCTGTGTACCAGGAATTCGTCCACCCGGGGGAGGGATGATTATCCACCGGAAAATTGCCGAGGCATTCTTAATTGATTTTTCACTGTTACCGTCCGAAATTACTCAACCGTCAGTTCCTTGTGAAGATCATGCTATTTACTGCGAAGTCGGCCATCATTCTATGGCAACGGCCTACGTGCCGACGATAGTAGTCTATCACAACTTGGATGCGTCGAGAACTTCGCTTGCGGCACTTACTCGATTGAATTTCCGGATGATCCGCGGATACGGAGTGTTCACTCCTTTCGAATTGTTGTTCTCTGGTTACTACAAGGGATGGTTGCGCCTGATTGCTGGGGTTGTTGTGGGACAATTACGTCTGGCAATACTTCACCCGAAGACATGGTGGCTGGTGTTGGTGCGTGTAGTGGCTTTTTTTGTAGGAGTTGCACATGGGGTGGCGTTGCGCAATGTTGCCGGTAGAAGAGGTGCCGGTCAAGATGATTAGTGCACTCAGCAGAGTATTTACTGCTTGTTGGTTAGTCTCACTGTTGTTCCTTGATCTTCTTTGCCTCATCATTCCTCGCCACAGAAATGATTCCTCTTGCGAAAAGATCCTGGTGGTACGGCTGGATGCAGTTGGCGATTTTGTTCTATGGACGGCCAGTCTACAGCAACTGATTACCCCATATCTGTCTGAAAATTACCCTGTTTCACTGCTGGGCAATGCGAGTTGGATTTCTGTCGCGGATCGTCTTGCCTCTTTTAGTGAAGTACTTCCGCTGGACCGCGACCGTTTTATTTCCAATATCTCTTACAGGCTACGCACACTCTTGAGGATACGTCAAGCCCGTTACACTACTGTGATAGTCCCGGCTTACTCACGTGAGCTGCTTTTTGGTGATGCTATCATAAGGTTGAGCGGGGCTCGTAACCGGATTGGCTCGATGGGTGACTGCACAAACATCCGGCCATGGTTGAAAAAAATGGCCGACACCTGGTACACCCAGCTTCTCCCTGCAGATCCTGCAATATGTTATGAATTGCAGAGGAATGCTGAATTTGTCAGCCGGTTCTGGGGGACCGACGTTCCTCTCATAATGCCTTCTCTGCCGATTCAGTCATCTATCCCGGAGGAACTCCGGGGAATTGAATACTTCGTTGTTGCTCCTGGTGCCCAGGTGAGAGGCAAACGGTGGCCCCTCCATAACTTCCGTGAGGTTATAGATAGGATCCATCAGGTGAGCGGCTTGACGGGCGTTATCTGCGGAGCAACTGGCGAAGAGTGGATGGGAGTTGTGTTATCCAGCGCCAGTCGTGGAGACATTCTAGACTACGTGGGTCGTACTACACTCATGGAACTTATTGCTCTGATAGCCGGTGCCAAGCTGGTTTTGTCGAATGACAGCGCTGCCGTTCATATCGCTACTGCAGTGTTTACTCCGTCGGTATGCGTATTGGGTGGACAGCACTTCGGCCGATTTTTACCATACCGGCGGATAGCTGGCGAAAAACGACCTCTGCCGGTTGCCCTGTTCCATGCCATGCCATGTTTTCAATGTAACTGGAACTGCCTTAACAAAACCTCTGCAGAAGCTCCGTTACCCTGTGTAAATGTGGTCACTTCGGAGGAAATGTGGCAGGAAGCCAAATCGATCTTGTTGCAAGAGTCTCTCCCCGAAAAATAACAGGAAGTATAGTCCATTTTGAATGCATAGTATGGCAGGGGTAATTTGCTTTGAAGATCAAGCTGCTTAAATTTATAGACAAAATAGTGGGAGTTATTGTCTCTGTCTGCCCCCGCTCTGTACAGGAATGCCAATTTCCTACTCCAAGACGTATTCTGCTGATACGCCCTGGAGGCATTGGCGATGCAGCACTCCTTGCCCCGTCAATAATTAATATTAAAAAGTTATTCCCTGATTCTCACATTACAATTTTGGCAGAGCGTCGCAATTCCGGTGTTTTTACTCTGTTTCCTAACGTAGATAAGATGCTTTGCTATGATCGAGCTGGAGAGTTTGCCAGAGTACTTTGCGGAAAATATGATTTTGTAATTGACACGGAACAGAGCCATTGCTTGTCAGCGGTGGTGGCTAGATTAGTGCGAGCCCCGGTTAAGATCGGTTTTGACACCAACGACCGACGAAGGATGTTCACTCATAGCGTACGGTACGATCAAAGTGCCTATGAAGCTGATAATTTTCTCGCACTGCTGAAGCCGTTGGGAATTGATTGTCAGCGGGATAATGGAATAGTAGTTTTATCATTGCCGCCACAAGCCGTGTCCAGATCAAATAAACTGCTGCAACATCTCTGCACTGAATCGTTTGTTGCGATATTCCCAGGTGCGTCAATTCCTGAAAAGCGATGGGGTGCTGACTGTTTCCGGCGTGTGGCTGAAATGTTATCCGCTTTTGGAGTAAAGGTGGTTGTCGTAGGAGGAAAAGAGGATCGCCATCAGGGAGAGGTCATTGCTGGTAGAGGATTGGGACTTAACCTTGCCGGTTTAACTTCTTTGTCTGAGACCGCGGCTGTTATTCAAAAGAGTTCTCTGTTGCTGAGCGGTGATTCCGGTGTGCTGCATATTGCTGCTGGCTTTGGTGTGCCTACAGTCTCTCTTTTTGGACCGGGAAATATTAAAAAATGGGCTCCACAAGGAGATCGTCATATAGTGATCAACAAAGAAATACCTTGTTCTCCATGTACTGTTTTTGGAACTACGCCACCGTGCCCGAATGGCAATCGATGCATGAGCGATATAACTGTTGATGAGGTTGTCAATTCTGTAACCATGCTGCTAACCAGCGTGGGAGCCGTGCCATCCCGCTGCTGCAAGCGGGATTGGATAGAAACCAGGTAACTGTCCTGTTTACTCCTCAATCCTCGGAAAAAGCGCATCAGCTTTGGTAATAATGGTTCCCTCTTTCAACCCGCCCCACACCAGCCCCTCTTTAGAAACCGCTTCATTCCACCCCAGAGAAGCTAGTGCCTTCTCCGACGTGGCTGGCAGAAATGCCGACAGGATGCATTGCGTGATGCGCTGCGATTCGAGCAAGGTGTACATGACCGTGGCTAGACGGTCGCGGTTGGCCGGGTCTTTGGCCAGACTCCATGGGGCTGTGTCATCAATGTATTTGTTGCCGGCGGATATGACTTCCCAAATTGCCTGCAATGCCTTGCTGAAAGCCATCTCATCGATAAATCTATCTACAACAGTTACCATCTCTTCTGTTTTTTGCTTCAGAGCTTGATCAATTTCCGCCATCTCGCTAACCGCAGGAAGGATTCCACTGAAGTATTTAACCGCCATTGCGGTGGAGCGACTGAGCAGGTTGCCGATGTCGTTTGCCAGGTCGGAGTTGATCCGCTGGACGAGGGCGGTGTGGGAGAAGTCGCCGTCCAGGCCGAAGGGGACTTCACGCAGCAGGAAGTATCTGACTGCGTCTACGCCGTATTTGTCTATCAGCATGTTTGGTTCGACTACGTTCTGAAGGCTCTTGCTCATCTTTTGCCCTTCTACCGTCCACCAGCCGTGAGCAAAAACTTTCTTTGGCAGTGGCAAGCCAGCTGCCATAAGAAAGGTCGGCCAGTAGACAGCATGAAAGCGGAGGATGTCCTTACCGATAAGATGGACATCAACAGGCCAATAACGACCGTAATTGCCGGTTTCATCAGGATAGCCGAGAGCAGTGATGTAGTTGGTCAGGGCGTCGAACCATACGTAGATGATGTGACGGTCGTTACCGGGTACTGGAATTCCCCAGGTAAAGGTGGTACGCGAAACTGACAGATCCCGCAGACCCTCCTTGATAAAGGAGATGATTTCGTTACGTTTGCTCTTTGGTTGGATGAAGTCAGGATTGGCCTCGATATGCGCTACCAATTGCTCCTGATATTTGCTCATGCGGAAGAAGTATGATTCTTCTTTGAGTTTTTCTACAGGGCGGTTGCAGTCGGGGCAGCGCCCTTCGATTATCTGGGTTTCGGTCCAGAATGTTTCACAGGGGGTGCAGTACCAATCTTCATATTCGCCTAGATAGATATCACCTTTGTCGAGAATATCCTTAAAAATCCGGCTGACTCCGTTTTTGTGGCGTTCCTGGGTGGTGCGAATAAAGTCGTTGTTGGATATTCCCAGCCTCTCCCAGAGTGCTTGAAAACGTTTGACCACACGGTCAGCCAACTCCAATGGCGTTTCACCTGCAGTAGTAGCGGCTTTTTCCACCTTTTGACCATGTTCGTCACTGCCGGTAAGAAAATATACATCAAAGCCCATCAACCGCTTGTAGCGAGCAAGGACATCACCGGCTACCGTGGTGTAGGCGTGGCCGATGTGCGGCACGTCATTCACATAATATATCGGGGTGGTTACATAAAAGGTCGGTTTCATATCAGACTCCTGATGATGGTGTCGGTGTGCCACTATCCGTTGTGGTGCCGGACTGTTTGCGGTTGCCATGTTTGCGGGAACGATGCTTCTTGCGCGGTTGCCCGGTTTTGGGTGTGTCAGTTGGAGTGGTTACCGTCGTGTTCTCCTGGCGTGCGGGTGGGGCAGGCGCTGCTTTCGCTGCGCTTTCAGCTTGAGTGTAAGATTCGAGTGAAGTCTTTTCCTGCTTGCGGCGCTGCTCAGGTCGCCGTTCACGAGTTTGTTGTGGAGCCCGAGGAACTGTCGGGACAGTAGCAGCTGTCGGAGCTGCCACAGGAGCGCCATCTCCCAGAATTTCATCACGCTTGATGACTATTATCTTGTTGTCGTCAAGTTTGAGTGTGATGTTTCCGGTCAGGATATTGACTTTATCGACCACTCCGACTGCGTTAACGGTGCGGACCCGTTTGCCTGATTTAGGGAAGTTTTTGCGCAGGCAGCAATAGGTTTCGTATTCATAATCAAGGCAGCAGAGCAGCCGCCCGCACTGTCCGGATATTTTATTGGGGTTAAGTGCCAGATTCTGCTCTTTTGCCATTTTTACTGAAACTGGCTGAAATTCGCGCAGGAACGAGCTGCAGCAGAGTTCGCGACCGCAGATGCCGATGCCTCCGGTCATCTTGGCTTCATCTCGCACCCCGATCTGACGCATTTCAATCCTGGTATGGAAAGAGTGGGCCAGATCTTTTACCAGATCACGGAAATCGACCCGGCCATCGGCAGTGAAGAAAAAGACCGCCTTGCTGCTGTCGAACTGATATTCTACCTTTACCAGCTTCATTGGCATGGAGCGTTCAATAATCCGATTAACGCAGAAACGGTATGCCTCCTGCTCCTTCAGGAAAATTCGTTCAACCGTTGCCATGTCTTCGACAGTTGCCTTGCGCTTGACAAGCGTCAGAGAGGCTGTTGCCACAGCCTCTTTTTCCACAGGTGGTTTGACGAGCTGTCCGACTCCTACGCCCCGTTCAGTTTCGACGACAACGTAATCTCCCTTGGCAAGTTCAAGCGAACCGGCATCAAAATCATACATTTTACCGGCTTTTGTAAATTGGATGGTTGCAATATGTGACAAAAAGACCTCCTGAAATATAGGGAACAACTTACCTGCTGCCGTCGGCCATGTTCATAAATAAATGATCCAGAGACAGCTTGGGATTTGCATTGCGCTGGACGGCGCGTCTTGTTTCGTAAATACGTTCCAGCAGTTCCAGATTGCGCGGCAATGACCGCTTGGATGCAATTGATTCAATCGCTGGCCTGACTAAACTATTGACGATTTCTCCGCTACCAGCTCCAAGATGAACCGCGTCACGGAAGAAGGAGAGTAACATATCAAGCAGCTCAAGTGTTGCGTCCCGGTTGCCGGATAACTCCTCGGCGGCATCAAAAACAGTTGCTATCCGATTGATATTCATCTGACCAACTCCGGATAACACCGCCTCACGGCGCGTGGCCAATGATTCATTGTCGAGCTCCAGGGCTTTCTGTAGACTGCCGCCACACATGGGTGCGACAAGCGCGGCTGTTTCAGACGCCATGCCGCTTCGCTCAAGGAGTGACAGTACATGCTCCGGAGAGAGGGGAGCAAATCTGATCAGTTGACAACGCGAACGAACCGTTGAAAGCAGCATCCCGGCATTTTCGGTCAGCAGGATAATCAGAGCGTTGCCGGGCGGCTCTTCAAGCGTTTTTAGCAGAGAATTAGCGGAACTAATATTCAACCGCTCGGCCGGATCTATTATGCATGCCTTACGAGGAGCTTCATAGGGGCGTAATGATAATTCACGCTGCATTTCCCGTAATTGATCTACACTGATGTCTCGTTTATCAGGCAGTGGTGAAAGCAGATGTATATCAGGGTGGTTGCCGCCTTCAATTTTGCGGCATGAAGGGCAGACCCCGCAGGCATCGTCCGGCAGAGCCGAGCAGAAAAGTGCTTGAATCAGTGCCAATGCGGTTTTTTTTCGCCCACATCCCGGAACACCTTCAAACAGATAGGAATGTGCGGTTTTGCCACCTCTAAGAGAGCGCCGCATAACCTCAATAATCCTGTCATGCCCCAAGATATCAGCAAATGGCACGCAGCGCCTCCGGAATACGAGTTAACACTTGCTTCGAAATAGTAGCATAGATATTTTTGATACTATCAGAACCGTCGATGACCAAAAAACGGTCCGGCTGGTCAGCTGCAAGTTGTCGGTAACCGTCGCGAACTCGATGATGGAAAGCCAGTGCCTCCAACTCGAAGCGCTCTTCGCGGGGGCCTCTGGTTGCTTCTATTCTGCGGCGTGCTCGTTCCAGGCCAACGGATGGGTCACAATCAACAAGGACTGTCAGGTCGGGTGACACCCCTTGGCATGCCTGAGTGTTAAGATTATCGATAACGCTACGATCGATGCCGCGCCCGAAGCTTTGATACGCAACCGTTGCATCGCAGAAACGGTCACAAAGCACGATTTTCCCGGATTCCAAGGCTGGATATATAACCTCGGTGACATGCTGGGCTCTGGCGGCGGCATACAGCATCAGTTCGGCCAGAGGAGACATAGACCGGTTTTCTGCATCCAGAAGGATTGCGCGGATTTTATCAGCAATAGGGCAGCCGCCAGGCTCGCGTGTCAAAACTGTGCTTATTCCACGAGTTGTGAGCAACTCTGACAGGAGCTTGATCTGGGTGGTTTTGCCACACCCTTCAACACCTTCAAATGTAATAAAATAGCCCACGTGCATCATCCTGATGTGTATGGTAAGTTTTGAGGCTGATTTAAAAAGGGAATTATAGGGAAGCGCCCCTAAATTATCAACTTAAATTCCCACAGTGGTTCTTTGCACCGCGACTTTCGGTTGCCAAATCCGGACCGTGTGGCTATAGTCTGGAAGCTTTGAGGTGCATTATGACAACAAATATACAACAACTTGAACAGCTGCTGGAATACACGTTTCATGACCGGACTCTTCTTGTTCAGGCGCTGACGCATCCATCTTATCTGAATGAAGCCGGTGGAAATAATGGGGGGGACTACCAGCGACTTGAATTTTTGGGAGATGCGGTATTGGGTCTGCTGTTGGCTGAAATGTTGTATATTCGATATCCGGATTGGGATGAAGGCGCACTGTCGCAACTGCGCTCTCGTCTGGCCGGTCAGGACGTACTGGCTGATCGAGCGCGAATGTTGGGAATCGGGAACTACTTCCTGCTTGGTCGTGGGGAGGAACATACAGCAGGTCGGGAGAAAGATTCGATTCTTGCTGATGTTATGGAGTCTCTGATTGCAGCTCTTTATCAGGATGGCGGTCTTCAAACAGCTCGTACTTTCGTCGTTAGACTTTTTGAAAAGTTGGTGGGCGACCCGGAGATGATTGCTTTAGGTCGAGATTCAAAGAGTGAACTGCAGGAATATCTCTCATCAAACGACTATCCTGCTCCGGAATACCGTTTGATGGAGCAGTCTGGCCCGCCTCATGATCGTACTTTTGTTTTTCAGCTTCTGGTCGGTGACAAGGCTGTCGGCTTTGGCCAGGGAAAGTCGAAGAAAATAGCTCAGCAGGCAGCAGCTGCCAAGGCGCTGGATAAACTTCAGTCGGTAGCTGGACATCCATTGTGAAACCGGTCACGATTCCTTTTTTCATCAGCCATCATGGATGTCCGCACAGATGCGTCTTTTGCGATCAGCGTGCAATTTCCGGATCGAGTGGTGCTCTTCCTACAGCGGAACAGATTTATGGCAAAATTGATCTCTGGCGGTCAACAGCGGGAGATCGCCCTCTGGAGATAGCTTTTTTCGGCGGCACCTTTACTGCGCTTCCTGAAGAAATTCAAGCGGGGCTACTGGCTCCCCTGCAGCCATTTTTGGATGAAAGGACACTTGATTCGGTTAGAATATCAACTCGCCCCGATTGTATAGACGCTGAACGTGTAGCGTGGCTGTCAGAAAGGGGCGTTCGTACGATTGAGCTTGGAGTGCAGTCAATGGATGACACTGTCCTTGCGGCATCCGGGCGGGGTCATTCTGCGGTAGATTCACTCGCCGCTATTCGCTGTATCAAAGAGTATGGACTAATGGTCGGAGCACAGTTGATGCCGGGTCTGCCTGGCGATACGCCGATCTCTTCACTCGCCTCTCTTGAACAGGTGATTTCTGTTGGTGCCGATTTTATTCGTATTTATCCGACGGTAGTGCTTCAGGGAACGGAGTTAGCATGGCGTTATGAGGCGGGTGAGTTCATCCCATTGTCACTTGAACGTGGGGTGGCTCTCTGCAAGATCCTGCTGCAGCGTTCCATGCGGGCTGGCACACCGGTTATCCGCATCGGTCTGCAGGCAGATCATGGCCTTAACGCTGAAAGTGTGCTGGCCGGTTGCTGGCACCCGGCATTAGGACAACTGGTCCGTTCGCAGCTTTATGCTGACCTTATCAGCCATGTTGTACCACCAGGCCGGCTTGTTACAGTGTATTGCCACCCGGCGAGGCTGTCTGATGTGGTTGGAATAAACCGTACTAATCTACAGAGTCAACTTGAGCGCGGGGTCCAGATGTTGATTGTCCCGGATGCCACTCTTCAGAAAGAAGAACTTAAAGTGCATACAGAAGAATCATCTATAACATGTTCAATTATCAAAGATATTAACTATTCAATTCACGAGGTGTAATGATGCGTAAAGAGTCACTGAAATTTCTTGAACAGCTGCTTGACGCCCCCAGCCCTTCCGGTTATGAACAGCCGGCCCAGCGTGTTTTTCGCGACTATGTTGCCCCGTTTTGTGACGAACTGACAACAGATGTCATGGGCAATGTTTTTGGCTATATTAGTGGTAAGGGCAGCGGTAAAGGGAAGAATCTTCCAAGGGTGATGATTGTCGGTCATACCGATGAGATCGGTCTGCAAATCAAGTATATTGACGACAAGGGTTTTCTCTATTTCGCCGCAGTCGGTGGGGTGGATGCCCATCTGACTCCTGGCAAGCGGGTTGCGGTACATACGGCAAATGGAGCAATTCCGGGAGTGATCGGTAAAAAGCCGATTCATCTGATGGATACCAAAGATCGCGAAACGGTCGTAAAGTTGGAATCGCAGTATATAGACATCGGTGCGGCAGATAAAAAGGAAGCACAGAAGCTTGTCAGGGTAGGGGACGCGGTGACTTTTGATAGTGCATTTACCCGCCTGCAGGGTGACCGCGTAGCATCACGCGGTTTTGACGACAAGGCTGGCTGCTTTGTCGTCGCAGAAGTACTGCGACTGGTTGCCGCTTCCGGCAAAAAACTTGACGTTGACTTGTATGGTGTCTCTTCGGTTCAGGAGGAAATTGGACTGCGCGGGGGTACAACCAGCTGCTACACGGTCAACCCCGATGTTGGCATCTGTGTTGAAGTTGATTTTGCCACCGATCAACCGGACGTGGAGAAAAAACACAACGGTGAGGTTTCACTGGGCAAAGGGCCTATTCTTGCTCGAGGTGCCAATATCAATCCGCACCTGTTTGAACTGTTGTCAAAAACGGCAGAGAAAGAAAAAATTGCGATTCAGCACACCGCTACTCCGCGTGCAACTGGAACCGACGCCAATGTCATGCAGATTTCGCGTGGTGGAGTTGCCACTGCGCTGGTTAAAATACCACTTCGCTATATGCATACGCCGGTCGAGACCCTTTCTCTGGCTGATCTTGAAGATGCCGCCAAATTGATTGTAGCAACGCTCCGGCGAATTACATCCAGGGAAGAGTTTATACCGCAATAGCGCGCAGAGGGATCTTTACGGAGAGGAACCAGGTCATGATACTCCGATAAATTACTTGACAACCTTACTACAATTACGTCAAATCAAACGTTGGAATTGTTTTGCATTGTTTCGACCAACAAAAAATGTTTCAGTTAATAGTTTATGCCGTAAAGGCAATTTTTCCAGGAGGTAAAGTTCTATGCTAAAACAGTGGCGTTTTATTTTGGTGGCGCTGATGGCCATGATAGTTATGGTTGTGGGGGGCTGCGGTGGTGGAGGTGGTGGTGGAACTGCGTCTAATAGTGGTGGAACTACCTATTATTCTGTTTCAGGCACTGTCACACTTAATAGTGTTCCTCTTGCCGGGGTTACCGTCAGCACCGGTAGCTCATATGCAACTACTGACAACAGCGGCAATTACACTATCACTCAAATAGCCAACGGGAGTTATACTCTAACCCCGTCCCTGTCGGGTTATACTTTTACACCGCCAAATCAGGCTGTAACCGTCAACGGTGGGAACCTTACCGGAAAGAATTTTAGTGCTACCGTATCCGGAAGTTCCACTACATACAGCATCTCAGGGACGGTTACCTCCGGTGGTGTCCCCATGGAAAATGCAACTGTATTGCTGACAGGAAGCGGTACAACATCTGTAACGACGAACAGCAGTGGTAACTATACCTTTACTGCTGCTCAGAACGGTACCTATACCATTACACCAACAAAAAGCGGCTACACCTTCACCCCGGCGACTCTTTCTGTTACAGTCAGCGGGGCGAACCTTACCGGCAAGAATTTTACCGCAACAACTGGCAGTTTTGGCACAATCACCGGTACTATTCAGCTTCCCAAAACCGGCCAGACTCTCGTTTATGCCGCTAATGACGATGGCTCTTTGCAAAAGGGTGTTGCTTGGCCGAGTCCACGTTTCACGAATAACAGCAACGGCACAGTAACTGATAACCTTACTGGATTGATATGGCTGTTAAATACCGATTGTACCGAAACAGTCGGAAGTGTTACCCCGTCATCAGGCCTGACCTGGGTCAATGCCTTGACCTGGAGTAACAACCTGGCAACGACAAAATGCGGATTATCCGACGGTTCCACTGTCGGTCAGTGGCGCTTGCCGAACGTCCTTGAACTGGATAGTCTTGTTGATATTGGACGTAATAATCCTGCGCTTACTTCCGGCTATCCATTTACCGGCGTCCAGTCAACAGTCAGTGGCAGTTCAATATCAAAAACTTTCTGGTCATCCAGTCGCTCCGTATTTGTTGATCCGACTTCCACTGATTTTTTAGCCTGGAGTGTTGATATGGAACACGGCTATGTATACAGCGACTATAATACTACCAAGCACTATGTTTGGCCTGTTCGCGGCGGACAGTAGATTGTGCCCGGTCATTATGCCTCTGCTTCATGGACTGAACAGGCGTTATGTTGCCATTACCGAGGTGTCTGACTATTAACTTGAATCGAATAAACAGTAACCATATGAGACAGGAGGAGACGCAAATGAAGAAAATGAGTTATGTATTCGGCGTGCTATGTCTTGCCGCCGCAGTTGTTTATGCTGCAGGAACCGGCACGATTACGCTCCCAAAAACCGGCGTAACTAACGCTTATACAACAGGGGATGATGGCTATCTCAAGAAAGGCGTTGCATGGCCCACCCCACGTTTTATCGATAATGCCAATGGTACTGTTACTGATATGCTGACCGGGTTGGTATGGTTGAAGAGGGGTGATTGTTTTCCGGCCCAGACTTGGACCTCAGCCGTAAATAGTTCCAGCGCATTGGCTTCTGGCGCCTGCGGTCTCAATGACGGTTCAAGTGCCGGCATGTGGCGCTTGCCAAACCGCAAAGAGTTGCAGAGCCTGGTTGATTTATCCAAAAGCCACCCCGCACTTGCGACCGGTAACCCATTTATCAACGTCTATTCAGCTGCTACAGACCTTGCTTACTGGTCGTCCAGCAGTTTTACAGGCTTGGATTTTTACGCCTATAATATCGATATGTACCTTGGTGGCGTAGGTGGCAACAGTATGTTCAACGACGGTTATGTCTGGCCTGTTCGCGGTGGGCAGTAAAATATTAGTAAATTTATTTTTCCAGCTAATACACCCCCGTTTGGCATCTGCCGGACGGGGGTTTTAATTTAAAAGTGCCAGAATCCATTGTGGCCATTTTCCTTGACTTGACAGGTACACTGTACTAACTTCTATAAAATTTTCATCAGCAAGGAGTTGTTCATGCACTATGACAAATTAACCGAAGGGCTGACCTTCGACGATGTCCTGCTTGTTCCCGCCCATTCATTGATTCTCCCCCGTGACGCTAATATTACAACTCGAATTTCCAGAAACATACTGTTAAATATTCCGCTGGTGAGCGCGGCCATGGATACTGTTACCGAGGCCCGTACCGCCATCTGTATGGCTCGTGAGGGCGGGCTTGGCATTATTCACAAGAACCTCTCTATCGCGGCTCAGGCATACGAAGTCGACAAGGTGAAAAAAAGTGAGTCAGGCATGATCGTTGATCCAATCACCATGCGCCCGACGCAGAAAATCAGCGAAGCGCTTGATATCATGCAGCGCTATCGTATATCTGGTGTGCCTGTCACCAAGGCCAACGGTAAGCTGGTCGGTATTCTGACCAATCGTGATCTGCGTTTTGAGACCGAGTTTGATCTTCCGATCTCAGCCCGCATGACCAAGCGCAATCTGGTGACCGTGGCGGTTGGAACTACGCTGGAGCAGGCCAAGGAAATCCTCAAACATACCCGAGTAGAGAAGTTGCTGGTGGTCGATAATGACCGTTTCCTCAAGGGGTTGATCACCATCAAGGACATTGAGAAGGTCAAAAAGTATCCATTTGCTTGCAAGGACAGTCTTGGTCGTTTGCGGGTCGGTGCGGCGGTCGGGCCTACTGATGAGATGGAAGCACGTATGGAGGCCTTGATCAAAGCCGGAGTGGATGTGATCGTTATTGATACCGCGCATGGCCATTCTCAGGGGGTCATTGACGCGGTACTGCGGGCGAAGTCAACCTTCCCAGGTTGTGAAATTATTGCCGGTAATATTGCCACTGCTGAGGCGGCTGAGGCTTTGATTAAAGCTGGTGTTGATGGTATAAAAGTTGGTATTGGGCCCGGCTCAATCTGTACGACCCGTATCGTTGCCGGTGTTGGGGTGCCGCAGATTACCGCTATTCATGAATGTGCCCGTATGGCTCATAAATATGGTGTTCCGGTTATTGCCGATGGTGGTATCAAATATTCCGGTGATCTTCCCAAAGCTGTAACTGCCGGTGCCGACTGCATCATGATCGGTTCGCTGTTTGCCGGTACTGAAGAATCGCCCGGCGATACGGTTCTGTATCAGGGGCGTACCTATAAAAGTTATCGAGGTATGGGTTCAATCGGGGCCATGAAAGATGGCAGCAAGGATCGTTATTTCCAGTCTGATGTTGGTGAGGATGTCAAGCTGGTTCCTGAGGGGATCGAAGGGATGGTCCCGCTGCGAGGACCACTCTCGGCCAATATCCACCAATTACTCGGAGGTTTGCGCTCCGGAATGGGCTATACCGGTTGCGGTACTATCAAAGAACTACAGGACAAGGGACGCTTTATTCGCATTACCGGTGCCGGTCTCAAAGAGTCTCATGTTCACGATGTTACCATTACAAAAGAGGCGCCAAATTATAGAGTTGGCAACTAAAATGCCTGAATGGAAATGCCCCGGGTAGTACAACCGGGGCATTTCTTATAGTTGTTTCGTTTTAGATGGTTGACATCTAATGAGCAGCGGGTATAACAAAACAATGCAAACGAAATCTTATTGTTCTCTCCTATTCAATGAACACATTTCCAGTCTGATTAACCTAATAAATCAATTTAATACAAAGGTACCATTATGTCTGATATCCACAGTCAAAAAATTCTGATTCTCGACTTCGGTTCTCAATACACCCAACTAATCGCCCGCCGTGTTCGTGAAGCGCATGTTTATTGCGAGCTGCACCCTTTCGATATGGATCTTACTGCAATACGCGCCTTTGCCCCAAGTGGTATCATTCTTTCTGGTGGTCCATGTTCGGTGTATGACGAAGGGGCTCCTTCCGTTGCAGAGGAATTGTTTGAACTCAACGTACCGGTGCTTGGAATCTGCTACGGCATGCAGTTGATGAGTCGCCATTTTGGTGGTGAGGTCGTGCCTGCTGGCAAGCGTGAATTTGGTCATGCTGAACTGCAATCTGTCGGGCAGCCGGGGCCTCTTTTTGACGGTTTCTTCTTAGATGGCGTCAGCCCTGTCTGGATGAGCCATGGTGACCATGTCTCCCGTGTTCCGGACAGTTTTGAGATCGTTGCAGAAACAGCAAATGCTCCGGTCTGTGCTATTCAGAATGTCAGCAGAAATCTTTACGGAGTACAGTTTCATCCCGAAGTCAATCACACGCCGCGCGGCGAACAGTTTATCGATACTTTTGTGCGGTGCGTCTGCGGTTGCAGTGGACAATGGACTCCCGGCCAGATTATCGAAAATTCTATTGAACGTATTCGTCAGCAGGTAGGTGGTGATACGGTTATTCTCGGACTTTCCGGAGGTGTTGACTCTTCCGTTGCTGCGGCTTTGATCCATCGAGCCATTGGAGACCAGTTAGTCTGCGTTTTTGTCGATAATGGTCTACTACGTCTGGGGGAGGGGGACCAGGTTATGGCCACCTTTGCTCAGAACCTTGGTGTCAAGGTAATCAGGGTTGACGCTGAAAAACGTTTTCTGATCGCTCTTGCTGGAGAAAGTGATCCAGAAAAAAAACGTAAGATAATCGGAGGCCTATTTGTTGATATATTTGAAGAACAGTCTAAACTGATAAAAGATGCCAACTGGCTGGCTCAGGGAACCATCTACCCGGATGTCATTGAATCAGCAGGCGCTAAAACAGGTAAGGCTCAAAATATAAAAAGTCATCACAATGTTGGCGGTTTGCCGGATTATATGAAACTCAAGCTTCTTGAACCACTCAGGGAGCTTTTCAAGGATGAGGTTCGGGCCATCGGAGAAGAACTTGGGCTGCCTCGTCAGATGGTTTGGCGTCATCCATTTCCTGGCCCAGGTCTTGGTGTGAGAATCCTTGGTGATGTAAAAAAAGAGTATTGTGACATCTTGCGCCGGGCCGATGCCATCTATATCGAGGAACTCTATGCCTCAGGGCATTACGATAAGATCAGCCAGGCCTTTGCGGTGTTTCTGCCGGTCAAGAGTGTCGGTGTTATGGGTGATGGCCGTACCTATGAGTACGTCGTTGCGTTACGAGCGGTGGAAACCAAAGATTTTATGACCGCCGGATGGTATCCGATGCCGTATGAAGATCTTGCCCGAATCAGCGGTCGCATAATCAATGAGGTAAAGGGCATCAACCGGGTCGTCTATGATATTTCCAGCAAGCCACCGGCAACAATTGAGTGGGAATAACATTTGTCTACGTGATTTATGCTATCCGTACGGATAGTTTATGAAAAATAACTTGACATGGCAGGTACCTTCCATATAAAACGGAGCAATAGGATCAATTTAGTCTGATGTTGAAAGGCATATATGAGTTTACTGCCTAAACAGCTGTATTTATTTTATCGTGACGGTTTCCGCTCTATGGTTGTAGGTAGAACGTTATGGAAAATAATAGCTATAAAATTATTCGTAATCTTCGCAGTCCTCAAGTTTTTTTTGTTCCCAAATTATCTCAACAAAAATTTTAATACCGAGCACGAACGAGCCGGACATGTTCTGGAAAACCTAACTAAAGCTCCTTAATTTTAGTTAGGTTTTAACTCGTTTTTTTCATTATTCTATCAATAATGGCGGAAGTACAAACTTGCCGCCAACATTCATAAGGAGGATATTTTGGGAGATCAAATCTTGACCACGGTGGATTGGGCCAGGGCGCAATTTGCGCTGACCGCCATGTATCATTGGATTTTTGTACCGTTGACTCTGGGGCTGTCTTTTCTTATCGCTTTTTTTGAATCTATCTACGTCAAAACAGGTAACGAAGAATGGAAAAAGCTGACCAAATTCTGGATGACTATCTTTGGCATTAACTTCGCTATTGGAGTGGCAACCGGCATCATTATGGAGTTTGAGTTCGGGACTAACTGGTCAAATTACTCCTGGATGGTAGGAGATATATTTGGCGCTCCTTTAGCCATTGAGGGAATCTTCGCCTTTTTTATTGAAGCCACATTTTTTGCCGTGATGTTTTTCGGATGGCAGCGTGCTTCCAAGGGGTTTCACCTCTTTTCCACATGGATGGTGGCTGTTGGCTCCAACCTCTCAGCGGTCTGGATTCTTGTGGCCAATGGTTGGATGCAGTATCCTGCCGGTATGGCCTTTAATCCTGATAAGGCTCGTTTTGAAATGCAGAATTTCTGGGAAGTTGCTCTTTCGCCGGTGGCAGTTCATAAGTTCACTCACACTACCAGTTCAGCCTTCCTGCTTGCCTCACTATTCGTTGTGGGTGTCTCTGCGCTTTTCCTTTTACAGAAACGGCATCAGAAAATGGCCAAGCGTAGTATGGTCGTAGCTGCCGTCTTTGGTTTCATCGCTTCCATATTTGTTGCTTTTACCGGAGACGAGGCGGCTTTCAACGTAGCTCACCGGCAACCTATGAAACTGGCTGCCATGGAAGGGCTCTTTGTTGGCCAGGAAAAAGCCCCCATCATCGCCATGGGTATAATTAACCCCAACAAAAAAGCGGGTGACAACCTACCTGCATTCTATCAGGAAACAAAAATCCCAGGTCTGCTTTCACTCCTGGCTTACCGGGATTTTAACAGCTTTGTTCCCGGAGTAAACGATCTGGTTTTTGGAAATACCGAGCGCAATATTATCGGTGCTGAACAGCGTATGGTAACCGGCAAAATTGCCGTTGCCGAATTGACCCGCTACAAGCTGGCAAAGAAAAGTGGTGATGAGACCGCTGCCGCCTCCGCTCTGGCTATATTTAACCAGCATAAGGGTGATCTTGGCTACGGATATCTAATAAGCCCGACTCAGGCCGTGCCACCAGTTGCTGCTACATTCTACAGTTTTCATATTATGGTGGTGCTGGGTACAATGTTCCCACTTATCTTTCTGCTGGTCCTCTATTTTGCCTTCAAGGGTACCATCGAAAATCAGCGCTGGCTGAATCTGATATGCCTATTCTCTATCTTTTTAGGCTATGTGGCACAACAGGCTGGATGGGTTGTGGCTGAAGTCGGTCGCCAGCCGTGGGCTATTCAGGGTTTGCTGCCGGTTAATGTGGCAAACACCAATATTGCCACTAGCAACGTACAGATCACGTTTTTTATCTTCCTGGCCATTTTTACTGCACTGCTGCTGGCGGAGATTCGTATTATTCTGAAGCAAATCAAGACCGGACCGGAGGCATAAACAATGATAGGAAACCTGGATTACGCAACCCTACAGCAACTCTGGTGGCTGATTACTTCTGTAGTCGGATCGCTCTTTCTTTTCCTGACTTTTGTTCAGGGCGGCCAGACCCTTATTTTCACAACAGCGACCACTGAAGAAGAAAAATCCCTGATAATTAACACTATGGGGCGTAAATGGGAGCTTACCTTTACGACGCTGGTGCTCTTCGGTGGCGCATTGTTCGCGGCTTTTCCGCTCTTTTACGCGACCAGCTTCGGCGGGGCTTACTGGGTGTGGATGCTCATTCTGTTTACATTTATTATTCAAGCGGTCAGTTATGAATACCGCAAAAAACCTGATAATTTTCTCGGGGCCAGAACGTATGAAGTATTCATGTTTATCAACGGCAGCGTGGGGATACTTCTAATCGGCGCAGCAGTGGGCACCTTCTTTACCGGTTCCCGTTTTAGTCTGAATATGTTTAACTCGGTAACTTGGGGTACTTCGTATCATGGTCTGGAAGCGGCACTTAACTTGTTTAATCTTTCCTTTGGCCTGTTTCTCGTATTTCTTGCTCGAACACTCGGAGCGATGTATATCGTCAACCACGTTGACCATGAAGCCCTGGTGAAGAGAGCACGTAAAGCGACCTGGATAAACCTAGTCCTGGCATTGCCCTTTCTGCTGATAATCCTGATCAGTCTTGTGACAATGGACGGCTTTGCTGTTGATCCAACTACCGGTACAATTTTTATGGAGAAGGGTAAATATCTTCATAACCTTTTGGGGATGCCTGCTGTGGTTGTTCTCTTGCTTGGCGGACTGGTCTCTGTGATTTACGGTGTGATTGCCACCGGTTTTCTTGGTAAGAACTGCGGTATTTGGTTTGGTGGTCTCGGCACCGTGCTTGTCGGTTTGGCCATTTTTTCCCTGGCCGGATATAACAACACCGCCTTTTATCCATCCATGACTGACCTGCAATCAAGTCTCACTATATACAATGCTTCAAGCAGTAAATACACACTTACGGTTATGAGTTATGTGGCTATCGCCGTTCCTTTTGTCCTCGCCTACGTTGCATATGTATGGAAGGTCATGGATTCTAAAAAACTTACTCTCGCCGAACTTGCCGGTGAAGATGCAAATGAAATGTACTAAACTAAAAAAGGGAGTACGACCATGAATACAATTCTGCTCATAAGTTGGCTACTGGTATTGGTTGTCTCGTACCAAGGCGCCATAGTTATACTCAAAAAAACAGATCTGCTGTAATACGTAGCGATCTACGGTGGCTCAGACAGGCGCAGAAAAATTTCTGTGCCTGTCTTTTTATTTGTATGAGACTCTTTGTTAATCTGCTGAGGAAAATCCAGTTAGCTACCTCTTACATAGATATATTAAATTTCAAGTAATTTAAAAGTCTAGTTGAATTTGTGCTCACTCTGAAATAGAATGCCGCCATAAACATACAATTTTCTCAGGAGGGTACCCGTTTGGCTGCTATTTCGTTTGAAGAAATCATGTTTACCATCATGTCCGCTACTCAGGATACGTTCAAAAGTTATATGAATATTGACCTGCTAGCCGGCAAGGTTGAAAAAAAGGTTGAACCTGTTGATTCGGACGTGACCGGTATCGTTGGTATTGCCGGTGACCGCGTTGGATACATCATCATCTCCACCGATAAAGCAAGTGCCCAGTGTGTTGCCAAGGAACTGCTGATGGTGGATGAAGCGGATGAAGAGTGTATCCGTGATGCTATGGGCGAACTAGCAAACAATATAGCTGGGGTTTTTAAAACTAAATATCATGAACAGTACGGAAGTGTGGCTCTTGGTTTGCCATTGGTTGTTTCTGGCCAACTTCGCGCCATTTCGGAACCTCCCGATTTGTCGCCAACAGCAAGCCTCAATGTGCAGTGCAAAGGGGTGACAATACCTTTCAAGACGGCCGATGGTACAATTTCTATTACCGTCATGGTGTATATGTAGTCCCATGAGCGCAATATTGGACCGTTATGGTGCATTATTAGGTGAAGTGGACGCCTGGTTTCGGGGCTGCCTTGAACAGCATCCAGACATGATTGCGTGTTGCAATGGTTGCTCTGAATGTTGTCGTGGTCTCTTTGATATTACCCTGCTGGATGCATTCTACCTCAAATTTGGTTTTGACAAGCTTCCGGAATCATTGAAATCAGAAATTGTGAAGGTGGCATCCCGGCGTCTGGAGCCGCTCTCGCGTGAGAATACTGATTTTGTAGAACCATGGCTGTTAAACGGGATTCCTGAGGATGATTGGGATGCGCTTATGCCTGAAGATGATGATACACCCTGTCTGTTGCTGTCACAAACCGGTGAATGTCTGCTATATGAATATCGACCGATGACCTGTCGTCTGAATGGTATTCCTTTGATAGATGTTTCCGGGGAAGAGTTGTTCGATGAGTGGTGTTCCATGAATTTTACCAAAGAAGACCCTCGGCAACTTGACGATTTGCGTTTTGGTTTCACCGATTTATTTACCCGTGAACTGCTCCTGTTTCGGGAACTTGTCAACAGCCTGACCGGCACCGCACTAAATGAGGTTGATCTGTTTATACCTGCAGCAATTGTTATGGATAATAAAAAGATTGTATCTGCAATTAAGTCGTTAAACCCATATAGCGAATGAGCGATATGTCTAATTCGTTGCCGTTTAATTCATCCATTATATGTGGCTTTTTTACGCCACTACCGCCTGAACAGGCGCCGGACGATACTCCCGGATTCTGGGCTGTTTTGCAAGGATCTTCTCTTATGGTACTTGCCGGATTGCAGCAGGCGCAGCTTCCTGAGGGATCACTGCCGGCAGATATTATCCCGCAAACTGAGCCAATGAGGATCGGTATATGGCAAGGAAAACCGCTGCGTGCGGTTCGAATTGCTCCAGATGCAATATTGCCCGTGAAGTACGAGGCGCTTCCGTTTCAGGGACCGGATATTCGATTGGACAATACTTTGGCAACCATAGCTGGTCGGGCCGCTCAGATCCTGCATTGGGAAAGGCGCAGCTGTTACTGTTCTCATTGTGGGTGTGGATTGGTCAGAATTGTGGCCAACTGGGGGAAACATTGTCCGTCGTGCGGTGAAGACCATTTTCCTCATATTCACCCATGCATCATCGTATTGGTAAGGCGCGGCACCGAACTGCTTCTGATACGCAATGCCGCCTGGAATCCCGGGCGTTTTAGTCTAGTCGCCGGTTTTCTTGATTTTGGTGAATCTCTGGAAGAGTGTGTACAACGGGAAGTTCGTGAGGAGGCTGGGATAGAAGTGGCTAATATCCGTTATGTGGGGAGCCAGTGTTGGCCCTTTCCCAGCCAGCAGATGATCGGTTTTCTAGCCGACTATGCCGGTGGAGAAGTCAAACCTGACGGTGTAGAAGTTGTCGAGGCAGACTGGTTTAGTGTAGATGCTCTTCCAGCGTCACCTGGTAGCAAACGTAGTATTTCCCGTTGGATTATGGATACCTACGGGGTAGATGTTACAGCAGCACATTCAGTAATCAAACCTTGAACCGCCCCATTTCATTCTGAAGTACATCGATCTGCTGGGCAAGTTTAACCAGAACCTCATCTATGACCAGGGTTGAGGTAACGTGTACGTCTGTTGATTCTTCGATATCTTTGAGTGATTCGCCGATCCGTTCGGCACTGGTTGACTGTAGTAAGGAAGCGTCGCAAATTTCTGTAACCATGACATTGATCTCTTCATTGGCGTTAACAACCTGGGAGGCTGAATTTTGGTGGGTGCTGATAGAATGCATAACCTCCCGGGTTAGTTTTCTCATGCGCTCAACCGCCGTGGTTATCAACTCGCTGCCATCACTCTGCTCCTGAGTTGTGCGAGCGATCTGTTCCACCATTTCGGCAACATTGTCCATTGCCAGTCTCATGGCCTTGCTTGCTTCCGTCTGGTTTACTGCCGTAGTGTTGATTTCTATCATCTGACTGCTTGCTGCCTGAATGCCGTCAACAATTTTTAGTAGAGCTTCGCCGGATCTTTGCGATAGAGCACTACCTTCGGAAATACGCTTTTCGGAAATTGTGATGGCCTTTACAGCTCGCTCAGTATCTTCCCTCACACCCAAAATTATATCGGATATCTCCCTGGTGTTGCTTCCGGTACGCTTAGCCAGATTTTTAATTTCCATGGCAACCACTGAAAAGCTTTTGCCCCTTTCTCCGGCCTGAGCGGCGATTATTGATGCGTTAAGAGCCAGAAGGTTGGTCTGTTCGGCAACCTCATCTATTACAGAGAGGATCGTGCCTATATTTGCCACCCTTTTGGATAGATTTTCAATGGCGTCAAAGGTAATGGCAGATGATGAGCGTATTTCATTGATACCGGTAATAGTTGCATCGACCGCCTTCCAACCTTCCTCAGCATCGTTTTTGACCGCTTCAGCTATACGGGAAGTGTCGGCAGCCTGGAACCCAATCTGTTTGATGGCCCTGTCCATCTCGCTGACAAGCTCGGCAGTTCTGGTGGTGTCTGTCGCAAGGATGGCAGCATTTTCCTCGATCTGACGAACGGCCGACGCCATTTCAATTATTGAGGAACTGACCTCTTCTACAGATAGCACAAGAGATTCCAAGTGTGACGTAGTAGATTCAAGGCTTTGCGACATACCGGTCATTGATGCTGTGTTACTTGACGAGAGACTGGAGAGGGTGACGACCGATTCAGAGATGTCAGTGATGGAACGGTTAATTTCCCGTATCTCTGTGGACGTTCGCTTGAGACCCTCGGATTGTATGGCTGCCGAGGAGACCCCATTTTCGGAGAGTTGTCTGATGGTTCCGGAGATGTTCCTGAGTTCAAACAGTGATAAATGTACTTTGGTGATGGCCCCGGCCAATCGCTCCATCATGGAGTTGAAGTTTTCAGCCAGCAGGGACATTTCAGATTCACCCATAAAATTGACACGTTCCGTCAGTTCTCCTTCGGCGGCCTTGTTCATTGCGCCGGCAATCTGCCTGATGCGGACAACCAGTTTGCGGGCAACCAATATCCAGACGACCGCCACCATGAAGATGGCGTTAAACGCGTAGAGAGCAGCAAGAAAAATTCGATTGGACGTGTCCAGCCACAGTGTAGCGAAGAGGCCAATAAGGGAAAGGGTAATCCCAAGCGCAAGGAGCGTTCGGATAAGATTTGTCCCTGTTTTCAGCTTCTTCATGTTGCATTCCTCCTGTAATCAGGAATTATTTTCTGAATTTTTGACGGATATTCGTGTGACTCTAATTAAAACTACCGCTACGCAATATCACCTATTCTGCAATTGTAACCAAGTAAAAAATGTTTGTTCTCACAAATTTGTGCATATTTTGAGGGAGTGCTGATTAATGGATTAATCACAAGATGTTTTTTACCGGATTACACTATATGAAAGTTAGTATGAATTATTTTTTGCAGTTCTTCTATTTTGGTCATGGCGTGACGGATTTGTTCACGCTCCACCGTTGAAAGTAGATAGGGGTTGAGGTAATGTGAGTCATTCTGGATTCCTTTAAGGGCCTTGATCTGGATCAGTATGCGCTGTTTGGTGAGGACGTGATAGGCATCGATCAGATCGCGTGCAAAAGATGAAGAAAAACTCCCTTCCGTTTCCAGAAGTGAAATGCGCTCCAAGGTACTTGTTGCCGGAATGCTCTGGTTTATGGCGAGAATACGGACATTCATTACAAGTGGGGCCCAAGCAAGTAATTTAACATTAAATTCACCTTTATGTTGGCCGCTCCCCTCCGTCCAGATGCGCTTCATAAAACCGAGAGCCAGTTTCATCTCCGTTGCAGCCTTGGCCATCCCCCATAAAACCTGAAAATAGTCCCGTTCCATAGATCGGATCATTTCAATCAATTCAGACGCCAACCCCTTATCGCCGACCACATATCGGGCATCTGACATCACAATCAGATCCATGACATTCTTGCCAATGTCCTCAACTTCATATCGGACTATTGAAAATAGGCGCTTACGCCATTGGCTGTACGAGCCGCGCCATGTTTGATTGGTTGGCATGATATCGCCTGTGCACCGCATGAAACCGGCCTCTTCCAATCCGTCAACCAAACGAGTTGAAAATTCTTTGAAATAGACATCAGCTGCTTCACCTCCACCATCGCCATAAACAATCAGGTTATCTTGGTCTGTGATAAGGGTCTGCTCTTCGCGGCCGTCACTTCCCATGCTGATAAGTGCAAATGGTACTGTCGGGCGCACGAACCCTGCCGCGTCCATATCTGCAATAACAGTATCCATAACCCTCGATGACAGAATATCGCGATAGTGTGTACATGACCGGTGAAGTTCGTTTACAGAGGGGGTTAGCAGGAAGCGTTCCAGTTCTATCTGGTTAAGGCTTTCATGAATAATTTTGAGTTCTGGACCTTCAGTTTGTTCGATAGATGCAACAAGCTGCTCTTTCTTGCTTCTCCACTCGACAATTCTGTTGCGATCCGATTTGACAGCAACCGAAATCATCTGCAGGAACGGTTCAATATCTTCAATACGGCAATATCGTGTAATATCTGTCAGGTCGGGTAATACAGGGGGAGTTATGTACGTAGCCACGCTCATATCTTTTTGACTCCACAAAATATATAGAAACTGTCGAAGCTGTGCCGACTATATCACAATCTTCGATTAATTTAATGTCTTTAGTTGCTTTATTCAGGTATCAAATTATCTTACATAACATATTTTTTCCCACTTGACTCATCTGTCTACCCGTGTTATCTAAAAAACCTGTAAATACGTTATGTTATACTTATTATATCTATTTATATATTGAACAATATTTAATGGAGGTTCTCATGCCCCAACAACTCACTCACACAGTAGGCTCCCTTCTGGACGAAATGGCTCGCCGCTATCCTGATAACGAAGCATTGGTATACCCTGAGCGCGGCCTGCGCTACAGTTACAAACAGTTTAACGACAGATGCCGTCAGATAGCCAAAGGGCTATTCCGGCTTGGCATCAAAAAAGGGGACAACATCGCCATTTGGGCCTATAACGTCCCGGAATGGGTTCTGCTGCAATTCGCTTCCGCAAAAATAGGTGCCGTCCTTGTTACAGTCAACACCAGCTACAAATCAGCCGAACTTGAATATATCCTTGGGCAGTCCGACTCCACCTCACTCTTTATGGTCGACTCCTTCAAAGGCACGGACTACGTAGAAACACTCTCCAGCATCGTCCCTGAAATGACGGCATCAGAACCGGGCAAACTCAACAGCCCCAAACTGCCATTCCTTAAAAATATCATCTTTATTGGCGATGAAACACCCGTTGGCATGCTCAACTTTGACAGCATCATAAAAATGGGTGAGGGAGTGGCAGATTCTGAGTTGGATGTCATAGAAGCATCTCTGGATTGCCATGAAACCATCAACATGCAATACACCTCCGGAACCACCGGTTTTCCTAAAGGGGTTATGTTGACTCACTATAATCTAGTAAACAACGGTTTTCAGATTGGTGAATGTATGAAGTTTACCGAACATGACCGGCTATGTATTCCAGTGCCGTTTTTTCACTGTTTTGGATGTGTGCTCGGGGTAATGGTATGTGTTACTCATGGTTCAACTATGGTGCCGGTGGAGATATTCGATCCGCTTAAAGTTCTGCAGACCATCGAAAAAGAGAAATGCACAGCTGTTCACGGTGTCCCAACTATGTTTATTGCCGAGTTGGAACATCCGGACTTTGCGAAATTCGATCTCTCCAGTATGCGTACCGGTATTATGGCTGGCTCGGTCTGCCCGATCGAGGTGATGAAGCGTGCCGTCAAAGATATGCATGTCACCGAGATTACAAGTGTCTACGGGCAGACCGAGTCGTCACCTGGTATTACCCAGACCCGGACCGATGATGCAATCGAACTTCGGGTGGCGACGGTAGGGCGTGCTCTTCCAGGCGCAGAGGTGAAAATTGTCGATATCGAGACCGGAGCGACTTTGCCTCCGGGGAAGCAGGGGGAACTCTGTGCTCGTGGCTATATGGTGATGAAAGGTTACTACAAGATGCCGGAGGAAACTGCCAATGTGATTGACCTTGACGGCTGGTTGCACACCGGCGATCTTGCTATCATGGACGAAAACGGCTACTGCAAAATTACCGGTCGCATAAAGCAGATGATTATCCGCGCCGGCGAAAACATCTACCCGCGCGAAATTGAAGAATTCCTTTATACTCATCCAAAAGTTTCTGATATTCAGGTCTACGGCGTCCCGGACAGGAAATATGGAGAACAGGTAATGGCCGCTATTATTCTTAAAAAAGGGATGGAGATGAGCGAAGAAGAGGTTCGTGATTTCTGCCGAGACAAAATAGCCAACTATAAAATCCCCAAATATGTCAAATTTGTTGACGGATATCCGATGACCGCCTCCGGCAAGATCCAAAAATTCAAAATGAGGGAAATGGCGATCAAGGAGTTGCAGTTGGAGGATGTGGGGGAATCAGCGTAGATATTTAATGTGCAGATAAGATGATTTGCGAAGAGGAGACGAGCTGTCAGCATTTATTGTGACAGTTCGCCTCCGTATAAATGCTTTACCGTTGAATGTGATCAGTACTCTTCCTTCCTAATACCATACCTCTTTATTTTTCGATACATTGTAACCATATTCATACCGGCTTCGCGCGCTGCCGAGTCGATATTACCTGCATGCCGTTTTAAAAGACCTTTTAGCAGATCCGCTTCAAAGTGCTCCAGAGCGGTACTGTAGGGGATGTCAAGGCTGATCTGGCCTACTTCTTCTGAAGCAGGGTTCCTAATCAGATCGGCGTCGATAAACTGTGCCAATGTATCTCTGGATATATATTCTCCTGTTTCAATTGCCATACAGGCTTCAACAATATTTTTGAGCTGCCGGATATTACCCGGCCATTCGCATGCGCATAACATATGCAGAGCTTCGCTTTCAAACCCGGCGATTACAGTTTTGAACTTCTGGTTCTGAAGCGTTATAAAGTGGGCAGCGAGCAACGGAATGTCGCTGCATCGTTCCCGAAGTGGGGGAAGGTGAATGTTGACAACATTCAGGCGATAGTAAAGATCTTCACGAAACGCACCGCTCTTGATAGCTTCTTTCAGATCAGAGTTAGTAGCCGATAGAACCCGTACGTCTACTCGTGTAGGGCTTGTATCTCCCAGACGGTGAAATTCCTTTTCCTGGAGAAAACGGAGCAGTGTCTTTTGGACATTCATCGGTAAGTTGCCAACTTCATCCAGAAAGAGAGTGCCACCACTGGCTGTTTCCAGTAGTCCGCTACGGCTCTCAGTCGCTCCGGTGAAGGCTCCCTTTTTATAGCCGAATAGTTCGCTTTCCAGCAGGTTCTCAGGTAATGCACCGCAATTAATGGCAACAAATCGTTTTTCACGGCGAGGAGAGTTATAATGAATTGCCTGAGCAATCAGCTCCTTACCAGTCCCTGATTCACCCGTGACAAGGATTGATGTGTCCCGGACAGCAACTTTACCAACACGTTCCAGTACACTTTTCAGCCCCTCGCAGGCTCCAATGATATTTTCAAAGCGGAATTTTTCTTCAAGTTCCGCACGCAGTTCGCGGTTTTCTTCGAGCAGCTGCCGTTGCTGGAGGGCATTTTTTACTCGATAGACAAGCTCATCAGGTTCGAACGGTTTGGTCAGCATATCGTATGCGCCTTTACGGAGCGCCTGAATCGACATCTCAACTGTTGCGTACGCTGTAATCATAATGACAGGAATGTCATTCTGCTTGGCTTTAATCGCCTGCAATACCTCCAGACCGCTCATGCCAGGCATTTTAATGTCACTGATGACCAGATCCCAAGCAGATGCCTTAAATTCTTCGACAGCTTGGCGGGGTGATGTGAAAGATCGTGGAAGATAGCCGTGATCTAACAGAATCTGCTCCATCATCCGGCAGAGTCCTGCTTCATTGTCAATAAGTAAAATACGTTTTTTATCAGCCACTTACAGCTCCTCCTGCTCAGTGGGCAATGTAACTGTGACACATGTCCCACTGCCTACAGTGCTTTCAATATGGATCTCGCCATGGTGCTGTTCTATGATCTGTCGGGTGATGGCAAGACCAAGTCCAGTGCCACGGGCTTTGGTGGTGTAGAATGGTTCGAATATCTTTTCTAGAATCTCTGTAGGAATACCGTAGCCACTGTCACTGAATGTTATGCACACATGTGTGGCGTCAACCGCCTTGGTGCCTACAGTCAGGTTCCCCCCATCCGGCATGGCTCCACCGGCATTCAGGATAAGATTTATCGTGACCTGACGCATCTGGTCACCATCCAGTTCAACCAGAGGCAGGCCGCTTGCAAACTCGGTATTGATCATTATACCGCGCATATCGGTATGATTGGCGGAAAAATCGACAATCTGCTGCAGAAGATCATTGAGATCGGTTGGTTCTAAGGTCGGGCGTGGCGTACGGGCGTAGGAGAGCAGATCCTGAACAATTTTCTTGCAGCGTTTGCTTTCCCGCTTGATTTCGTGGATGTATTGGTAGTTTGGGTCATCTTCACTCATTTTGCTTTCCAGATAGCCAGCATAGCCCAGAATAACACCCAACGGGTTGTTTATCTCATGGGCGACCCCTGATGACAGTACGCCCAGGGATGCCATCTTCCCCTGCTGGGCAAGATTCGATTCAATATCCTTGTTGCGTTGAATAATTTCGGTCATACGATTAAAGGCACTCCCCAGTTCGGCAAGTTCGTCTTCACCGTTGACAGTGATCCGTTCGTCCAGATTGCCTCGTTTGATACTCTTTATGACCGACATCATATGTGTGATCGGGCTGGTGATAACTGTTGAGGCCCGAACAACCAGAGACGTAGCTGCCGCCCCTACCACCAGTATCAATAGCGTCATAATGAACAGGATATGACTTTTGATCTTGTTTGCTTCCTGATAAAATTCGTCCTCGTATGATCCGACAGCTACGATCCAGTCCCATGGTTCAAAGTATTCATAGTGTACAATTTTCATCCTGGCTGTAGTATCGGTGCTGTTTTTCCAGGGATATCGTATCCAGCCGTTTTTATTGCTGCACATCTCCCTGATGAAGCTGTTTCCATCCAAATCCTTCACGCCGATTAAGTTTTTCCCTTCCGAATCGGGGTGGATCGTAAAAGTACCTTTACTGTCCATGCAAAATATGTAGCCGGTCGTACCGACTTTTTTGGCTCTTATGCTCTCTTTCAGTTTAGTAAATGCCTGCCGCTCAAAGGCGGCATCTCCGACCGTTTCATCCGGATAACTGCCAGATGCAATTATCCAGTCCCATTCACGGAAATATTTGTACGCAACCACTTTGGTGCGAGGCTTTGTATCTCCCAGGACCGCGTTGCGCCAGGGGTAGGTTGTGAATAGTGTTTCGCCCGGTTTGCTGGCCCGGGCGGCCGCACACATTTCACGGATGAAGTAGCGGCCGTTCTCATCCCGCTCGTCAAATACGTTTTCACCCTCTCTGGCAATGTGAGCTTGAAGTTCGCCTCGGGTTGTCATGGCATATATATAACCGCTTTCGCCGACGTTTATTTTTTTCAACGCTTGCCGTGCTTCGTTCTTGGCGGTTTCGAGATCAATTTTCCCTTGCAAATGCAGATTTTGCTCGGCGGCAACAAGGTTGTAGGAAAGTGCGGTCAATGTGGCCAATTCATTGTTGAGATGGCGCGCTTTATCCTGCTTGTAAACCTGAAACTGCTGATAATGGGAATTAAGAAGGTCAATACAGAATGCGGAAAGGTGTTGCAGATCATCCTTGCTGGTTTTGGTAATGCCCAGATATGCTTGTTGGTTGGCAATGAGGCCAATTACTCCGGCTACAACAAATATTGGAATTATTACCAGCGGTAAGACCAGTGCCAGCAGTTTTCCGCGAAGTTTCAGTTTGTTAAGGAATGAATTCATTTTGCCTCGGTATTTGAAATTTGCCTCTACTATGCATTTCGGTTTATAAGGTAAGTCAGTGCTAAATGCAATAGTGACTGGTTATGACGCGTTTTGCTACGATTCAAATCTGCTGCCAAGGGAGTATGATATGTCCAAAAAACGTGTTGTTATAGCCGGAATTTGTTCCATGAACGGCATCGACTTATTACGGCTAAAAACCTAGGGCAGTCGTAATGCGGTAAATATTGATGAATCTGTTAGGAAAGTCCCTGTTGGCCTTGACTTTTGTTGTTTAAATTCTATATAATCTTTCGGATTTATTTAAACGTGTTGGAATATCGAGACTTGGAGTATTTGGCCCTTAAATGAGGCCAAGCGGAGATATTTTGAAGGCATTTGTTATCATACCAACCTACAATGAGAAGGATAATGTCAGCTCTTTGACAAGTGCTGTCCTTGCTCAACATCCCGACCTCCAAGTCCTATTTGTCGATGATAATTCTCCGGATGGTACCGGCACTCTAATTGATGATCTGGTTGCAGGTAACGACCGGGTTCATGTACTGCATCGCTCAGGAAAACTCGGCTTGGGTTCTGCGTATCGTGAGGGTTTTAAAGCGGCACTTGCGAAGGATGCGGACTATATACTGGAAATGGATGCTGACTTTTCGCACGATCCGGGGACATTGCCGCTTTTTCTCTCTGCGATCAAAGAAAACGATCTGGTTATCGGTTCCCGCTACCTTAATGGGGTCAGTGTCGTCAACTGGCCGATAAGGCGCTTGATTTTAAGCTATTTTGCGAGTGTTTATGCCCGGTTGGTTACCGGCTTACAGCTGCGTGACTGTACTAGCGGGTTTAAATGTTTCCGCCGCTCTACCATCGAAGCAATCGATTTGTCACGTGTAACATCTGATGGCTATTCGTTCCAGATTGAGATGAATTATCTCTGTATGGAAAAAGGGTTTAGAATTGCCGAAATACCAATAATTTTTATTGATCGTCATTCCGGTAGCTCAAAAATGTCTGGCTCCATTGTCCGGGAAGCGGTAATAATGGTCTGGAAGCTTCGTCTTCGCTCAATTCTTTTAAGACTTTTGGGGAAATAATATATTTATGTGGCGCGATGTCTGGTCAGTTATTCTTATATCTGGTTTGATTTGTTGGCTGTTCAGTAGCATCATGCTGATGTTAAGGGCATTTCCACAAAGAAATGTTTTTGTGGCTTCGAGCGGAATTCGGTGGGGTTCGGCAGCAGTAATTGCGTTTTTTATATGGGTTGTTGGTATGCTAAATGCCTGAACTTTTAATTGAATATAGTCATATAAACCACATGCCCCCTTCGTTGATGTCTCTGCATTGCAGTCTGTGGTATTAAGCTAAAACTATGGCGCTTTATTCTTGCAAACTTGGTGCATCAGATGGAAAAGTTCTCATCAAGGATTTTGAGGCTTCGGATAGTAGCGTCTTACGCAAAAACCTTGAAGATCAGGGTTTTTTTGTATTTGAAGTAAAAAAGAAGCCGTTTCAGTTTTTGTTTGATAAGGGTATTAAGCGCAGAAAAATTGATAACAAATCTCTCCTGACATTTAATCAGGAGATGCTCGTGCTGATTAAAGCCGGTATGCCGATCATGCAGGTACTTGATGCAATTCTTGAGCGTCATGATTCAGGTGCATTGTATGAAGTTCTGGTTCAGGTGCGTGACGATGTTAAGGCAGGTGCTGCACTATCAGTTGCGATGGAAAAGCATGGCCGGGCTTTTCCGCATCTATATGTTGCCTCTATTCGTGCAGGTGAGCGGACAGGCGATCTTCCGCAAACTATCAGGAGATATATTGAATATTTGAAACGGGTCGGCACGCTCAGGAAAAAAATAGTAGCAGCCGTATTTTATCCTACCATTCTTGTCGTTTTTGCCTTTCTAGCTGTTACGCTTTTGCTGGTTTATGTTGTTCCTACTTTTAGCCAGGTATACAAAGATTCAGGGTCGCAACTCCCCGCACTGACTCAGTTGTTGATTACATTCACTTCGTTGCTCCGGCGTTATTTTGTTTTTGGGATCATCGTCTGTATCGGCTTGTTTGCGGCATTCAGATCATGGAAAAGCAGTGAAGCGGGTCGATATGCGCTTGATCGATTTAAGCTGACTGTCCCGGTGGCCGGGGATGTTTTTAACAAGTATTCGGTGGCTGCTTTCACACGTACCTTGGCTACTGTTCTGGGCAGCGGTATTCCGATCATTGAATCACTGCGCATGTCAATCGGGACCTTGGATAATGTATTTATGGAGAAACGTCTGTTCGAGGCGGTCCGTTTTGTTGAGGAGGGGGGGCGGCTTTCAGTTGCGCTTGAACGTATCCATATTATGCCCCCGCTGGCGCTACGCATGATGGGAGTTGGTGAAACTACCGGGTCGCTCGAAGATATGTTGCTTGATATTTCTAATTATCTTGAAGATGAACTCGAAGAGCGGATGCATCTTTTGACTACTGCCATCGAACCTGCCATTATGCTGATTATGGGGGTAGTTATTGGTATTATAATTATTGCGATGTACCTTCCAATTTTCAAAATTGCCGGCACGGTAGGATAAAAGGATGACGATGCAACCTTTCAGAAGGAAAAATATCGGTGTAATTCTGATTGATAGAGGAAGTCTGAATCCTGATCAACTACCGGTTATTGTTGAAAAACTGTCAACAACCAGGCAGCGGTTTGGTGAAATTGCAATTCATGAAGGGTTTATTACTGAAGAAGATCTGGCACGTGCGTTGGCAGAACAGTTCAACCTTGAATACGTGGATCTGCATAATTTCAAGATGGACTCCGAACTTCTTAACCAATTGCCGCCGGATGCAATTTACCGTTTTCATTTTGTGCCGCTCGAGATGCAGTCGCATGCTATAGTTATTGCTGTGGCTGATCCTACTGATGTTGTAAGGCTGGATGAGCTTGAACTGTTACTGGACCGGCAGGTTCAGATTCGAGTTACAACAGAATCTGCAATTGCAGCGGTAACAAAAGCCGGTGAGGGAACGCGCCGGGTTTTGCGAGAAGTTTCTGAAGATTTTATGCTTCAGCTAGTCAAAGAAACTGACCGGGGCGAAGAGGTATTGTCTGTTGAAACTCTGTCCGATGATACCAGTCCGATCATCAAGCTGATCAATACTACCATTCTTGACGCGCTGAGCCGTAGAGCTAGTGATATACATATTGAAACCGGTGTAGATGGAGTCGACATCAAGTATCGTATTGATGGTGTGTTGTATAAAGCTAACGATACGATAGATCAGCATTTTCAGGCTCCAATTATTTCACGGTTGAAAGTTATGAGCGAGCTGGATATTTCCGAGCGGCGTATTCCGCAGGATGGACGTTTTAAAATCCGCTTTGGAGAAAAATCGATCGACTTCCGCGTTTCGATTATGCCAAGCTCTTTGGGTGAGGATGCCGTTATACGTATTCTCGACAAGGAGAGCATCGCCAGTGATCTGAAGGGATTAACGCTGGAAAATCTGGGCGTCAGCGAGCGGGAGATCAAGAGGCTGCGGAAAAAAATTCGCGAGCCATACGGCATGGTACTGGTGACCGGCCCGACTGGCTCCGGAAAAACAACTACGCTTTACGCCGCGTTGACTGAGATTCATACCGGAGAGGATAAAATAATCACGATTGAAGATCCGGTTGAATACATGCTGCGTGGCGTGCTACAGATTCCGGTTAATGAAAAAAAAGGACTGACATTTGCCAAGGGATTGCGCTCAATTCTGCGCCATGATCCGGACAAGATAATGGTTGGAGAAATTCGAGATTCGGAGACTGCACAGATTGCGGTACAGTCTGCCCTGACAGGGCACCTGGTTTTTACAACGGTTCATGCTAACAACGTTTTTGACGTTATCGGCCGTTTCATTCATATGGGTATTGATCCATATAATTTTGTATCTTGCCTTAACTGTGTTCTGGCGCAAAGATTGGTGAGGAAAGTTTGTGCCGCCTGCCGCCGTCCGGTAAAGTACAGTGACGAACAGTTAGTTGATGGTGGTGTTGATCCTGAACGTTTTCGGGGTATGACGCTATATGAATCGCATGGATGTGATGAATGTCATGGCACAGGCTATAGGGGGCGTGTTGCTATTGTTGAGCTATTGGAACTAAATGACCAGATTCGTGATCTGATTATTGCCAAAGTCCCTGCTACTCAGTTAAAAAAAGCCGCTCGCGATGCCGGTGTTATGTTTTTACGAGATTCAGCCGAAGAGAAGTTTGCGGCTGGTATAACGACACTCAAAGAGATAAACCGCGTCACTTTTGTTGAATGACCGGATCAGGATGAACCATGTTTTTTGCAAGTGATCTAATCGGAGTAGAAATAAACCCTCAAGGGGTGACATGTGCCTTGACTGGTGGCAGCGCTACTTCTCCGCGTGTCGAACGGGTGTCTTTCACCCCATTTCCTCCAAATACACTTCAGAGTTCAATTCGTGAGCAGAACATCCTTGATCCCGAAGCATTTGTTGCCACTTTGAAGTCAGCATACAATCTTTTGCTTTGCCGATCAGAGAGGGTTGCAGTGTCTCTGCCTGATGCGGCCTGCAGGATTACACTGCTCGATCTTGAGGGACGTTTCAAAAACCGCGCAGAGGCTCTGGACCTAATCCGCTGGAAACTGAAGAAAAACATACCGATAGACAGTGCCGATACACTTGTTGATTATCAGAAATTGACTGTTCGGGAGAATGGTGATTTGGCGCTTTTGGCAACAATTGCATCGCGTTCAGTGGTCTCCCAATATGAAGATCTGATTATGCAGGCTGGGCTTTCTCCTGCACGTATTGATTGTAACACATTCAATATCTGCCGACTTTTTGATCGTCGCCTGTCGCTTCAGGAGGATTGCATCCTTATATCGTTTTACGGCAGTACCTTGTCGATAGTAGCCTTTGCAGAAGGAATTCCCGAATTTTTCAGAGTTAAGGACCTATCCGGAACGTTGGCCACTGACAGTCGCGTTTATATGGAGATTAACAGCTCTCTGCTGGTTTATAAGGAACGCTTTCCTGAACAGTCAGTGCAGACAGTTTTCTGTGTTGCTGCACCAGATGTAGCTCAAGATTTTCAGGCGATGGTTGCCGAAGCGGCAGAAATAACGCCGACCCTGCTTGAGACAAAAGGTGCTGTAATACCGGGAAATTCTGCGCCGGGTGATGAGGTGAGGTTGTTTCCTTGCACTGCTGCCATTGGTGCAGCTTTGAGGAGTGCTTAGATGCGTTTCACTATAAATCTTGCGACACGTACCTTTCTTGATCATCGCTTGCTCAACAGGCTTGCCTATTGCATCATCACTCTGCTTTTAGTTATCGCCGGGTGGAATGTCAGCCGGGTATCATCAAATATTGGTGAGCAAAGTCGACTGAGTGCCGAAATTGCCACTATTGAAAGTAGGTTTGGAACTAAGCCGAGTGATATTTCTGAGTCTGATTTCAGCCGTCAGAAGGTTCGTATTCGCTTTTATAATGAAATTATTGAGCGCAAGAATACAAACTGGATTAATCTGCTTGAGCTATTTGAAAATGTTACACCCGAAGGGATATCACTGGCGTCTCTCTCTCCGGGAAAGGGTCATGAAGATTGGAAGCTGGATGGGCGAGCCAGATCTTTTAAGGTTGTACAGCAGTATCTTGAGAAGTTGGAAGCATCTAAAAACTTTTCAAATATTTTGCTGCTATCCCATCAAAATTTCGATGCAGGTGAAAAAGGGCGTGGCGTACAGTTTTCTATCTCCTGCAAGGTAGTGAATTGATGAAACAGTATTTTTTAGAAATAGTTCGTCAAAAATGGCGCCTTCTGACGGTTGTACTGTCTCTGCTTATGCTCAATATATCCCTCGGCATTTTGGTATCATCTTATCAGCTACCTTCTCTTATCGATCAGCAAACGAAGTGGAGCGCCCTGCGCCAGAAGGCTGCACGTTCAGGACAGATGGATGCAACTGCTCTTCATCAGCTGGGTTCAACTGATCTTGAAAAGCTTAGGGCCAGTATTCCTGAAAGAAGTCAATTTGCCAGGATATTGGGTGATTTACTTGAAGCTGCGTCAAGTAGCGCAGTCGAAGTTGGTACTATTAACTATAAACCGGTACAGATCAAAGAAGAAGCTCTCCTTTCCTATCAATTGTCGCTTTCAGTCAGTGGCAGTTATGCTGCGGTAAAAAGTTACCTTGCTGATCTCCAGAAAAATTCGGAATTGATAGTGGTAGACTCAGTCAATTTTTCAAATAGTGATATTTTATTCGAAAATGTGGTTATGGATATGCATCTTACGGTTTATCTCCGGGAGGGTGCATGAATCGCCAGCGTTTGATTCTATTCATCCTGGTAATACTTTTTGCTATTGCCGCTCTCTGGAGTTACAGCGCGATGCCGCAACCAAAAACGGTTAGCACTCTGACTTACACGTCGGGTCGGCAGGCGAAGACGAATGTAACTGCCACTGCCAAATCAACCGGTAATACGGATGATGGAACTCGATTAAAAGTCAATCTGTGTGATCAGGAACAGTCTAACTTCAAAGGTTATCGCCGCAATCTATTTAAGCCTATTTTTATCGATAAGCTGAAAGTAGTTAAACAACAAGCAGTAGCAATCAAGCCGCCGCAAGTAGTAGCCCCCCCCCCCCCGGTGATAATACAACCTGTAGCCGCTCCTCTGGCACGATTCACGTTTTTGGGTTTTTTAAAAAAGGGGTCTGTAAAAACAATTTTTCTGGCGAAAGATAATGATATTCTGCTGGTCAAAAAAGGGGACAAAATTGCCATCCGTTATGAAGCAACTGATATTTCAGATCAGTCGTTAACCCTGACGGTCACTGATACCGGTGAAAAAATTGTCATTCCTTTGATCGAAAACCGGTCGCTTGCTGCGACGAGATAAATATATCCCAAGGAGACGCACTCAATGCGCTACCTGAGTCTGATTTCACATATTACTTTATTACTTGCTCTTTTCCTGCTCTCGGCTTGTGCTTCCACCGCTACCCGTTCTTTCAAGGCTGCAGAAAAACTTGAGGCAGAGGGTAAATACGAAGAGGCAATGTATAGTTATGCAGAGTCTTTTAAGAGCGATCCAACGGTTAATGAACCAAGGATCAGATTCTTGAAAACTCGCCAGAAAGCGGCTGACCAGCGTTTCAAACTGGGGATGGCGTTTGCGGCAAAAGGGAATTATATCGATGCATTGCCTGAATTTCAGGCCGCTCAGGGCATTGATCCAACTCAGGACCGCTTCAAACAGCAGGTAGAAATCTCGACCCGGTTCAAAGATGCTCAGCGGGTGTTCGAGGATGGGCGTGAATTTGAAAAGGGGAACAAGCTGAAGGATGCCCTTCGTCAATACATCAAAGCTGCTGAGCTTTTCCCTGAAAACAGAGAGTATCAGGCCGCCATCGAGCGGATTAGCCAACTACGCAAGAGCAAGTTGGATGGTTATGAACTGCGCTTGAAATCAGCTAAACCGATCACACTAAAGTTTAAAGAAGCAAAAATGAAAGATGTGTTCAATATTCTGACTCAGCTTTCGGGGATAAATTTTGTTTTTGACGAAGGTATCAAGGATTCACCCGTTTCCATACATCTCGAAAATGCCTCGTTCCAGCAGGCACTCGATCTGCTCTGCAACATGAACAAACTCAGCACAAAAAACCTCAATGAATCAACTGTGCTGCTTTATATGAATACGGCCGAGAAAAGCAAACAGTACGATGATATGGTTCTGCGCACCTTTCATCTCAATTACATGGATGCAAAAAAAGCCATTAATCTGATCCGTACTATGATTCAGGTGCGCAAGGTGTTTGTGAACGAAGATTCAAACTCGATTGTAGTGAGGGATACGGAAGATGTAGTATCAGTTGTTGAAAAGATCCTTGATGCTAACGACATGCCCGAGGCAGAGGTCGTGCTTGATGTCGAGGTGATTGAGGTCAGTGATAAAAATGCTGAAAATGTCGGCTTGTTGCTGAGTAATTATAATGTGCAGTTGGGTGTGTTTTCTCCGGATAACAAACTGATGGCGACGTCACTGACAGGAGCCTCTACTACAGTTGCAACAGGGTCAACACAGGTAACAACAGGTGGTGGAGATATATCAAATCTGTTAAAAGCCTTCTCCATGAAGGGTTTTGGCGGCTATGTCACAGTACCGAATGCAACCTACAATCTTGGGAAAACCCTTGCCAAGGGAGAAGTACTTTCGAATCCAAAAATACGCGTAAAGAACAAGGAAAAAGCCAAATTTAATGTCGGTACCAGGGTACCGATTACAACTACAACTCTAAATGGCACTGTGTCGCAGGTTAATGTCCAGTATGTAGACGTCGGTGTAAAGGTAAATGTTGAGCCGACGATTCAACTTAATAACGAAATATCCATCAAGCTCAATCTTGAGGTCAGCTCAATTATTACTAAAGAGACTGTTGGAGGTAAGGACAGCGCAACTACTGTTGTGACAATAGGCACCAGAAATGTTGAAACTGTACTCAGTCTCAAGGATAACGAGACCAGTATCATCGGCGGCCTTATATCGAATAGCAGCAATAATGATAAAACCAAGCTGTATCTGTTGAGCGACATACCGCTCATCGGGCCGCTCTTTACCAACTCTAATACATCCAAAGACAAGTCAGAACTTATGCTGGCGATTACCCCACGCCTAGTTAGGGGACTTTCGGTCCCACTCTCAGGTCTCGCTTCGTTTGCGTCTGGTAAAGAGGACCATCCGTCGCTGGTTAGGCCTATGTCGTCTTTTGATGTGGAGCCAGTTTTTAATGGAGAAGTCCAGCCTGTCGGAATTGAAAAGAAAAAGGTCACTCCTGTTACACCTGTTATTCCTGACAAAAAAACAGATTTGCCTGCTTCTGGGGCAGTGGCTCCATTACCTTTGCCAATCACGATAATACCCGAACCGGCTGTTATCCTGCCAGCTACTGTACCACCAGCAGCAATTATACCGGCAATTGCTGCTCCAATTAAGCGCAGTCTCCTGCAAATTGCCGCACCTTCGTCAGTATCAGTTGGTCAACAGTTCAGTCTGGATATAAAAGTCAGTGACGTGGATGATCTTGCTATTGCGCCGTTTGTACTCACTTATGATCCTGTTCTTGTGGATTTTGTAGAGATTAGTGAAGGGTCTTTCATGAAGCAGGATGGCAAGCCGACCATTTTTGGTAGCACGGCCGATCCTGTTGCTGGTAGAGTGACTGTCACATTTGAGCGGGCGTCAGGAAATATTGGCATATCAGGTGGAGGCTTGCTTGCAACGGCATCATTCAAGGCAAAAAAACAGGGGCCTGTAAATTTTGCTTTTAGAAGCACGGTATTCAAATCGTCAACCGGTTCTGCTCTAAACATTCTCCCATTCAGTACGGCGGTGGATATTCGCTGATGAAAATCATCGCGAATAGGAATGGTTTCACCTACATTTTTGCCCTGACAGCTGTGATGATCATGGGGATAATGCTTGGCATGGTGGGGCAATCGTGGAAAACAATTAAACAGCGGGAACTTGAAGAGGAACTGATTTTTAGGGGGGATCAGGTTGCTGAGATTGTTTATCAAATGTCACTCACTACAATGACTAATGTAAAACCCCCTTATTGGCCGATTAATTCAACCCCTAAAGGAATTCTTGATGAACTCGTAAACATGAAGACAGTGCCACCCAGTGGCAACACGCCTGAAAAAAAATATCGCCTTAGGCCGTCCGCAATAATTGATCCAATGACAAATAAACCGTGGAAAATTGTATCTCCTGTCGGTGATACTAACAGCTTTGCAGGTGTTATGAGCGAAAGCACAGAAGAACCATTTAGAAAAAGTTTCAAGGGGATATACGATTCAAAATCACTTGATGAAAAAAATCACTATAGTGACTGGCAATTTACGGCGGAATTAAAAACTTCAGCTACTCCAAAAAAGAATATACCGTGATGATATGTTTAGTCTGCTAAAACTTTGCAAAGGCATTTCGCTCATAGAGTTGGTTGTAACAATGACAATTCTTGGTATTCTGGCAGCCGGAATTGTCCCGTTGATTCACATGACCGCTCAACGGACGAAAGAAATCGAGCTTCGCAGAAATCTTCGTACAATCAGAATGGCTATTGATGAATTTAAGAAAAAGTGCGACAAAGTGCCTGCGAATGCACCACCACCTGAAAGTTGCATGCCGAATAAATATCCAAAAACACTTCAAGTTTTGCTTGATGGCGCAGATTTTGGCGATGCAAAAGCGGGAAAAATAAAATTTTTACGTCGTAAAATATATGATCCGTTCCACTCGCCTGAAAGTGACAGCGATGATATGTGGGGCTGGAATTTACGCTCATCTGTAGACAAGCCTGATTCATCCAATTGGGGCAAAGAGGATGTGTTTGATATTTACTCGATGAGTGAAGGAACCGCACTTGATGGTAAAGCAAAATATAATGAATGGTAATAATCCGGTGCAGTCTGATCTTGTACCACTTTCCAGAGCAGGTAGGAAATCTGATTCACGGGGCTTCACCTTGATTGAATTGTTGATTGTCGTTACGATCATTGGCATTCTGGCCGCTATCGCCGTGCCAAACTACCAATGGGGAGTAATAAAGGCGAGAGAAGCCGTTTTGCGTGAAGATCTATATAATTTCAGGTCAATCATTGATCAATTTTACGCAGATCAGGGCAGATATCCAGATTCTATTTTAGAGATAAAAGAAAAAAGGTATATGAGGGATATTCCCAAAGATCCATTTACCAGTACGTCAGACTCCTGGGTTATTGTCCCCCCTCCACCAGAAATAACTCCTGTTCAATCCGGATCAGCACCTGCGTCATCATCAGGAGGGGGAAACAGTAATATTGCTTCCCCAGGAAACGTGTATGACGTTCATAGTGGTTCGAACCGTATTAGTTCGGATGGAACCACCCCATATAATGAATGGTGATCTATGATTCAGCTGCATAACGTATCACTTGCGTACCAACAGGATGCTTCGGCACTAAATAATATTGATCTCAAAATCGGCAAAGGGGAGTTTGTCTTTCTTACCGGACCCTCCGGAGCAGGAAAAACATCTCTGTTGCGTCTGCTGTACGGAGCGTTGGCTCCGAATCGTGGGCAAGTTTTGATAGATGGGCAGAATATAACCCGTTTGTCTGTATCTCAGATTCCGCTTCTGCGGCGATCGATCGGAGTTGTCTTCCAGGATTTCAAGCTGCTGCAAAATCGCACTGTATTCGAAAATGTAGCTATAACACTGGAAGTTTTGGGATGGGGCAGGGCGGATATCGGCAAGAAGACGATGCACATTCTCAAACAGATGGGTATAGAGTCTAAATATAACCTTGTGACCCAGCGCCTTTCCGGTGGAGAACAGCAGCGAGTCGCACTGGCACGTGCCTTGGTGAATGATCCCAAAATACTTCTTGCGGACGAGCCCACCGGAAACCTTGATGATGCAAATAAAAACCAGATACTTAACATATTTAAAGAAGCTAATATTCGCGGTACAACAGTAGTTGTAGCTACTCATGATCGTCGTCTTATTGAACAGAGTTATAAACGCCTGGTTACATTAAATAAAGGGGAAATCGTTGAACAAGTGGAAAAAGAAACAGCCAGCGACGACCAAGACCTTTAAGCGCCCGACGCTTGCCGGTGATGGGTTTGGCGGCAGAGCGGGTTTTTTTCTTTCTCGTGCCTTAACCAATATTCGTCAAAATGTTTTTGTTAACGTTGTAACGGTAGGTACGATCACGCTTGCACTGTTGATTGTTTCCCTGTTTCTACTTGTTTTTGTAAATCTTGAAAGTGCCGCAGAAAACTGGAGTGAGAGGGTACAGGTAACCGTCTATTTTGATAAGGACCTGACAATACAGGACCAGAGCACATTTCGTGAAAAGATTTCTATGCTCCCCGGAGTTTCACATGTCAGTTATGTAACGCGTGATGAAGCCTTTAAACGGTTTAAAAACCGTTTAAAAGGTCAGGAAACTCTTTTGGATGGAGTGAGGTCAGAAGTCCTTCCAACTTCGTTTGAGATCGCTTTAAAACGTTCCTATCGTGATACCGTATCTGTTGAAAACTTTGTAACCGTGTTGAAACGTATCCCTGGCATTACTGAGGTTCAATATGGTGAAGAATGGGTGCGCCGTTTCAACTCTTTTTTAAACTTTATGCGTCTGCTTGGCGGTCTTCTTGGTGGATTTCTGGTGATTGCTGTTATTTTCATCGTTTCAAATACAATCAAGCTTACAATTTACTCTCGTCGTGACGAACTAGAGGTTATGGCTCTTGTCGGTGCAACCAGTTTTTTCATTAAAGCGCCGTTTCTTCTCGAAGGATTGATACAAGGAATGGTTGGCGCCATTCTCTCAGTCGTCCTGCTGTTTGGGCTGTATGAAGGATTTCTGCACAATGCCGGAAGTTTTCTTACCTTTAACCCCGTCACTTCCGGATTGAGTTTCCTCCCACTGGAGTACGTCGCAGGATTGCTTCTGGCCGGTGCTCTACTCGGTTTTATTGGTAGCCTTACTTCGCTGAAGCGTTTTATTAGTGTATAATTAATGAATTTGTTTATAGGTATATTTGCTCTGCTGATTTTTGCTTCTGTGGCGGTAGCACAGAACCCCAAGGATGAATTAAGCGGTGTCCGGAAGGAAATCAAGGCACAAAAACAGCTAATCACCAAAACCCGTAAGGTGGAAGCGGTAGTATCCACCGAACTTCAGGAAATTTTGCGCAACCTTGAGCAGAAAGAATCTGACCTTGACCGGATGGGTCATGATTTGCAAGGTGTTGAAACTAGTCTCGACCGTACCGGGCGCGAGATTCATAAGGTGACTGAAGAGGCAAATTGCAAGCGGAAGGAAATTGAAAGCCGTCTGGCTTCATTGTATAAAGCCGGAGAATTAGGCGCACTACGCATGTTTTTTTCAGCTGAGTCTTTTCCTCAGCTTGCAGAAAATATTCGCTATATGAGGTCAATACTTGAAAATGACAAGCGTATTTTTACTGAATATAACCAGAAAATTGATCGACTTAAGAGCCTTAAGGCGGAACTGGAGCATGATGCTTTAAAAAAAGAGCGCATCATGACTCGCATTGAACAAAAAAAACGTGAGATTGAAGAGGAAAAAAGCAAAAAAGCGGCTTATCTTGGTAAGGTGCGTCAGGATCGCAAAAGTTATGAAGCCTCCTTAAAGGAATTACAGGCCAATGCTAACCGATTACAGACAATGATTACCAGATTAGATGCTATGAGTCGTCGTAAACTTTCATCCCGTCATGAAAAACCGGGTGCCAAATCGAAGCCGCTAGCAGAATTACCGCCGGTGCCGGATCGTGGTTTTGGATCACAAAAAGGGCGGATGAATCTTCCGGTTCGTGGTGAAATTATTGAGTCGTATGGCAAGCATAAACATCCTGAATTCAATTCTTTTACCTTCAGTAAGGGGCTTTCAATATCTGCTCCTTCCGGAACTGAAATCAAGGCGATATATGAAGGTACCGTTATTTTTTCAGAGTATTTTAAAGGTTTTGGTAATATGATGGTTATCGATCATGGTGGAGGGTATTTCAGTCTGTATGCCCACGCATCTCGTTTGGCAAAAAAAGTAGGCGCCGAGGTGGCTCGGCATGAAACAGTTGGATTTGTGGGTGATGTTGATTCGACTAAGGGTAGTATCTTGTATTTTGAAATACGGCATCAAGGCAAACCGGTCGACCCCGCCGGATGGGTTCGTTGATAATTAATAGAAGCATCAAAATATCTGGAGGAAGCGAATGAGTGTACCCGGTAGTAAAAAAACAAAAATGATAGCTGGTTTTGCAGTAATTGTAGCATTTTTATCTATCTTTATAGTGAGTTCCCAACGCCACAGCTCGGCAGAGGCGAAGGGGAGCGACTATGAATCTATCGAACTCTTCACAGACGTTATGGCTATTATCAAGAAAAGCTACGTTGAAGAAGTTGATACAAAAAAGCTGGTATACGGTGCGATCAATGGGATGTTGTCGTCGCTAGATCCGCATAGCTCTTTTATGCCGCCAGATACCTATAAAGAGATGAAAATTGATACAAAAGGGGCGTTTGGTGGACTAGGGATTGAAATATCTATCAAGGACGGGGTCCTGACCGTTATTTCGCCTATAGAGGATACTCCTGCATTCAAAGCAGGAATCAAAGCCGGTGACATGATTCTTAAAATTGACGACAAATTTACCAAGGATTTGAATATCAATGATGCCGTCAAGCGCATGCGTGGCCAAAAAGGATCCAAAGTTATTCTTACCATTATGCGAGAGGGATTCGAAAAACCGAAGGAGTTCCCGATTATCCGTGACATTATTCAGGTCAAGAGCGTCAAGTTCCACCTGATGGATGGCGGTTATGGCTATGTACGAATAGCCCAGTTCCAGGAAAAAACCGATGATGACCTGTCAAAAGCTCTTAAAACCATGAAGGAAGAATACAAGGGTGAGCTTAAGGGCTTGGTACTTGATATGCGTAACGATCCGGGCGGGCTGCTTGATCAGGCTGTCAAAGTTGCCGACCATTTTGTTCCTGAAGGGCAGATGATTGTTTATACCGAAGGGCGTGAAAAAGACTCTAAAATGCAGTTTACCTCCAAAAGAGGTGGCAAGGAGCCAAATTATCCGGTCGTTGTAGTAATCAACGGAGGCAGTGCCAGTGCGTCTGAGATTGTTGCCGGTGCTCTGCAGGATCATAAACGAGCTATTATTATGGGAACACAGAGCTTTGGCAAAGGGTCGGTACAGACTATTATTCCGATGTCGGATAATTCCGGACTCCGCTTGACAACCGCACGTTACTATACACCCAAGGGACGTTCAATCCAGGCCAAAGGTATAACACCTGATATTACTGTCGAGGCTGTTGAACTTCCAAAATCAACCGGCAAAAAAGATGGGATGCATTTGCGCGAAAAAGATCTTGAGAATCATTTTGAAACTGAAGATAAAGCAGGTGTTGGCGAAGCAAAAAAAGATGAGAAGAAGATTGATAAAAAGGATGATAAAGCTGAAAAAGTTCCATCAAAACTTGAAGATAATCTGAAAAACGATTATCAGGTTCTCAGAGCCCTTGATCTGCTTAAAGGTTGGGAACTTATTAAATCGATGGGCAGCGATAAGTAGTAGATGATTTTTTGTATCCCGGATGTATTACCGCTTGTCAGGTGTAGCATAATGAGCATTAGGTAATAAAATGGCCTTTTCAGCCAATAATAAATCACGAAAGCAGACATCCGGGGCCAGGATAGCTGCTTTCGTGATTTTGTTTCTGGTAGTTGCGCTTGTCGCCGGATATTTTATATTTTCTCCAGCCAGGAAGACAGAGATAACAACCCTAAAGCCGGAGATCTCTCACAGTAGGCCTGGTATTACGAGCTCTACCACTCCAACGTCTCCAGTTGTTCCGCCATCACACAAAATTCAAAACGATTATCCGTCAGATACAACTTCTGAAATTGAAATATCTGGCAGTATCCCCGGACGTTTGGCGATTATTATAGACGATATGGGAAACAGTCTGGAAGAAGCTCGTTTGTTGGCAGCAATCAAGGTTCCTCTAACATTTGCAATAATTCCGGGGCTGCGCGTAGACAAAGATGTTGCGGCCTATGCGGCCACTAATAAAATTGAAACGATGATCCATATTCCAATGCAGGCCAAGGGGTGGCCGGAGCGACGTCTGGAAGCGAATGGTCTATTAGTGTCAATGGATGCAGGTGAATTACAGGAACGGGTTTCCAAGTTTGTGCAACAGTTTCCGGGAGCGGTAGGGGTAAATAATCACATGGGCTCTGAATTTACCGAACACGAGGAAAAGATGACAGACGTGCTTCAAAATCTGAAGAAGAACAACCTGTTTTTTATCGATAGTTTAACGTCGCCAGATAGTGCAGGTTTGAGAGTGGCGCAGCGGCTGGGGGTCAGGTCTGCCCGACGGAATGTGTTTCTAGATAACGAACAGGAGCGGGGTTATATCCTTGGTCAGCTCAATCAGGCAGCCAGAATGGCCAGAAAAAACGGCTCCGCGATAGCAATATGCCATCCACATCCTGCAACTATTGCAACGCTGGCAACCTCACTACCCGGATTGGCTAAACAGGGCGTAAGACTTGTTCCGGTATCACAGTTAGTCAGATAGACAATATTGCTTCAGTAAAGTGCTTCTGCAACCGGTGGATGGTTTTATAAGAATCTTCATGCAGAACGGCCTCGGGGTTGCTCGGATCTACCGGGTATACCGACAGCCAGCTATCCTTGCGCAAGGCACCTTCGAATCCCGCCAAAGCTTCGTTTAACAGCAAATATAAACGATCATGTATGCCATTAAACTCTCCGGCATCAAACCCCGGCATTTCAACGTTTTTATGAAGTAGCTGCTCTCCTGCCATGTTGAATTGACGATAATCGAGCTGACTTGATTCATGGCTGATCCGAGGAAATAGAATAGATACGGCTCCGGCAACCTTGTCAGTGACAAGAGCTTTGGCCGAAGCAAATGTCTGATCATTTTCCTCCAATCCATAGAGCGCAGAACAGAGCATACTGCTAACACAATTTCCATGCAGAAAACCTCGGGCAGAGCGATCAGACGTCTCAAAATAGAAACTGCGATCATCGGGCTGTTCAGCCAGAACTGAGCCACAAATCAGGCACCGCTCAGCCAGGCCTTCAAGACGGGCTAGATAAGACTCCTTCTTGTTGGCCTCCTTTTCAAGCAGCCATGTGTGGTAGAGGCATGCCCTGGTTTCTTTGGTTGCATCAACACTTCTCAGTATGTCACGGGTTATTTCCACAAATTGGCTATGTACTTCAGTACTGCGGGCATGGGTCAGGATAGGATAAATCTTGCCATCCGGATTGGTATTCAGGCTTTCAACTTTCGGACTTTTAGAAATATATGTGTCCAGGCAACGATAGCCTCGATTGACGGCAATTGCCCGCAGGAGTGTCTTCTGGTCCTTGAAAATACCATCAAACTTGATACGAGAGTCAATCAGGCAGGGAATCAGTGCCAATGATTTTTTGTCAATACCTCGCTGATCGAATAGTGCGAAGATGTTTTTGCAGTTTTCAAGGCTAGGCAAATCCTTTACAGGTATAAGAACCCGATCGGCGGCATACAGGGCATTCTGTGTCAGGATGTTAAGATCCGGCCGCGTATCTATGATGACGATTCCGGAGATGCCGGACTCAGCCAGCATCCGGGTCAGGGTCATCGGCCCTTTAAAACGTTCATGGATATCCCCCAGTTCAGTTGAAGAACGGATATAGCTGACTCCATATTGCCCGGTCTGAACGACTTCGCTTGCTTTTGCCCCCATCAGCAGAGCATGAACATCCGGAACATCTTCATCCCTCTTTTGCAGTTCAAACATTTTGTCAATCGTGAAGTGATTGTCAAAGGATAATAATGTTACCTGCATATCCTCGCGCATCGCTTTCAGATAGATTGCCAGATTGGTCGCCAGGGTTGTCTTCCCCACGCCACCCTTTTCGGAGGATATTGTAATTGTATATGGATAGGTATGCATAAAATAAGGTACCACCGTAAAGAGAGTTGAAATTGACCGTACTGAATTTGGGTGATACTAGACAATTTACAGTAACCGGTCAACCGTTTGCTGGAAGGTGCGAAGAACGTCATTACTCATACCATGCTTGCATACTGCAAAAACTTGTCTATAATTCACCGACTCCGGCTTTACCATGCCGATTCTGTCAGCACAAAAAAACTACTTAAAACTTACTGAATGGGAGAATTAGATGCGTCTTACACCTGCAATAGAGCTTGAACACCGCTGTAAAAAACTTCAGGAACAGATGATTATAGATTCACTGGATGCAGTTATTATCGTCCAGAACGCCGACCTGTTTTATTTTACCGGTACCGTTCAGAGTGGGAATTTGTACGTTCCTGCTTCGGGCCAGCCGCTTTTCATGGTTCGAAAGGATGCTGGTCGGGCCCGCATGGAGTCCGGTCTCAAAGAGGTGATACCATTTAACTCAATGAAGGATATCCCAGCAATTTTGACCAGGTACGGATACCCCGAGCCGAAGCGAATTGGGTTGGAGCTTGATGTCCTGCCGGTTAACTTTTTTGAACGATACCGTGCTATTTACCCGAACGCTGATTTTTCTGACGCAACCCCTTTGATTCGCAAAGTAAGGATGATTAAATCTCATTACGAGATCCACCTTATGCAGGACGCTGCCGATCAGGTTGATCGAGTATACAATCGTGCCAAGGAAATTATCCGCGTTGGCATGACGGATCTTGAGGTTGCCGCTGAACTTGAGTTTACGGCAAGAAAAGATGGGCATCAGGGATTGGTACGTATGCGCGGTTTTAACTCAGAGCTTTTTTATGCACAGATATTTTCCGGCACCGACAGCGCAGTGCCTGCCTATCCGGATACACCGCTTGGAGGGATGGGACTTAATCCATCTTTCGGTCAGAGCGCAGGTCTGAAAAGAATTGAACCTAATGAACCTGTCATCATAGATTTTGCAGGATGTGTTGATGGATATCTAAGTGATCAGACCCGTATTTTTTCAATCGGAAAACTATCTGATCGACTGCGGAAAGCATATGACGACATGCTTAAGGTTCAGGATTTAATGATAGAACTGGCAGAAGTCGGAATGAGTTGGGGCGCGCTGTACGATGCATGTTTAAAGTGTGCCTTTGACATGGGCTATGCTGATAGTTTTATGGGAGCAAAAGGGTCGCAGGTCTCATTTATCGGGCATGGTCTTGGTGTGGAGATAGATGAATATCCTTTTATCGCACGCGGATTTAATCAAATGTCATTGGAAGTAGGTATGGCGTTTGCTTTTGAGCCAAAAGTTGTCTTTCCGGGTGAAGGTGCAATTGGTATTGAGAACACGTTTTATTTGAGTAATGAAGGGCTTAAACGTCTCACTCACTCTAGTGATGAGTTGGTAATATTGAGTTGATTTCACAGCGCAAAATTTTTGTTGCATTTTTTGTATACGGTCGAGTATAACAGCCGTACAAAATTGTATACAGTATGCCAAGAATGAGTCCAGTTTCTCCCCGTATGAACCAATGGATCAGATGTTAGGAAGCTGAAGAGCTTTTTATCCGGGTTTAACCCCACACCACAAAAAGGAGAGTAAAACAATGGCCCTGAAAGACACGCTCAAGCTGAAGATCGAGGAACACCGTCCCCGTACCACCAAGCTCGTCAAAGAATTTGGTCAGGTTGTTATCGACAAAGTTACCATCGACCAGTGTATCGGTGGTGCCCGTGATATCCGTTCACTCGTAACGGATATCTCCTATCTGGATCCGCAGGAAGGTATCCGTTTCCGTGGCAAGACCATTCCTGAGACCTTTGCAGCGCTGCCCAAGGCTCCCGGTTCCACGTATCCGACCGTTGAGTCCTTTTGGTATATGCTTCTTACAGGAGACGTTCCGACTGATGCTCAGGTTGCTGAAGTTGTTGCAGAGTGGAAAACACGTCAGGCTGTTCCTCAGTATGTATTTGACGCAGTTCGCGCTCTTCCGCGTGACAGTCATCCGATGGTCATGCTCTCTGTAGCCATGCTGGCACTGCAGAAAGACTCCAAGTTTGCCGGTTTCTATAACTCAGGCAAATTCAACAAAATGACCGCTTGGGAATATGTGTATGAAGATGCCTGCGATATCGTTGCCCGTATCCCGATCATTGCAGCTTTTATTTACAACCTGAAGTATCGTGACGACAAACAGATCGCTATCGATCCTAAACTCGATATGGGCGCCAACTTTGCCCATATGATCGGCCAGAAAGAGGAGTACAAGGACGTTGCCCGTATGTACTTCATCCTGCACTCCGATCATGAGTCCGGCAACGTTTCTGCGCACACGACTCACCTGGTTCACTCAGCACTATCAGATCCTTACTATTCTTACGCCGCCGGTTTGTGCGGTCTGGCCGGCCCTCTGCACGGTCTTGCCAATCAGGAAGTTCTCGACTGGACTCTCAAGTTCCAGGAAAAATACTGCAAAGGTGTCGAGCCGACTCCGGAGCTTATCAAAGCTGCTCTTTGGGATACACTCAATGCCGGTCAGGTTATTCCGGGATACGGTCACGCCGTTCTACGTAAGACCGACCCGCGCTACATGTCACAGCGTGAGTTCTGCCAGAACACTCCTGGCCTCAAAGACTACCCGCTGTTCAAAGTTATCTCCATGATTTTTGAAGTTGCTCCAGGCGTTCTTACTGAGCACGGTAAAACCAAAAACCCATGGCCGAACGTTGACGCACAGTCCGGCGTTATCCAGATGTACTTTGGTCTGACTGAGTTTGAATTCTACACCGTTCTGTTCGGTGTAGGTCGCGCTCTCGGCTGCATGGCCAACATCACTTGGGACCGTGGCCTCGGCTACGCTCTTGAGCGTCCTAAATCTGTTACTACTGCAATGCTCGAAAAATGGGCTGCAGCTGGCGGTCGTGAGTAAGCATAATTTTTTAAACATCAATAAATCACCATCAAAAGGGGGACGCAGAAATGCGTCCCCCTTTTGATTTTCCTGCTTGCAAAATATAATAAGTGCGGTATAAAGGACAATAAGAGTCGTATTTAAGCTTATCATACGGGAGAAATAAATGGCCGCTTCAATCAAGGGAACTAAAACCGAGCAGAATCTGCTCAAATCTTTTGCCGGAGAGAGTCAGGCACGCAATCGTTATACCTATTATTCTGGTGTTGCCAAAAAAGAAGGCTTTATTCAGATTGCCGATATTTTTGAAGAAACCGCTAATCAGGAGAAAGAGCATGCCAAGCGCTTTTTCAAGTTTCTGGAGGGTGGAGATCTGGAAATCACAGCTTGTTTCCCTGCCGGGAGAATTGGGACAACCGCCGAGAACCTTCTGGCGGCGGCCAATGGTGAACATGAGGAATATACGATTCTGTACCCTGGATTTGCAGAAACAGCCAAAGAAGAGGGGTTTCCGGCAATTGCTGCGGCCTGGAATGCTATTTCGGTAGCCGAAAAACAGCATGAAAAACGGTATCGCGATCTGTTGGCAAATATCGATGCCGGGCGTGTATTTACACGGGATGGTGATGTCGTCTGGCGCTGTCGTAACTGCGGATATCTCCACACAGGCAAGGAGGCGCCGGAAGTCTGTGCCGCTTGTTTGCATCCCAAAGCCCATTTTGAACTGCTTGGCGAAAATTGGTAATTATCAGATCCCCGTTGCAGGGGCTACTACATAACAAAGGAGAAAAATAACATGGCAAAATTACTTGAAGTCTACAAATGTAACCTGTGTGGCAACATCGTTGAAATCCTTCACGCTGGCGATGGTGATCTTTCCTGCTGTGGGCAAGAAATGGTTCTTCTGACAGAAAATACCGTTGATGCAGCCAAGGAAAAGCATGTACCAGTAATCGAAAAAGTCGATGGCGGCTACAAGGTTACCATTGGCAGTGTGGCCCATCCTATGGAAGAAAAACACTACATTGAGTGGATCGAGTTAATTGCTGACGGCAAAGCGTATCGTCAGTTCCTCAAGCCGGGCCAGGTTGCAGAAGCTATTTTCCGTGTTACAGCAACTTCTGTGACTGCTCGTGAGTTGTGCAATCTGCACGGGGTTTGGTCTGCTCAGGGCTGATCCTTGCTACAGTTGTGCTTATAACGGGAATCCGGCAACGGGTTCCCGTTATTTATCTGCTGAGTGCTTTACACTGTTCTCCCGCTCATGTATCATCCATCTCGTGAAACGCATTCTATCCATCTACATAATTCGCGAAATTTCCTCGCTATTCCTGCTTGGCATCGTCATTTTTACATTGGTTCTGCTGATGGGTCGCTTGATCACTCTGACTGATCTTGTCGTGTCGCATGGAGTCCCTTTGGCTGACGTCAGCAGGATGATTCTGTATCTTATTCCTTCATTTTTGGTGTTCACGATTCCGATGGCATTTTTACTGTCGGTACTGCTGGCGTTCGGGCGACTTTCGGCAGATAACGAAATTGTTGTCATGAAAGCCAGCGGCTTAAGCCTGCTTCAGGTGATGCCGCCGGTGATAGTCTGCGCGCTTGTAGCCGTGCTGCTGTCCCTGGGGGCCAGTACTTTAGGCGTACCGTGGGGCAATAGCGCTTTCAAAGAGCTCACATTCCAGGTGTTGAAGCGGAATATTACGGCCACTATTCGCGAAAAGACGTTCTGGGACGATATTCCGGGTGTCGTCATGTATACTGATCAGTATGATGAACGCAGCCATACATTGAAAGGTGTTGTTATTAATGACGGTCGCAACCCTGATCAACCAATGACAATCTTTGCGCGTGACGGAATAGTAACAACGGCTGCCGGCAGCCAAGCGCTGCTGCTGTCTTTACATGATGGTTCCATCCACATTACCGGTGCCGGTGGTCTCTATCGATTGGTTCATTTTGGTGAATACAGTATGACGGTCGGCGAAAAGACGAGCAATAACGGGATATCTCGCAATGAGCCTGATATGTGGCTATCAGAGCTTCGACGTCAGATTGATGATCCCGGCACTTCTGCCGGCAACCGCCTTAAATCGCTTGCGGAGTTTTACAGCCGTTTTACCTTTCCATTTGCGTCGCTTGTTTTTGCAATCCTGGCGGTCCCCCTGGGGATACAGAACCGGCGGGCGGGTAAATCTGGCGGCTTCACCATCAGTATTGCAATCATACTTACCTATTACATTCTGATGTCGGTTGTGCGCACTCTGGCGGAGAAGGGTGTTGTTGCCCCGGTTGTTGCGCTTTGGATCCCTAATCTGATTTTCTTTTTTATGGGATGTTTCTTTTTACGGTTGGCGTCACTTGAGAAGAGAATTCCTTTATTACCGGTAAGAAGATTACTGGATTATTTTCGGAGAACTGCCTGATATGGGAATTCTCAACCGCTATATTGCCAAAGCCTGGTTACGTTTGCTTATGCTCTGTTTGAGCGGTTTTATCGGGATCTATCTTGTTATTGATCTGATTGAAAAAATCCCGCGTTTTCTGCGTGCCGGCGGTGCTGCTGTTGATATTGTGCAGTACTTTGTCTGGAAGCTTCCTGAAATGCTCAGTCGTACCGCCACATTTTCTGTTCTTATGGCTACATTGCTGACACTTGGCGTACTTTCACGCGACAGTGAAATTATTGCCATGCGCAGTTGTGGTGTCAGTCTGCTGAAAATATCGCTGCCGATGCTTACGCTTGGGTTTGTTACCAGCATTTTACTGCTGATCAACTCAGAATTGGTTTTGCCGCATAGTTATGCTCGCACGGAACTGATCGATCGGGTCAAGATCAAGAAAAATAGTGATCATGCCACCTTCAAACGCAACAATATCTGGTTCCGTTCCAAGTCTATGATACTGCAGGCACGCCTTTTTGAACCTAAAACACGGACATTAAGCGGGGTAGTGGTCTGGAACGTAGACGAATTTATGAATCCTATCAGCAGGATTGATGCCGATACGGCAGTCTATAAAGAAGGGCGCTGGTTTTTGAATTCCACGACTATGAGGAATTTTCAGTCTGTGGCTGGTTACGCGCCGCAGAGTGCGCAAGCAATGGCACTGGATCTCAATCTTAAAGTGGAAGATTTGCAGGTCCTGGATAAAGATGCCGATAACATGAGTATCCGCACGTTGAATGAGTATGCGGAAAATCTGAGGCGTGGCGGCTATCAGGCCTACCGCTATCTGACAATGATGCATACCAAAATTGCTTCACCTTTTGCCGCACTGATAATGGTTCTGCTCGGAATTCCCTTTGCACTGCGAAACACTCGCTCCGGCGGCATCGCCATGGGAATCGGTGCCAGTATTGGAATCGGATTTGCGTATTTTGTCGTCAATGCGGTACTGCTCTCATATGGCCGGAGCGGTGTTTTGACCCCTATTGTTGCAGCATGGGGTGCTAATTTTCTTTTTATGTTGAGTGGAATCTGGCTGTCGATGACAGTTAAGGTCTGATATCTTAAACCAAATCAAAAAGGAATAGTCCATATGTTATTAACATCTATGCGAATATTGGTTTTTTTATTCTGTATTTCTCTGTCGTATGGAGCATACGCCGCTGAACGTCCGAAACGGATAAATGGCGCGACCGTACCAAAATCTGTTCCTGCGACAGTTCCGGTAACTATTCTCAGTATCATCCCGGCCCAGGCTGAGCCTGGTTCAAAGGTGATGCTATCCGGTTCAGGTTTTGGGGAAACCGCCACCGTTTTTCTGGGGAGTATTGAAATTACAGCCCGGATTACCGCTGCCAAACAGGCTGAATTCAATGTTCCGCCACAACTGGAAGCGGGACTGTATGCTCTTTATCTGAAACGATCAGACGGAACGATCGGCAGATCATATAACTTTACGGTCCTTCCGCTACGGCCAACTCTTAAATCACTGCAGCCGGTCATGATAAGCTCCTGCGCTGTCGGCAAGGAGCGCGAAGTAATTGCCAGTGGCAGTAATTTTGCTAGTACTTCGATGCTTTTCTTTGATGGGGCCGCGCTCGCAAATACATTCATCTCGCCGGAGTCGATCTCTTTTAATGTCCCAACAGTTCCGGGTGGGCTTCATCAGGTGCTCGTAAAAAACGCTCCGGAAAACAGTTCTATGCCGCTGACATTCATTGTCGAAACCAGACCGGAAATAGGCCAGGTTACAGTTGGAAACGAACATGTAAACTTATATGAACTGATTATCAGCGGAAGAAACTTCAACCAAAATTCATCGCTGTATGTGGATGGCATGCAGATAGGAGGTCGTGGCGGCCAGGATATGGCCGAGCGGGAAAAACTGGTCTATGTCGATTGCACAAAACTGATCTACCAGCGTCATCCATATTCTCCGGTTAATAAGGATTTCCGCCTTCAGGTTGTTAACACTGGAGGAGAGGGGAGTCAGGTCATCACCGTAACGGCACCTTAATTCAATTTTAAACGTTCATAAGGATTTTAGTAATATGCTAATAAAAAGTAGATTTCATTCGTTGTATACTCTCTGGCTGATAATTATTGCGTTTTCGACCGTAACAAGAACGATCCTGCTGGTAAAGTCACTTCCCCAACTTGAACTGAGCCCACTGCTGCTTGTAAAAATATATGCGGTCGGCTTTTTCTTTGATTGTGTGACGTTCTCATACTTTGCCATTCCATTCGTGTTGGTGGCTATTATTCTGTCTGACAGGGTGTTCAATAGCTTGCTTTTCAGGGTGTCTGCCTACGCAGCCGGATTTGTGCTTACCTACCTGATGTTGTTCAATGTGGTTGCTGAGTACACATTCTTTGATGAATTTGCCACCCGGTTCAATTTTATCGCAGTTGATTATCTGATTTATACCAATGAAGTTATCCGCAATATCCGGGAGTCATATCCTGTTAATGCCATTCTCGCCGGTCTTCTTCTGCTCAATATCCCTCTTTTCATGCCGGTAAAAAAACATCTATCACATTCATTCTCTTATACATCACGAATAGGCAGCAGACTCAAGGTTGGAGCGGTATTACTCCTGCTGCCGATCATTTCATTTGCAGCAGTTGACCTGTCTCAGACGCAGATATCGCCGAATAATTATGCAGATGAGTTAGCCGGGAACGGCATTTATTGCCTTTTTTCGGCTTTCAGAAACAATGAGCTGGATTTCAACAAGTTTTACGTCAACAAGGATGATAAAGCTCTGCTTGCACGTCTTAAAGGATTGTTGCAAGAAAAAAACAGCCGCTTCGAAAACGAGTCTGTTTTTTCTGTTTCCCGTGTTGTACAGCCTGGCGGTGGGGAAAAACGGCTGAACGTTGTCCTGATAATTGAAGAGAGCCTGAGCGCCGAGTTCCTTACCTCATTCGGCAATACCAAGGGGATAACACCGAACCTCGACAAATTGGCCAAAGAGTCGCTCTTTTTTACCCATCTGTATGCAACCGGTACGCGGACTGTACGCGGACTGGAGGCGCTCACCCTCTCCATGCCGCCGCTACCTGGCACATCGATCGTGAAACGTCCCAAAAACGAAAACTTTGTGTCGTGGGGATCGGTCATGAAGGAGAAAGGCTATGATAACAAGTTTATCTACGCCGGCCACGGCTACTTCGACAACATGAACTATTTCTATGCAAATAATGGATTTGCAACGATAGACCGGACAAATTTTTCCAAAAACGAGATAACATTTACCAACGCCTGGGGTGTTTGCGACGAAGATCTGTTCTTGAAGGTTATTAAGGAAGGGGATCTTTCACATGCCAACAAAAAGCCATTCTTCAGCGTTGTTATGACCACCTCAAATCACCGCCCCTACACATATCCGGACGGCAAGATTGATATACCGTCAAAAACCGGACGAGATGGCGGAGTTAAATACTCGGATTACGCTATCGGCAGGCTCCTTGCTGAGGCAAAAAAGAAGCCTTGGTTCAACAATACCATTTTTGTCATAGTGGCGGATCACTGTGCCGACAGTGCCGCAAAGATGGCCCTACCGGTAAAAAAATACGAAATACCGCTTTTCATCTATGCTCCGGCGATCATTAAGCCTCAGGTCGTAGACCGGATGATGAGCCAGATAGATGTTGCCCCAACGCTGCTCGGTCTGCTCAATTTCAGATATACCAGCGCGTTTATCGGTAAGGATGTCATGACCGACGGCCCCTGGGCTGATCGGGCGTTTATTTCGACCTATCAAAAGCTTGGGTATATTAGTGATGAGAAGTTGCTGGTTATCGGCCCAAAAAAAACGGTCGATTACTTCAGTTTTGTACGGAAGGATGGCGCAACTACCGTATTGAAGCCACAAGAGGATCTGTTGATGGATGCACTGGCGTATATCCAGGGCACAAATTATATTTATAAAAATAGGTTGAATCGGCTGAAAATAAATCCTTAGCGCTTCCCCCATAGTGACAAAAGCGCTGGCAGGAAAATCAAAAACGCTGCTACACTGGCGATCATACCAAGCGACATGACCGCACCGATGCTGAATACCCCCTGGTGATGTGCCACCATCAGGGCGCCAAAACTGAACAGGATTGTCAGGGCGTTCAGGAATACACCGATACCGGCGCTGCTGGTCGCTACCCGGCCGGGAGACTCATTTCCCTGGCGGTAGCGGTTCATAATGTATATTGCCGAGTCGATTCCCACCCCTAAAATAAGCGGCAGTACAATGATGTTGGCTGAGTTGAAGCTGATTCCGATCAAGCGCATACCGCCGATCATCAATAGTAGCCCAACCCCTAGAGGCACGGTTCCCAGCAGGGCATAGCGGATGCTTTTGAAGTTAATCAGCAGGATAACGGCGATGCCAATGAAGGCGTATATGAAAGCCTTCAGGTAGGCATCGCGCAGCACAGAGAGAGATTCATATACCATTACAGGTTCACCGGTGGCATTGGGGACAACGCTCTTGACCTGGCCGATGAACTCCTGCAGCGGTTCCCGTTCGAATATTTCCTTCTTCGCCGCCACCTGGAGTAAAAACTTGCCACTCTTGCCAACAAAACGCTGCAAAAGCTGCGGCGGAACGTCAGCTTCACTTATCCGCGCTGCCTCCAGACTCTCCTTCATCATCCGCAACTTTTCAGGCAGTTCGGCAAACATGCCTCCCTGAAATTCCCGCAGTAACCCCAGAGCATTCTTATCCTTTTCTGCTTCCAGAGTTTTGAAAAAACTGTCCAGTGTGTTCAGAAAGGCTGCCGCCTGTTTTGCTTCCGGGGCTTTACGTGCCTCCAGTGCGTTCTTGAGTTTTTCTACACGGTTGCGGAAATCTTCAAACACCTTCGGAAGGGCCATAACCTGCAGATTTTCTTCATAAGGTGCAGGTTTGACCTGGGCCATAATCTGGCGTAATGCCGCCAGTTCAGCCAGCTTTTCGCTCTGCTGCTCCGGCACAAAAGCCAGCTTGCTGACCACATGGTCAACGGACGACAGCTTCTCCAGTCGCTCGGTCAGAGTCCGGGCCTCCGCTTCATCCCTGGCTGTGACCACGGCAAAATAGCCGGAGTTTTCCTTGCTGCGCATCAGCTTGTATGCGTACTCCACCGATTGCAGCCCTTTGGCCTGCAGGTTCATCAGGTTGTAGTCAAAGCGCATAGTCAGGGTAGGGTAGAGGCAGATCAGTGACAGTAGCAGCGTGGCGGCGATAACGCCCTTCGGATTGGCGAACAATATGTGAAATTTGGAGTTACCAGTTTCAACTGTTTTCCCCTCGCCCTGAGGGGAAGGGGTGAGGGAATTTTTTCTGAATCGCACCAGCAGCACCAGCATTGCCGGTAGAACGGTAAAGGTGGCGATTACGCAGATGAATACGCCACCGGCGGCGATGATGCCCAATTCAGCGATTCCTTTGAAATCGGTGAAAGCAAATGTGGCGAAGGCCAAAGCCACGGTTGCGGCGGCCATGATTATTGAGCGGATATTGGAAGAAAGGCCGGTCTCGATGGCTTCTCTGCCGACGGCACCTCCTTTAAGTTCCTCCTGATAGCGCAGCACAACCTGGATGCTGTACTCAATCCCTAATCCGATTAACATGATGGCAAAAACCATCGAAAGAATGTTGAGGTGCCCGACCGCCAGGGTGGCAAAGCCGAAGGAGAGACTGATGCCAACTATCAGAGAGACCATGGCGGCAAGCACATTTAAAAAGCCACGGAAGGCAAACAGCAGCAGTAACACGGTCAGTGACAGAGACAATATCGTGGCTATACCGATATCGCTCTGACTTGTGGCCATCTCTTCGTACTCCAGTACGGGCACACCGGTCAGGCCGCCCCGTACCCCTTTGAACTCCGGTTTTTTCAGGATTTCGTCCAATATTCTGCGGGCGGCTTTAATCGACTTCTCCGAGGCGACAAAGCTTCCCTCTTCTTTGACCGGCAGCATTGTAATTACCTGCTGTTTTCCGGCATTCTCCAGCATGGAGGATTTGTTGCTACCACCACCTTTAAGGAAAGAATCCATGGATAAACCGCTTGATTTGCCGTCAAAAGCCTTGAAGCCCTTGTCCAGCGTGGTAAGCATGAAGGTCAGGCTCGCTAGTGAAGCCGGATCACCAGCTTTCAGATAGTCGTCGATCTGACCGGTCAGGCTGGTGAAAAGTGTTTGTACTGAGGGTGCAGCGGCTAAATCTTTCAACACCGGAGCCGCCATTGTCAATGTTTGACGCAGGTTTTTGATGTCATCGAGCGGCATGAAAAGCAGGCCGTTTGTACGGAAAAATGGGAGGCCGCCGGGGTAAAAAACCTCACGGAATGCGCCATTATTCTTGCTAAGCAGAGCGTAGAGCGCATCGGCAGCACGGGTAGATTTCTCGGCGTCATCAGATTCTATCACCGCCACAATCTCTTCCTGATCGCCAAACTCGGCACGGTAGGCTCGATAATCGACCTGAAAGGTGGCGTTCCTCGGCATCAGATCATCACGACCGGTCAGAAAATTCATGTTCTTGATCGTGTAAATGACGGAGATGGAGGAAAACAGCAGGGCAAGCGCCAGAATCAGGCGCGGATATTTTGAGACGAAAGCGAACAGGCGGCTATGTTTTTTGGACACATGGACTCCTTAGGTGAAATACAGTTTCTGAATAGCACCGGAGGTGGTGAAAGTCAAATTTTGTACCGGTGGATGCTGATGGGTGTGTATTGATGTATATAGACTGAATATCTATTGCCCAGTAGTCAAAAACTATGATATTATCAAAAGTTAGTGAACCACGGAGCTCACCTAAGCCCTGTGGTTTTTTATTTCCTCAATTCTAAATAACAGGAGCACCAGACCAGCATGATTGCAGCATCAAATATCGCCCTTTCCTACGGTAAACGAGTACTTTTCAAAGATGTTAACATCAAATTCACCCCCGGCAACTGCTATGGGTTGATCGGAGCAAACGGGTCAGGGAAGTCAACCTTTCTCAAAATTCTTGCCGGTGAACTGGATGCAGATAAAGGTGAAATCATAGTTGGACCCCGGGAACGAATCGCCGTTCTCCGCCAGGATCAGTTTGCTTTCGATGATGAAACCGTATTCAACACAGTCATCATGGGACACAAGCGGATGTACGACGTCATGACGGAGCGTGAGGCAATTTATGCTAAAGCTGAATTCAGTGAAGCGGACGGAGTACGTTCTGCAGAGCTTGAGGGTGAGTTTGCCGAAATGAATGGTTATGAAGCCGAGTCAGAGGCTGCCGTACTTTTGAACGGACTCGGTATTTCCGAGGAGTTGCGGACGAAGCAGATGAAGGAGCTTGAGGCGGGTGACAAAGTACGTGTACTTCTGGCGCAGGCCCTTTTTGGTAACCCCGATGTACTGTTGTTGGACGAACCGACCAACAACCTTGATCTGAAGTCGATAAACTGGCTGGAAGAGTTCCTCTTTCGTTTTCCCAATACGGTTATTGTCGTGTCGCATGACCGTCACTTTCTAAATCAGGTCTGTACTCACACTGCTGATATCGATTTCGGGCGGATTCAGATTTATGTCGGTAACTATGATTTCTGGTACCATGCAAGCCAGTTGAACTTAAAGCAAAAGCAGAATGAAAACCGTAAAGTATCTGAAAGAGCTGATGAACTTAAAGCTTTTATACAGCGTTTCAGTTCCAATGCATCCAAAGCAAAACAGGCGACGTCGCGCAGGAAGCTGCTTGATAAACTTACCATTGAGGATATGCCGACCTCATCCAGAAAATATCCGCATGTAGTATTCAAGCCGGAGCGGCCATGCGGCGACATAATTCTCGAAATTGAAGGGCTGACCAAAGAGATCGATGGTGTCAAGGTGTTGAATAATCTCGATCTGATTGTGCGCAAGGGTGATAAAATCGCCTTTGTCGGAGGTAATACTCTCGCTCGAACAACACTTTTTCAGATTCTTGCTGGTGAACTGGTGCCAGACAGTGGCAGCTTCCGCTGGGGTATTACCATCACCAGTGCCTATTTCCCCAAGGAAAACAGCCAGTACTTTGAACGCGAGATGACTTTAATTGAGTGGCTTGGCCAGTATTCTCCTCCCACCGAGGGTGAAACTTTTGCGCGCGGCTTCCTCGGACGTATGCTTTTTTCTGGCGAAGAAGCCATGAAAAAAACCACTGTTCTCTCCGGAGGCGAAAAGGTCCGCTGTATGTTGTCACGCATGATGCTTACCGCGGCCAATGTGATTATCCTTGATGAGCCGACCAACCACTTGGATCTGGAGTCGATCACCGCTCTTAATGATGGCCTGATAGCTTTCACGGAAGTTATTCTTTTCGCTTCACACGACCATGAATTTGTCTCTACTGTTGCCAACAGAATCATCGAGATTACTCCGGGCGGCGTAATTGACCGCACTATGGGTTTTGAAGAGTATCTGGAGAATGAGGATGTGTCACGGGAGAGGGATGAACTGTACCATGGCCATGCCGACCTGAGCCTGTAGTCAGGTTATATGTATTTTACCTTTAAAAAACCACAGGGGGTATCCCTGTGGTTTTTTATACAGCGGAGCTGCCATGATTTCTAACTCAACGCTCTTTATTAACTGGTTGAAGCCTGACATCGAAGAGGAACAGTGGGAGTTTTTCAATCATCCAGCCAAACAGGAGTGGTACCGATCTCATGCTGTTACGTGGGAGCAGATAGTTTCCGGCTTTGACGGCGGGGAGATGGTTGCTTATCCACGCTCCGCGACAATCGGTGAAATTCCGGTTGCACTTTCATATCACAGCTATGACGAGTATCAGATTTATCTTGCCAGGGCCAAACGTGGCTACCGGAAGAACTATTCCCGGATGGAGGATGCCCTACAGGGTGCCGGTTCGCTAGCTCTCAAGGCCCCGATAATTATCTGTAGTACTGGGGAAGGGCTACTCTTCTCCGGTTACAGGCGGCTTTGTCTCGGGTGGAATTACGGCATGGTGCCTCATGTATGGCTGGTTCAGCTAGGATAAAGTCATACAATTATCGCAGGCGAAATTTTATTAATCAGGGAGTTTTACAAGATGGTCCAATTATCGAACATATCCAAACAACACGGTTCACAGATTCTGTTTCGTGACGCATCTTGCCAGATCTTGCCCGGAACACATACCGGTCTGGTTGGTCCCAACGGTGCCGGGAAAACCACTGTTTTTAGAATCATAGCCGGGGAGGAGGAGCCCGATTCCGGTGAGGTCATTCTGCCAAAAAAGACAACGATCGGCTATTTTTCTCAGGATGTCGGCGAAATGTTCGGGCGTTCCGCACTTGAGGAAGTTATGGCCACCTGTGGATCAACGGTGCAACTGGCCGCAGAGATGAAGGAGATGGAGGCCGCCATGTGCCTGCCTCAGTCTGATGATGAGATGACCGCTCTTTTGGAACGTTATGGTAATGCAGTTGAAGAGTTTGAGCATATGGAAGGATATGATCTTGATTCACGCGCCCAGGCTGTTCTGACCGGTCTCGGAATAGGTCCCGATCGTTATAATCATCCGGTAGAATCTTTCAGCGGCGGATGGAAAATGCGCATTGCACTGGCCAGTATTCTAACCCTAAAGCCGGATGTATTACTGCTGGACGAACCGACCAACCATCTTGATGTCGAATCGATTGTCTGGCTGGAGGAGTGGCTTTCCAGTGAGTTTAAAGGTTCGTTGCTGATGACCAGTCATGATCGTGATTTTATGAACCGGGTTGTGACGCGGGTTATCGAGGTCGCTAATGCGACTGTAACCACCTATGGTGGAAATTATGATTTTTATGAACGTGAGCGGGATATCCGTCTAGAGCAGCTAATCGCTTCACACAAACGTCAACAAGACATGTTGGCCAAGGAAGAGGAGTTTATCGCTCGCTTTGCAGCCCGCGCCTCCCATGCCGCTCAGGTACAATCCAGGGTCAAAAAACTGGAAAAAATTGAGAGAATCGAGATCCCTGCTGAAGAGCGAACCGTACGTTTTGGCTTTGCCGAACCACCTCGCAGCGGCGATGATGTGGCCGCTTTCGATGGTCTGGGGAAGGTTTGGATAACGCCTGACGGACAGGAAAAACCTGTATTTCATGGTGTAACCGGTATGGTTAAACGACTTAACAAGATAGCCGTTGTCGGCGTTAATGGCGCCGGTAAATCGACCTTTCTTAAGATCCTCGCAGGCCAGACCGAGCCAACAGCTGGAAGCGTGACCATTGGTGCCAATGTAGAGATAGGGTACTTCAGTCAGCACGCCATGGAGCTGCTTGATCCCCAAAAGACAATTTTCGAAACCATGCAGGATTATATGCCTCTGGCGACGATCGGCATGATCAGGAATCTGCTCGGTGCATTTCTTTTTTCTGGTGACACAGTTGATAAACGAATAGAAAACCTTTCGGGAGGCGAGAAGAGCAGGGTGGTGCTGGCTACTATTCTGGCCCGCCCGGTCAATTTCCTGATCCTTGATGAGCCGACGAATCACCTGGATATCCGTTCTCGCGAAATGTTGCTGGAAACGCTTAAGAACTTTGGCGGGACGATTGTTCTCGTCAGCCATGACCGACATTTTTTACGATTGCTGGTTGATCGCGTTTTCGAGGTTGATCATGGTGAGATGCGGGTGTATGAAGGGAGTTATGATTATTACCTTTCAAAAGCACATGGCACAGCTTAGAAGGGGAAGCTTAGAAGGGGAAGGTTAACAAACAGAACAATAAAAAGAGCCACCTCGTAAGAAGTGGCTCTTTTTATTTAAACTGCTGAATGGGTTATTACTTTGCAGCAGGAGCAGCTTCAGCAGCAGGAGCGGTTTCTTTCTTTTCTGCTTTAGCTTTCTTTGCTTTTTTGGTTTTCTTTACTTTCTTAACTTCTTTCTTCTCAACAGCAGGTTTTGCATCAGCAGCAGGTGCAACATCAGCAGCGAAAACTAGAGCAGAAAAGGACAGAGCAACGATTGTAGCTACGATTGTGGAAAGTACTTTTTTCATTTTGGAACTCCTTGGTTTTAAGTATGAACTGCATATATTTTATTACTGCAGAACTAATGCCAACTATTTGATGTTTTTATAACATGATGATATTACACAATATATTTTCTATGACTATTGAATGCAACTTTAATACGTGTCTGATATGAAATTTCTGACACCTCAGATGGGGTAAATCTATTCCACACCAATGTCTAGTTGGAACTGGTTCATATTTTCTTACTTCGGCACCCAACCGCCACCCAACGCCTTAACCAGCAAGACACTGGCTGTAAGTCTTCGCCCCAAAAGTCCCAGGATCGTGCGCTCATTCGCAAGAGAAGTTGATTGAGCAACCAGTACATTCAGATAGGCTACGGTACCTGATTGATACTGGTTGGTAGTGATTGCCACTACCTGTTGCGCTGCCTTTACCGCTTGATCCTGAACGCGAGTCTCTTCTTCCAGAATGCGGAGCGCGGCCAGGTTATCTTCTACCTCCTGAAATGCCGTCAGCACCGTTTCCCGATATGTAGCCACCGTAGCGTCATAAGCTGCTTTCACCTGTTCGGACTGGGCTGCACGTAATCCGCCATCGAACAGTGTTGCGGATATCGTTGGACCTACCGACCAGAACCGGCTTGGCCACGATAAAAGGGAGGCAATACTCGACGCCTCAAGACCGGCTGATGCAGCCAGTTTTATCGTTGGAAAATAGGCGGCTTTTGCAATGCCTATCTGAGCGTTAGCCGCTGCCACACTCCTTTCTGATGAGGCAATATCGGGGCGTCGTTCAAGAATCTCGGATGGGAGCCCTGTTGGAATTTGAGGAACGGTAGTTGAAAATAACGTGGGAGGCAGATAAAAAGCTGCTGGTGGTTTGCCAACCAAGAGTGCGATGGCATGTTCCAGTTGGGAACGTTGTACTCCGAGATCTATTGCTTGGGCTTCAGTGCTTTTAAACTGGGTCTCGGCTTGTAGTACATCAGCTTTAGCGGCTATACCCGCTGTATACCGATTATTAGTCATTTCGAGGGACTTACGATATACGGTTATCGTCGCGTCCATGAGCTTTATCTGAGCATCCAGTATCCGCATCTGAAAATAGTCGCCGGCGAGGGCCGCTTGGCTACTCAGGGTTATAGAGGCTAAATCGGCCGCGCTTGCCTGGGCATTTGCTTTGCTCGCTTCGACGCTGCGACGGACCCGGCCCCAAAGATCAAGCTCCCATGATGAGTCTAATGGGATCTGAAAATCAGAGGTCGGTCGGCTCGATACAGCGCCAAGATTGCCCGACCTTTGCGACCTTGTTGCTGAAGCTCCGGTCGAGAGCGATGGGAAATAGCCGGACTTGGCAATTTGTACCGCTGCGCGAGCCTGACGAAACCGGGCCTCTGCCGTGGAAACGGTGAGGTTTGAAATTACGATCTGTTCTTCCAGCGAATTCAAAACAGGATCGCTGTATATTTCCCACCATTTTTCCTGGACCTTGCCGTCCTGCGGCTGCGCCACCTTCCACCCTTTCAACTCCTTGTAGGCTGTCGGCATAGTTTCAAGCGGAGTTGGCTTGACATAGTCAGGGCCGATAGTACAGGCGGCCAGCAATAATGAACATGACCCCACCATTATTCGAGTAGTTAAGCCAGACATTTTTCACGTCCTCCACATTCTATCATTACTTAGAGCCCATCCGGCGCAACTTCCGCCTTTTATCGAACCACGTGCGAAAACGGTCAAGATAAAGGTACACCACCGGAGTAGTGTAAAGTGTCATCATTTGGCTGAATATCAGTCCCCCGACTATGGCGATTCCGAGCGGGCGTCTGAGTTCCGAGCCGACTCCGGTACCGAGCGCCAGTGGGACTGCACCTAGCAAAGCCGCCATGGTAGTCATCATGATTGGCCTGAAGCGGAGCAGGCACGACTCAAAAATGGCGTCACCAGGTGACTTCCCTTCGCGGCGCTGAACCGACAAAGCAAAATCGACCATCATGATGCCGTTTTTCTTGACGATCCCGATCAGCAGAATTACTCCGATGATGGCGATTAGGTTAAGGTCGGAACCAAAAATCATCAGGGCAGCCACCGCACCTACTCCGGCAGAAGGGAGCGTTGAAAGAATCGTCAGCGGATGTATGTAGCTTTCGTAGAGTATGCCGAGTACGATATACACCGCTATCAGGGCAAACAGAATCAGAAGCGGCTGTGATTTGAGCGATGCCTGAAACGCCTGTGCCGTTCCGGCAAACTTTCCTCTGATACTCGACGGTAAACCCATTTGGTGGGTAGCCTCTTCAATAGCCGCGACAGCCGCACCAAGAGAAACCCCCGGCGCCAGGTTGAATGAGGTGGTGACTGCCGGAAACTGACTCTGGTGATTTACCGCCAGGGCGCTGGCACTGGTCTTGTACGAAGTGAAGGCCGATAATGGCACCAGCTGGCCTCCCGAAGAGAGCACATGGATATCACGCAACGTGTCCGGTTGCTGCCAGAAGGCTGGAGCCGCCTCCATGACCACATGATACTGGTTGAGTGGCGTATAGATGACGGACACCTGACGCTGGCCAAAGGCGTCATAGAGTGCTTCATCAATCTGTTGCGGTGATATGCCGAGCCTTGAAGCCGTTGGTCTGTCAATAACCAGATCCGCCTCAAGTCCCCGATTCTGCTGGTCGTTGCTCACATCCACCAAAACTGGCATGCCGCGCATCTTCTGCAGCATCTTCTGTCCCCAGCTATTCAGCTCATTAACATTTTCTCCCTGAAGTGTGTATTGGTATAGGGCATTACCCATCCGGCCACCAACCCTCAGATCTTGAACCGGTTGTAAAAAGGTGGGGGCTCCGGGAATGTGGGCCAGCTTCTTACGCAACCGCCCAATTACCTGGTTTGCCGATGTTTTGCGCTTTGCAAAAGGTTTTAGTGAGATGAACATTCTGCCGGAATTGACTGTGGAACCACCTCCGCCACCGGTAAAGCCGATCACATATTCGACATCAGGGTCTTGCTTGATGATAGCCACCACTTGGCTCAGCTTGTCCCGCATCGACTGAAAAGAAATATCCTGAGCGGCCTGGATATTCCCGGATATTCTTCCGGTATCCTGCTCGGGGAAAAACCCTTTAGGGATAATCACAAAAAGAGAAATGCTCACTACGACGGTTGCCAGCATCAGGCCAATCATAATCTGGCGATGTATCAAGGCCCACCGGAGTGAGGTCTCGTAATGACTGTGCATCCAGACAAACATCCGTTCGCTGGTGCGATACAACCAGCCGTGTGGACCTGATTTTTCATCCTTGAGGATGGTAGCACACATCATCGGTGTTACGGTGAGTGAGATAACCAGGGAGACCATGATGGCAGCGGAGAGGGTTACGGCAAATTCCCTGAACAGACGCCCCACCATCCCACCCATCAGCAGGATCGGTATGAAAACGGCGACCAAAGAAATGCTCATGGAAAGGACCGTGAAAGCAATTTCCTTGCTGCCGGAAAGGGCCGCCTGAAGAGGTGACTGTCCCATCTCACGGTAACGGGTTACGTTCTCCAAAACCACAATGGCATCATCGACTACGAAACCGGTCGCTATAGTGAGAGCCATGAGGGAAAGATTATCCAGAGAATAGCCGAACATGTACATGACCGCAAATGTACCAATGATCGATGAAGCAACGGCCACTGCCGGAATCAGCGTCGCCCGGACGTTACGGAGAAACCAAAAAACCACCAGAATCACCAGGAATCCGGACAGAAGCAGCGACATCTCCACGTCGTGCAGGGAACCACGAATGGGAGGGGTTCGATCGAGTACGACGGCAAGTTTGACGCCCCCCGGCAGCGAGGCCTCCAACTGTGGTAATAACGTGCGGATGCTGTCCACTGTGTCAATGATATTCGCGCCAGGTTGGCGGGAGATAATCACCATGACTGCCGGCGTGCCGTTGACAAGGCCGCTGACGCGAAGATCCTCCACCGAGTCCTCCACGTTGGCTACATCAGCCAGCCGTACAGCCGCCCCGGATTTGTAGCGGATAACCAGGTTGCGATAATCAGCGGCTTTTTGCAGCTGATCGTTGGCGTGAATCTCCCACGAGGTGCTGTCATTTGAGAGTATCCCTTTGGGGCGATTGACGTTGGTACCTGCCAGAACGGCACGAACCTGGGCCAGGCTGATGCCGTACTTGTTGAGAGCCAGTGGATTCAGCTCCGCTCGGACTGCAGGCAGCGCTCCGCCGCCGACAAATACCTGTCCGACCCCCTTTACCTGTGACAACTTCTGGGCAAGAATTGACGAAGCTGCATCGTACATCTTTGGTTTACTGACACTGTCAGAAGTAAGTGCCAGAATCATGATCGGTGCGTCCGATGGATTCACCTTCCGGTAGGACGGGTTGCTGGGGAGGTTCGCCGGGAGATAGCTTCGAGCAGCATTGATGGCCGCCTGGACATCGCGGGCCGCCCCGTTGATGTCACGATTCAACTCGAACTGCATGGTAATGCTGGTGCTGCCGCGATTGCTGACGGAAGTCATTTCGGTTACACCCGCTATGCGGCCGAACTGCCTTTCCAGAGGTGCCGCCACAGAAGTGGACATGGTTTCGGGATCGGCACCGGGAAGGGAGGCAGAAACCGAGATGGTCGGAAAATCAACCTGCGGGAGCGGCGATACCGGCAGAAGCCTAAAGGCAATGATGCCGGCCAGCACAAGTCCTACGGTCAGCAGCGTGGTGGCCACCGGTCTGCGTATGAAGGTGGCGGAGATGTTCATGGATTGACAGTTACTCCTGAACCACTTTTCCCTTTTCTCCGTCGCGCCATTCGGTCAAACGCCAGATAAATAACAGGGGTGGTATAAAGCGTCAGGATCTGACTAAATACTAATCCGCCGATAATGGCGATACCAAGAGGTTTACGCAGTTCTGAGCCGACGCCGGTTCCCATGGCCAGAGGAAGCGCTCCCAGCAGCGCCGCCATGGTGGTCATCATGATCGGCCTGAATCGGAGCAGACATGCCTGATATATGGCCTCTTCGGGAGGCTTGCCCTCATTGCGCTCCGCATCGAGCGCAAAATCTACCATCATGATGCCATTCTTCTTGACGATGCCGATCAGGAGAATAATACCTATAATGGCGATGACTGTGAGTTCCTGGCGGAATAGCATCAGGGAGAGCACAGCCCCGACGCCGGCCGACGGCAGAGTGGAGAGAATAGTGAGTGGATGGATAAAGCTCTCATAGAGCACCCCAAGCACAATATAAACCGTAATCAGGGCGGCCAGAATAAGGATCGGTTCATTGGTGAGAGAGGCCTTGAATGCCTGCGCCGTCCCCTGGAAACTCCCCTTGATGCTGGCGGGAAGCCCCATTTGACCGGTCGCGGCTTCGATTGCATCAACGGCTTCCCCCAAAGAGACCCCCGGTGCCAGGTTGAACGAAGTCGTCACCGCAGGAAACTGCCCCTGACGGTTGATCACCAGCGGCCCTTTCGTCTCGGTAGCCGTGGCGATAGCCGAGAGCGGCACCTGGCCGCCGCTGTTCGAGCGGACATAGAGTGCCAGCAGCCCTCCTGGGTCCTGGCGGAACTGCGGCTTGACCGTCAGAATCACCCGATACTGGTTCAGTTCGGTGAAGATGGTCGAGACCTGTCGCTGCCCAAAAGCGTCGTAGAGGGCATCGTCAATATTTTGCGGCGTGATACCGAATCTGGCCGCTGTGGGGCGGTCAAAATTCAACTGCATTCGCAACCCCTCATTCTGTTGATCGCTGCTCACATCGCGCAATTCAGCTCTTTGTTGCAGACCTTCCACGACCTTTGGCGCCCAAGAGGCAAGCTCGTCGGTATTTGGGGTCTCCAGGGTAAACTGGTATTGGGTGCGACTTACCCTGGCATCAACGGTAAGGTCTTGTACCGGTTGCATGAAGAGGGCGATGCCGCTTACTAAAGCCAGCTTCGGCTGCAGTCGGCGGATGACGTCAGTGGCGCTGCCGTCCCGCAGGTGTAACGGTTTCAGGTTGATCTGAATTCTGCCGCTGTTAAGTGTTGTATTGGTGCCGTCAACGCCGATAAATGAGGAGATGCTCTCGACAGCCGGGTCTTCGAGAATACTTCTGGCAAGAGCCTGCTGCCGCTCGGCCATAGCTGGAAACGAGATGGATTGTGACGCCTCGGAAATCCCCTGGATGACGCCGGTGTCCTGCACCGGGAAAAACCCCTTGGGGATGATCATGTAGAGCAGTACCGTCAACAGCAGGGTTCCGCCAGCAACGGCCAGGGTGGCGCTTTGATGCCGCAGCACCCACAGAAGCGAACGACCATATGAGGCAATTATACGATCAAATAATTTACCGGATGCGTGGTAGAAGCGCCCCTGGCGCTCTTCCGGGACATGTTTCAGTATGCGGGCACACATCATCGGCGTCAGTGTCAGTGATACAACCGCCGAAATCAGGATCGTAACCCCGAGAGTAACGGCAAATTCGCGGAAGAGCCGCCCGACAACATCGCCCATAAAGAGCAGCGGGATCAATACCGCGATCAGCGATATCGTTAATGACAAGATGGTGAAGCCGATCTGCTTGGCCCCCTTGAGGGCAGCTTCGAGCGGTGTCTCCCCCTCCTCGACATAGCGGGAGATATTTTCGATCATGACTATGGCATCGTCCACTACGAAGCCGGTGGAGATGGTCAGTGCCATAAGCGTAAGATTGTTCAGACTGTAATCAAGCAGGTACATAACTCCAAACGTACCCACTAACGACAACGGCACGGCAACGCTCGGAATGGTAGTGGCTGGCAGGTTGCGTAAGAAAAGAAATATGACCAGCACGACTAGCGCCACGGCCAGCAGCAGTTCGAATTGAACATCCTTCACCGATTCCCTGATTGTGACGGTCCGGTCGGTCAGCGGAGTTACCTTTACTGAAGCTGGCAGGGCCGCCTGCAACTGGGGGAGCAGCTGTTTAACCCGGTTTACCACCTCTATTACATTGGCTCCCGGTTGGCGTTGGATATTGACAATCACCGCCGGGGTGTCGTTCATCCAGGCCGCCTGGTTCACATTTTCCGTATCGTCGATGGCATCCGCCACATCTTTCAGCAGGACCGGAGCGCCGTTTTTCCATGAGATTACCAAGGAACGGTATTCCTTGCTGGAGAGTAGCTGATCATTAGCGCCGATGATATATGACTGCCGGGGACCGTCAAAACTCCCCTTGGCCTGGTTGACGTTTGCTGCGATGAGAGCTGCCCGCAGATCTTCAAGGGTCAGTCCGTATGATGCCAGAGCGGTTGGATTTGCGTGAATCCGCACTGCCGGGCGCTGTCCGCCGCTGATGCTGACCAGGCCGACACCGGGAAGCTGAGATATCTTTTGGGCAAATCGGGTATCAGCGAGATCCTCCACTTTCGGCAGCGGCAGCGTATCAGAAGACAGAGCCAGCGTCAGGATCGGCGCATCGGCCGGGTTAACCTTGCTGTATACCGGCGGGTTGGGAAGATCCTTGGGGAGGAAGTTAAAGCCGGCGTTTATAGCCGCCTGTACCTGCTGTTCGGCAACATCTAACGGGAGTTCAAGAGTAAACTGCAAAGTAATGACCGAGCTACCGTGTGAGCTGGTAGAGGTCATCTGGGTCAACCCCGGCATCTGGCCGAATTGTCGTTCCAGTGGCGCAGTGATCGAAGAGGCCACGACATCAGAACTGGCTCCGGGATAGAAGGAGCGCACCTGGATGGTAGGATAATCAACCTGCGGCAGGGCGGAGACCGGTAATTGTTTGTATGCCACAGCCCCGGCAAGGATGATGGCGATCATCAGAAGCGTCGTTGCTACCGGCCGCAGGATGAAGAGGCGCGAGAAGTTCATTACGGCCGGCCGCCGGACTGTTTTCCGGGTTCACCGGCCGGTTTAGCCCCTTTGTAGTCACTCTGTTTATCACTCCCTTTTTTAGCCTGATCCCGATCCTTCACCTCAACCTTACTACCATCTCTCAGGCGCTCAGCACCGTCAACAACAACTTGTTCTCCAACCTCCAACCCCTCGACTACGGACGTTTCTCCCCCCTGGCTGATCCCGGTTTTAACCTGCTTCATAGTCACTGTTTTGTCCTGATTCAGCACAAAGGTAAAGGCTCCTTGAGGATTCTTCTGAATTGCTGCAGAGGGTACGATGATGGCATCCTTCTTTACATCCACGAGAAGCCGGGCATTGACGAATTGGTTTGGAAAAAGTTCACTGCCTCGGTTGGTAAATACCGCCTTGAGCTTTACCGTACCGGTGGTTGGATCGATCTGGTTGTCAACTGTGGTAAGTTCTCCTGAGGCCAGTTTCAGCTTCATCTCACGATCAAAAGCTTCGACTGCCAGTTGTCCCCCCCTCATCTTACGCATAACCTGCGGCAGGCTATCTTCTGGGAGCGGAAACTGCACGGCAATCGGCTGTACCTGGATAATTGTCAATAAGCCCCCGGTATCTGTTGCGTGTACCATATTCCCTGGATCGACGAGTCGCAATCCGATGCGACCACTGATGGGCGCCGTGATGCGGCTGTAAGTTAGCTGCAGTTTGGCACTGTCGATTTGTCCCTGGTCAACTTTGACAGAACCTTCGTACTGTCTAACCAATGCTTCTTGAGTGTCCATCTGTTGTCTGGGGATCGAATCCTGTTTCCAGAGAGTTCGGTAGCGTTCCAGATCCATACGCGCATTGTTCAACTGTTCCCGGTCCCGGGTCATCTGGCCTTCTGCCTGTGTTAACAGCACCTGGAACGGTCGTGGGTCGATCACCGCCAGCAGGCTACCTTTGGTGACTGTTTGCCCCTCTCGGAAATGAACCGTCATTAACTGGCCGTCAACTCGGCTGCGCACGGTGACACTGTTTAGAGGTGTCACAGACCCCAGTCCCGTCAGGTAAACATTCATGTCTCCCTTGCGGGCAGGTGAAACAAAAACCGGTGTAGCAAGCGATAGCGCTTTGACGCCAGGCTTGCCAGCAGCAGCCTTTGATGAATCCTGCTGTTTTTTCCAAGCGGCAAAGCTCCCCGCGGCGATCAGAGTGATCAGGATGAACCGGACCCACCACTTTTTAAAAAATGGCCGGTTGTCTGGCTGATGATTTGATTCCATTGTTTCGGTAGCAGTTTCTTGCATGTTCGTTAACCTCTATTTCATTGGTGGCATATTTTCATTGCTGTGCATCATATTTATATCCCACACCATAAACCGATTGAATAAGTTCAGTTTCCGGCGACACTCCGGAAATTTTCTTACGCAGGTTTTTGATATGACTATCTATTGTTCGATCACTGACGACCCGCTGATCCGGGTAGATGTGATCCATGAGTTTGGATCTATTGTATATGCGCCCTGGATTGGCAGCAAGAAAACTGAGTAGTTTGAATTCGACAAAGGTAAGATCTAATTCGTGACCATGCAGTGTCGCTAATAAGCGGTCTTCGTCGAGATGAAGCAGAGAATCAACCCCAATAAGTTGTTGGTTTGCACTCCGCCGCAGCACAGCCTTAACCCGGGCCACCACCTCTCTTGGACTGAATGGTTTACAGATATAATCATCTGCACCAAGTTCAAGCCCGAGGAGTCGGTCAATTTCCTCAATACGGGCGGTGACCATGATGATTGGCACCGAAGAGAATGTCCGAATTTCCTTGCAAATATCAATGCCGTTTCGTCCCGGCAACATTATGTCGAGTAGAATCATGGCGGGCATTTTTTGACGAACATGCGGCAGTACATCCAGACCGTTTTCAATGCACTCCGTTTCATACCCCGCCTGACGGAGGTAATTACTTAGAAGCTTTGCTAACTTGGGTTCGTCCTCGACAATCAATAGTGCGTTATTCATGAGCGTCCTCAGCTACCGGCAGGGTAATTCGTATCCAGATTCCTCCGAGTGGCGAATGGAGTGCCTCTATCGATCCTTCATGGGCTTCAACGATATTGCGGCAGATAGCCAGCCCAAGACCGGCCCCGCCGGAGGCCCTGTTACGTGAACCTTCCACTCTATAAAGACGATCAAACAACTTTCTGCGTTCTTCGTCTGTAACTCCTGGCTCACTATCCTTAAAATCTATTATCGCTCCGCCATGCGTAGTTTCAAGCGTTATGTCGAGCGTTCCACCCGAATCCGTATATTTCTGTGAATTATTGAGTAAATTGTCGAACAGTTGCGTTAGTCGTTCAGCATCGGCAAATACGAAAACAGGGTCTTGTGGCAGGAGAGTCCTGAGCGTCAGTTTTCTCTCCTCGAATTGTGGACGTGCCCGGTTGATTGCTTCATCAAGAATTTCCACCACGTTGACATCGTATTTTCGGTATGCCAAGGCACCTACATCAGAAAGTGCTAATTGGTATAAATCCTCAACCAGCCGGTTAATGCGAAAGACCTCAACCTGAAGAGAGCCTATCGATTCTAAAGACAGATCCTGAATTCCGTCCTGAATTGCCTCTATTTCACCGCCCAAAATCGCCAGCGGAGTGCGCAATTCATGGGATATATCCGCTACAAACTGGCGTCTGGCCTGCTCGTTCTTGTCAAGACTTAGTGCAAGTGCATTAAAGTCTCTGGACAGATGCCCAAATTCATCATCAGAATCTACAGGTACTCGCACATCATAGCGTCCAGCTGAAAGATGTCCAGTCGCTGCAGCCAACTTTTTGAGCGGACGAACCAGGAGCCGCGCCAGTGGAAGTGATATTGCAACTGCTACAAGAAGCATAAGCAGGGCTATGAGGGCAAAAACAAGTTTCTGTTCCTTGACAAATTTAAGTTGATGCATATCCGAGATGAATTTATTGGGAAGCAGCCCAAGATACCCTACTACCTTTCCCTTGTTGGAAATCGGTTTGAATATTTCAATATCTGCAGGATTACCGGGTCCAAAGACCGGATTCCGAGAAGCATCAAGTACAATAATCCGCTTTTCTAAACGATATAAACGCCTTCTCGTGGATGGTTCGCTTTGATTGGTAAGCTCTCGCTTCGCTTCATTGGTAGCTGGAGAGGATGGCAATTGTGTAGGATCTTCTGAGTAGGTTTCAGTGAGCAAACGGGAAATTGAGTCCGGGGTTTTTTTCAGTGGATCCCAATTCGCAACCGTACTGTATGACCGGCCCAGTTTTTCAACCAGACGGTCCATGCGGTTTTGTTCCAATTGGTTTACATATTTAAGAAAGCCGCGATCCATACTCCATTGCATTATCAAAAACATGCAGAGAACTATGATTGCGTTTGCAGCCAGGATTGCCAGGAAGACCCTATGGGTTACATTCAATTTCATCAGTTCGGACCTTATCCTAGTATAAAAAATTCTACTTTTGTTATGTACATCGTAGTCAGGTTTGAAACAAATGGGAAGGGTCATTCCGAGTAATAATCAAAAATCCACAATTCCTACATATTCACTCCATAATTGAGGCGTACGTTAAACTCAAGAAATAGGGTAGGGCTTGTTCCTATTTGGTTAAAATTGATTTACGCCCTTATTTAGGGCGGGGAAGAGGAATCACAATGAACGCAACGCTACGAATGTTAACTACACTTTTTATCATCATTTTACTTTCACCGCTTGCAGCTCATGCGTATGGTGGACATGGTGGTTTCCGGGGTAGTGTATGGATAGGCCCTGGATGGGGGCCATGGTGGGGAGGCTATTATCCCTACTATTCAGCCCCTCCGGTGATAATTGAGCGACCAAGTGTGGAGTATTATATTCCACCAGCTCCGCGACAGACTGAAGAACCGGCTTACTGGTATTACTGCAAAAAACCTGAGGGGTATTACCCATATGTGCAGCAGTGCCCTAATGGTTGGATGAAGGTTGTGCCTAAGCCGCCTACACCTAACGAGGAGGAATAGTCATGCGAAATATAACGGTATATTTCTGCTTATTTTTATCTCTTAGTGCCATGACTGCTTGTGCAACAATACCATCAGGACCAAGCGTCATGGTAGTGCCGATACCGGGGAAGCCGTTTGAACTTTTCAAGCAGGAAGATGCTTCATGCAGAAGGTGGGCGGAACAGCAGATTGGTATCTCCCCTCAAGTCGCAATCAACAAAGATACAACAAATGGGGCAATGGTTGGTACGGCTGTTGGCGCTGGGCTTGGAGCCTTAACCGGTGCCGCATCTGGGCATGCGGGTGCGGGAGCGCTTATTGGCGGTGCTGCTGGAATGTTTGTTGGCGCAGCATCTGGAGCTGATTCAGGGCAAATGTATGGCCGGGAAGCCCAACGGCGGTACGACATTGCATATCTGCAGTGTATGTATGCTAATGATAATCAAATCCTTGGAAACAGCAGAGTGATAAGGCGGAATTACCGGACAAATGTACTATTGCCTCCGCCGCCTGTTACCAGACTGCGCTCCTTTGAGTCAATCCCACCTCCTCCCCCCGGGTCTAGACCTCAGACACCCCCGGAATTACTGGGAAACGAGGGGGTGATGCAATAGCAACTATTCAAACTTCAACTATATAATCAGATACCGGCGTCCCCGAATAGGAACTAACGATACCAAGTTTATCTACCATATCACGGAGGTTAAAAATGTTACAAAAACGCAAGAACATGGCAAAAATAGTAATAATATTTTGCATTTCTGCACTAACCGCACTTGCAGCCGTTGCTCAAGCGGATAATAGAGGATGGGATGGGGAACACTTTGAGAAAAATCAACAACACAATTTCAAAAAAATTGCAAAAAAACTTGGCCTAACTGACGCTCAAAAAACTCAGGCAAAGACAATTTTTCAGGATAACAAAGAAGTCGTAAAGCCAATTATCACGAGTCTGCGTTCTGAACAGGTAATCCTTCGTTCGTTAATAAATGCTGATACTATTGACGTAGCGGCAATCCGTTCTGAAACTGCTAAGATTTCAGGCATTCAGGCAGAAATGAATATTAATAGAGCGAAAGTTGGAGCACAGTTTCGCGCCATTTTGACCCCTGAACAGCTGACAATTTTAAAAACTTTGCATAATAAAGGGCCGCACAAAGTTGACGTGACAACAAATCCAGCTGAATAGTATTTTTTATTCTGTAAAATTTTCATATGTGCGGGTTTTTCTTGCAGAGGAGATCATGTTAAAGCGTTACGCATAATTAGGAATACAACATTAACTCGCCCTACCGGTCAATATGCCCGGTAGGGCGTTCTATTCAAAATACTTTAGCGGAATTACACAACCGAAATATCAATACTAGATTCCCATAATCCATGCAGATTACATCGCTGAGATGCAACCAGAGTGACCTTGCCAGAAGGGGCAATTTCTTTAGGTAACACAACCACGAACGTAACTTTTGGTTTCAAGTAACCCTTAGGCTGCATGTCGATCCTGCCAGCCGGCTCATTGCCAATTGCAAGCTCAATGTACTCGATCCAATGACTTGGCCCCATTCCATGTAAATTTTCGCCAACCGATACCTCAACAGTAAAAGGCTCACCAGCTTTAACTGATGCAGATGCCAAGATTACCGGCGCGTGCGACTTTTCAAGTGGAGTTTTTTTGGCCGGATCCTTTACACGATTGATATCGGTAAAGAGCGATTGGTCAACCTTGACGGGGAAATATCGCTCCGCAGAAGCCACTGAGGCACTGATGCCGGTCACAATAGATCCGATAGCTGCTGTCTTTAAAAAAGTTCGTCTGTTCATTTTGTGATCTCCTTTTGTTTGGTTGTAGATAAATTGTGTTCAGGATGCCCTGGCACAATTTCGATTGATACAATCAACGACCTCGTTGTGTAACGCTATCAAAAGGTTTTTAGAATATATTCTGCAATATTTCCAGCTTCTGTTTCCGGCAAGGTTTTCTCGTCAAACATCGACATTCCCTCACCAGGGCTCCTTATGATTTTTATAATGTCTTTGGCCGTCTTTACTCCATTCATTTCGCGGTCCTTTTTTGAAAGTGTTTTAGCAGGGTTGACGATGTTTCCGCCATCAGCATGACATGATGCACAGTATTCCTTGAATTCAACCTCGCCTTTTTGAAGAGTGGCTGCCTGTGTCGTACCCGTAGCAACAATGAGGCCTAATGTCCCCGCCAGCAGGTATGTAGTGAGCTTGTTTCCGTTATTCATGTTATCCTCCAATGCCGTAGTAAGTGCTTATATAATCAGCGATGATTTTGGCATTCTCCTCGGAGATAGGAGCGCCATAGGTTTTAACCATTTTTGTTACTACTGCCTGCCACTTTGCCTTTGGAAATTTCTGTTGTGTGGTGATGTAATCGAGACTGTGACATATGCGGCAATACCTGCTGGTGGTATCCATGCCGGCCCCCTCCTTCAATGAAACAACCAATGCAGGCAGTGTGATGCTGCGCTTAGTTCCATCCCTGACGAATCCCTGGTCGCCAGCCATAATCATTGACGTATAAACAAGAGAGATCATGATACAGAGCAAGATAGTAGTTTTCATAGCCTTCCTCCTAGGTAACTATCAGGTTGTGTCTTTCAATTTTATTCAAAAGATATCCAGAAGGATTCCAAAGCCCGTCCAGCGGCTGAGATTCACCTATGCTATTAGTAGCCCTGACCATGACTTGATAAGTTCCTGGCTTAGTTGGCTGCCAAGGATAGAACCACTGAATCCACGAGTATCGCCCAATATCTATTCCGAGTCGCGCTGGGCGCCAATCCATGCCGCCATCTACGGAGACAAGAACCTCTTTGATGCTATAGCCACCAGAAAAGGCAACGCCCATAAGTTCTATTGGTTGCCCAAACTTGATACGACTGCCGTCTTCGGGATTGATCAGCAGTGACCTGGTAGTCATGCGAGTAATCGGGACGGTCTTTTTAGGAGCTGTGCCGGGCTCAACACATCCGCAAGGATCGTCAGGAATCCGGTAGGCGGTTTTCATCCAGAAGCTCTCGGAGGATTTGACTGTAACTTCAATATCAGACAGCGATTTTACCCAGTATGTTGCATACCATCCCGGAACGACCAGACGCACAGGAAATCCGTTTAACATTGGCAATTCCTGCCCATTCATCTCATAGGCGATAATAATATCATCCTCAAGCGCCTTATCCAGTTGCAGGCTCTTTAAGAAACCAGGTGTTGCTGACAGCGCTGCTTTGTCTAACCCTTTGAATACGACTTCTATTGATCCGGTCTTAATGCCGGCGCTTTTCAAGACATCCTTGAGACGAACTCCACCCCAGGTTACGTTGCCCATCGCCCCGTTCAGCCACTGCCCTCCAAAGAGAGGAGGTTCAAAGAAACTCCTACCATTGCCGGCGCACTGAATGACAGCGGTGTAGCTTATTTTTTCAAACTTCTTGAGGTCATCAAAGGATAGGGATATTGGTTTCTCAACATTGCCATGAATGACCAGACGCCAGGTATCTAGGTCTACAGATGTTGGTATGTTTGAAAGGTGCCAGCGTACAAAGAGGGCTTCATTCGGTGTGATCAACTCCCTGAAGTATTTCAGCGGGGTCTCCAGTTGTGGGGGACTTGAGGTCAGAAGTAGTAATTCAGTTTTTTCAGGGTATGTCACAAGTCTTCGTTCACTTGCATACAGTACAGGCGGAATAGTTCCTGTTGCTGCCAATGCGGTTGTAATCCCAAGGGTTTTAATAAAATTTCTGCGACTGACACCTTTGAATTCCATGAGCTATCTCCTTTCATGTTACGTGGACATTTATGTCGTCCAGTTCTGGAAGAGAGGACAATCGTTGTCTAATATAAAATATTCAGGGAGTTTTGATGATATTGGTAAAAAGATAGTCGTTGTTAGCTACCGGGACATGGCAACCGAAGCATTCAGCAACAAAGCCAGCATCCTTGCCATACGGTTTCAGTTCATTCCCCACGAAACGGGCAAAGCCCCATCCGCCTGTATCCTTGTACTTCTTGGCATCCTTAACCATAAACTCGACTTGCACAAATACACCCGGTTCTGTGGCTACTGGGAAGTTAGGATGTTTTTCCGCTTTCCAGGCGGTCTTGGCCAGTACACTACCATCTGGGAGCGGCTTTTGACCTGTATGCAGAGCTGTGACAGCAATATCGTTTCCGGTGATGACGCGGATATGGCCTTTATCTCCTCGATAGGATGGAGCGACGACCTTCCAGGACATGTAATCAGGATAAATGGCAATTCCGTTAGGTGCCATCGGCAGGTCTGCCGCAACAATAGTGCCTGCAACCAATAGTAAAGCTAGACTTGCCAAAATGATTTTTCGCATAAAACCTCCTTACCTTAATATGATTCTGTTACATCCAACAGTAACGTCTGGCTATTTATTGATAATAGCAGTACTTCCCTTCTTTGCAATGGGTCATACATGCATATAATTGTCAAAATCATGAAATATGAATCAAACCTGTCAGTTTCATTGTATCTTCTTTCCTGCAATACAGAGACGTGGTAATGCAGTTGACCTAGTACGTCTTGGAATGATACTTATGATTACAGAGTTGGGGTAGGGACAAAAGATGAATATCAACCTAATTACTACACCTAGTTCCTATTTATGTATAAATAACATATACTAATCGGCATGTTACATGATTATTATTAATATTTTTCAAAGAGTCATCATACGTTAGGCTGAAGTTATACTTTTGCATTAACCAACAAGGAGAACTACCATGGCTAAGCCTAATTATTCGTTTGAAAAACGCAAGAAAGAGCTGGACCGTCAGAAGAAAAAGGATGAAAAAAAAGCTCGCAAGGGTGAGCAAAATGCTGACGGTACCGAAGTAACTGAAGGTGGGGAAGAAACTGAAGCCGTTGCCGAGGAAGCATAACTCACTTTTTAGGGAAGACTTAGAGTGATTGTTTCTGAAAAATCACCTGCTGGAGCCTGTCTATGAGTGACCCCATCTTGGCCGCACAAAATACTTTCCCGATTCTTATCGTTGATGATGATCGTCTTCAACGCAGCGTACTGGAAGCAAACCTCAAAGCAGCAGGTTATGATGTTGTCTCTGCCGAAAACGGTAGAGAGGCTCTGGAAATATTCCGTAAAGGACATTATCCGATAGTCATGACTGACTGGATCATGCCGGAGATGAGCGGGCTTGAATTGTGTCGCGAAATCAGAAAGGATGATTCGGGGCGCTACACATATATAATTATTTTAACTTCTCTAAATTCCAAAAACGACATTATTGCGGGTCTTGAAGCGGGTGCAGACGAGTATCTGGTCAAGCCCCCACATCAGGCCGAATTGACTTCACGCCTAAAAACTGCAAGGCGTATTCTGGATCTCGAGCTATCACAGCAGCGTTATATTGAGACCATTAAAAACCTTTCTCTGGTCGATCCTGTTTCGGGTGTTTTCAGCCGTCGTTACATGGATGAGCGGATCCACCAAGAAATCAAACGCGCATATCGTTACGAACGTTCTCTTTCGGTTATTCTGGTGGGGATCAATCTGTTTGAAAAGCTTGTAGTTACTCATGGACATTATGCGGGAGATCTTATTACCAAATGTTGTGCTGACAGCCTTGTTGAAGCGGTACGTAAGGATGTCGACTGGGTAGCTAGGTATGGGCAGGATTCGTTTGCCGTGATACTGCCTGAAACCGATTCGGCAGGGGCGATGATTGTTGCTAAGCGGTTGAGGATAAGGATTGCATCGCTTGTGATGAAGATGTACGACAAAGAAATGAAAATAACTGCCAGTTTCGGCGTCTCAGGATTTACAGCCAGTCAACAAAAATTGGGCTTCACTGCCGACATTCTGCTTGATAAGGCTGACCATAATCTTACTTTGGCTCTAGAAGAGGGTGGTAACACAATTAAAGGGGTTCAAATGGGGTAGGGTTTGAATCCGGATACCACGTGGTTAAAAAAGCTATGCCATTCATTTTTTAGGAAGGGCATAGCTTTTACTATACCTGATCAGTTGTTATGATAACCGTTTGATCGCTGGACGGTTTTGGCTTTCTATTACGACGGCGAGGTTTCTTTTTGACTTCACCTTCAGCTTGAGGAGTAGCAACTGTCGGCTTGGTAACAGCTGGTGTTGTTCTTTTAATCGGCCGCGCAGCAGGTCGCCCGCTCTTGTCATTACCCCGGCTGGCTCCAGGTTTATCTCGCTTTAGATCCTGCACCCTTTTAGGGCGTGGTGTTCTGACATAATCCAACACGTACAGCTCATCATCAGCCCATTCAGTAGGGATCTTGGCTTTAATGTACTCTTCAATAGCCTCAAGAAAAAAGGCTCCATCCTCATCAGCCAGAGAAATTGCCTTTCCCTCGGCCCCGGCACGGGCGGTACGTCCGATACGATGGACATAGTCCTCACAATCCTGTGGCATATCATAGTTTATAACATGTGAAACACCATCAATGTGAAGGCCTCGTGATGCAACATCGGTAGCAATCAGGATTGGTAGCGTGCCGTCTTTGAAGTTGTCAAGGATTTTCATCCTTTTGCGCTGTTCAACATCTCCTGAAATGACTTTACAGGGGAAATTATTTGCATTCAACAGGTTATGAAGATGTTCAGCCTCGCGCTTGGTGTTCATAAATATCATGGTGCGTGCCATACCTTCGCGGCGCAGAAGCCCCAACAGCAAAGAAAACTTCTCTTTACGGGAACAGTGAAACAGAAGTTGTTCAACCCGTTCGGCCGTCATTGTTTCCGGAGTTACCGAAACCTTGGTCGGCGAGTTCATGAACTCATATGCCAACTCCATTACCCTGGGGTTGAGGGTAGCTGAAAACATCAGGTTTTGGCGTTTTTCAAATGGCGGCAATTTGCGGAGAATAAAGCGCAGATCGGCAATAAAACCAAGATCGAACATACGGTCAGCTTCGTCAATAACCAGCACCTCGATATCTTTCAAACTATAGATCTTCTGCTTGAGGTAATCGATCAAACGTCCCGGAGTTCCGACTATTATATCGGCACCGTCCAGAAGGGCGTTCTTCTGTTTCATATAATCAACACCGCCATATATAGCCTGAATGGCGAAACCGCAATGGGCTCCCAGTTGTTTGGCGTCTGCTTCTATCTGCACAACCAGCTCACGAGTCGGCGCAAGAATCAAAGCACGTGGTCTGCCGATGGGGTGTTCATTTGCAAGCAGTCGGGTAAAAAGTGAAATCAGAAAAGCAGCAGTTTTGCCGGTTCCTGTCTGCGCTTGACCGGCAATATCAATGCCCTTTAGTGTTGTCGGCAGAGTTTGTTCCTGGATGGGGGTGCAAATACTAAAACCGCTTTCAACAATGCCGCGAAGCACCAACTCTGGAATCGGGAGTTCATCAAATCTCATACAAGTTCCTTTTTTTACTATATCCGTTAGTTACTATATAGCACCATATACTGTGGAGTTACGTCTGGCAATCGAAAGATGATGCAGTTCTGGCCACAAACCACCATAAATCCTTGCCAAAAATGCTTTGACAAATAAGAAACCATTCTATTACTATGATACGAATTTACCTTAAGGATGTCATCTCATGCAGGCTGCACTTGCCATTATCGGCGAAGATCTCAAACTGGTTGAACAGCAGTTCCGTAAAGATCTGCAATCTGATGTGCCGCTGATTCGGAAAGTTGGAGAGTATGTACTCTCAAGCGGCGGAAAACGTGTGCGCCCGGCACTGTTGCTGCTTGCCGCACGTTTGTGTGAATATACCGCCGACAAGGCTGTTCCGCTTGCGAGTGTAGTAGAGTTTATCCACACCGCCACCCTGCTTCACGATGATGTTGTCGATAGTGCTACGTTGCGCAGGGGACTGGCATCAGCCAACACCCTCTGGGGCAATGAAGCCTCTGTACTGGTTGGCGATTTTCTGTTTTCCAAATCATTCTCTCTTATGGTTGGTGTTGGCAGTCTTGATATCCTGCGGGTACTTTCCGATGCCACTACTGTTATTGCTGAAGGCGAGGTTATGCAGCTCCTCTGTACCGGTGAAATCGATCTTACAGAAGAGCGTTATATCAATGTAGTTCGCTCCAAAACCGCTATTCTGATGTCAGCTGCCTGTGAAGCGGGCGCCATTCTGGGCGCTGTACCGCAGAGTCAACAGCAGGCATTGGCTGATTTTGGAATGGATCTCGGCATCGCATTCCAGTTGATGGATGATATTCTTGATTATGTTGCCACTGAGGAAGAGTTTGGCAAGAGCATCGGTCATGATCTTGAAGAGGGGAAAATTACACTGCCCTTGATTCGCACCCTACGAAACTGCAACGATTTAGAACGTGCAGTTATCACTTCTGTAGTTGAGCAGGATGAGATGTCACTGGACGACTTCCGCGCTGTTTCCGGCTTGGTCAAACAGTATGGAGGTATTGAATATACTGTCGAAGCTGCCCGTATTTATATAAACCGCTGCAAGAATCATTTGCATCTGTTTTCGCCGTCGCCGGTTCGCGAGGCTCTGCTTAGTCTGTCAGAATATGTTGTAACACGCAGCAAATAATTCACCGGAGGTTTTATGCAACGGATTTTTTTTCTATTAATAGGTTGCCTGTTCCTGGCTCTGACCGCCTGCTCCAAAACAGATACGCCAAAAAAGAGCGCTGTTGTTGCTGAAAAAAGTCCTGCTCCGGACGTTTCTGTCATATCGCTGGCCAATGGGAGTACCCTGAAATTATCAGATCTTAAAGGAAAAGTGGTAATGCTTAATTTCTGGGCGACCTGGTGTCCGCCATGCCGCGAAGAAATTCCTTCCATGATGAAGCTGAACAGTTTAATGGCCGGTAAACCGTTTCAGATGGTGGCAATTTCTATTGATGAAGGTGGAAAACCGGCAATTGAATCCTTTTTTAAAGAGTCCGGATTTTCGCTTCCAACATACCTTGATGAGAGCGGAGCTTCAGCTAAAATGTACGGAGTTACAGGGGTTCCGGAGTCTTTTATTATTGACAAACAAGGAGTTCTGGCCAAAAAAGTTATTGGTGGCGCTAATTGGGACTCACCTGAAGCTGTCTCTTTTATAGAAGGGTTGATGAAATAGGGAACCGCCATGATCAACCATGAAGTAACCTACATTGGGGCATTTATTGCCGGCCTGCTCTCTTTTCTGTCTCCGTGTGTATTTCCATTGATACCATCATATATTATGTACATAACCGGCATTTCTTATGCCGATTTGCAGGCAGAGCACCCTTCTCACATCATTCGACAAAAATCAATTCTCCACGCGTTGTGTTTTATCTGCGGATTCACTGTTGTGTTTGTCCTGCTGGGGGCTTCCGCAACTTATATTGGATCGTTCCTGTCTGAGAATGCTGTCATCATCAGAAAAGTAGGTGGGGTTCTTCTGGTATTGCTCGGCATCCATGTAACCGGTATCCTGCACCTTAAATTTCTACTTGGTGAAAAAAGAGTTTCAATTAAACACAAACCGGCAGGGTATGCTGGAAGTTTTCTGGTTGGGATCGCATTTGCCGCTGGCTGGACCCCCTGTATCGGACCAATATTGGCTGCTATTCTTGCTATTGCAGCTACCGAAGAGAAAGTTCATCAGGGGATAATTCTGCTTCTGCTCTACTCACTTGGTCTCGGGGTTCCTTTCTTTTTCTCGGCACTTGCTATGCACCGCTTTCTGGTCCTATTTAACCGTTTTAAAAAGTATATACATGCCTTTGAAATAGTCACGGGGGTTTTATTGATGGTTGTTGGTGTGCTTATCTACTCTAACTGGCTTTCTCGTCTTTCCGGTTATATGAATACTATTTATAAGGGGATCGAGTGAAGGCACATCGTGCCCCACATTCAATTCAGCTTACCGTGTCTCAACTCGTCGTAACGGAAGCATTTTATTCCGGAATACTGGAGTTGCCGGTGCAACGGTCATTTACATCAAAGGGTGCGCCTGATCATCTGGTTATTGATATGGATGGCATGGCGATTGTTTTCGTCGAGGAGGCTGATGTCATCAGAGCTCACCCGGTTCTTGGACCGCGTTTTAACATGTTTCCGCGTGGCATAGGCGTTACCCTCCATTTTGAAGTGGTTGATATTGAAGATATACGTGACGCGATCATAGAGGAGGGTCTTGAAGTTCTCTACCCGCTGGAAATTATGCCTTATGGTGTTAAGGAAATGTGGTGTTTTGATCCGGATGGCTATCTGATAGTTCTTGACGAATCGATGCCGATACAAAAAAAGGTTGGGCAATAGGCTCAGCCTTTTGTTTTTGGTTTACTCTCCAAGGGTCGAATTTTCTTCCGCTTGCGGTGGGGTTGTTGATTGTTTATTGTATTTCACACTACCTTTCTAATTCGCTTCGCAGCAGCACGGTTGCTGACTGATTCAGAATCTCTATCCGGTCAATAACCTTTTTTGCATCCAATAGATTTTCTCCATCCAGCAACGTTTTTTCTGCGAGATGGCACTGGTCTGCCAGAAATTGAGCCCCGAGCATGGCACTTGATGTTTTGAGGCTGTGAATGGCTCTTTTTAGCTCTTCTGTGTTGCTTTGCCCGTCAAGGCTGTTCCGCATAGCTGTGATCAGTTGAAAAGAATTGGTCTCATACGTGGATATAACTTTTGCCAGAATATCGGTAGATCCCGGTCTCCTTAGTTCCTTTATTGCATCCAGTGGTGCGCGTTCAAGGAGTAGTTTTGTTTCGTCAAGAGTAGGAAAAAGCGAGAGCGTTTTAGTCTCTTCAGTGGATTTACTGAATTCGGTCTGATTTGATCCAGGAAGCCATTTAGCTAAAATATCTCTCAATTGTTTCAGGTTGAATGGTTTTTTCAGATAGTCATCCATGCCGGCATCCAGACACAACTGTTTGTCCTGGTGCATCGCATTTCCTGTGAGTGCGATGATGGTCAGACGCTTAATCCCTCGTTCCAACTCCCACTGTCGATATTTTTGTGTCGCTTCATATCCATCCATAATCGGCATTTGACAGTCCATCAATACTACGTCGAACTGCTTGCTCATCAGCAATTCCAGAGCCTCAACTCCGTTGTTGGCAACTGTTGAGGAGTGCCCAATGTGCATTAATAGTTCACAGCAAACTTCACAATTGACCACGGTATCTTCGACTACAAGCACCTTGGCACTAATGACAACAGGTTCGTTTGAATCGTCATCAGTCTGTATATAGGGTGATTCTGGTAACTGGCCGCTAAAGAGTGTCAATCGTGTAGTGAACCAGAAGGTTGAGCCGATTCCAAACGTACTTTCCACACCAATAGAGCCACCCATCAGCTCAGTCAGTTGCTGTACTATCGAAAGCCCGAGTCCGGTTCCACCAAAACGTCTGGTTGTAGACCCGTCAGCCTGGGCAAAGCGATCAAATATCAGAGGAAGTACTTCGGGCTGAATTCCTATTCCGGTGTCGGTTACCTCAAATTTAATGACAACATGCTCCGGAGTCAATTCGACATTTTTTGCTTTGATTATTATTTGTCCCTGTTCGGTGAACTTTAAAGCATTACTTACCAGATTGATAAGAACTTGACGTAACCTTGTTGGGTCACCTTCAACAGAAGATGGTACTTCAGACCCTATTTCGGTCTTCAATCCAATTTCTTTCCACTCAGCCTGCTCGGAAAAAACTTCAATAAGATCATTAAGCATCTCCATAAGGTTAAAGGGGGTGGTTTCCAATGAAAGGTAGCCTGCCTCTATTTTAGAAAAATCAAGAATATCGTTGATGATATTTAGTAGAGAATCAGAGGAGTTCTTTATGGTTACGGCAAAATGGTGCTGGCGCTCGGTGAGTCCGGATTTAAGCAACAGTTCTGTCATCCCCATTATTCCATTCATAGGGGTCCTGATTTCATGGCTCATGTTTGCAAGGAATTGTGATTTTGCCAGATTTGCGACTTCAGCGGCTTTTTTGGCAACATAAAGATCAGAAATAGATATTTCCAGCGCCTGGTTTGTTGCGGTAAGCTCTCCGGTACGCTTAATGATGGCATCTTCCAGCGATTCTCTGTAGGCAGCTATACTGTCGTCACGCTTCTGAATTTCTGCCAGCATTGTGTTGAAACCATCAAACAAGCTTCCAACTTCGTCCAGGCTCTGTTTTTCAACCCGGAGTGAAAAGTCTGCATTACTACTGACCAACTGCATCGTTTGAGCAAGCTTTATAACCGGCCTGGTGATAACTCGCTGAAAACCTTTTGATAATGCGTAGGTGAGCAGTAGCGCCGAGATGAAAACTGTGGAGATAATGATTATAAAATGGCGCAGCTGTGAATATAGTAATGACAGATCCGACTGAATTAAGACTGTTCCGATGGTTTGTCCATCAATTGTAATAGACTTTATGGCCTCGATGTCGTCATCCAAAATAAGGCCGCCGTCTTTAACTGTTGCTTCTTTGAGAAGATCTATCGGGTCTTTGCCGTAGTGGCCAGCACTGTAGGAACGATACAGCGCAAAAACTGCACCCTTACTGTCAAAAATATACGCTGAGAGTACATGTTTTTTTTCTTTCAACCCGTTCAGAGTTTCCTGAGCCGCTATCCTGTCATCGAATGCAAGTGCCGAACTCGTATTGAGAGCGACGATATCAGTTAGCGAAGCAAGATCCTCTTTAACCTCCCTATACTTCACAATTGCTACGTTAGCAACAACAGCTAGTGAAACTAATATCAGTACAATCGTACTTTGCAGAACCATTATCGACATGACTTTTCGCTGGATGGAGATGTTGCGGAATTTATTTTTAATCTTTGATATGATCTGCTGGGTCATTTGATTACCTCGGTTGCCAGCTTTAGCAGGTTGCTGCTGATATCAAGGCCGGAGGTACGTGCGCTCTTCAAATTTATTTCAAAAGTCATGCGGTTATTAACTACGTGCAGGGCGATCATTCCACCGTAGTGGCTGAACCCTTCAATTTCACTGATTGTAAGAACGGAGTAATCTTTAAGAGCAGCCAGAACTCTGAGTACATTTTTTCTCTCTGATGATTCAATAAAAACAAGTTGGCAGTTTATCAGTTCATCAAGGTCAGTGAATCTACGGACCGTTATTTTCCGCCCATGCACAGTCTTCCCATTTAAACCTACCCATTGAGAAAGGTTGCGACCCTGTCCAAAAATCCCTACCGTAAAGCTCTGGCCATTATCCAGAATCGAGGTTGGCCACGTCACATATCTGGCAATATTATATACTATTGCAGATTTTACCTGCTGTTCGCTCAATTGCTGATCTTCTGCATGCAGAACCGCTGCATGCAGAAAAACCGCTGTGATCAAAATAAATAGATATATGCGAGTTCTGGAAATCATTGTAATCCGTTATTAAATGTCTTGAGGCTGATGCTCAATACTTCCAAGTGATTTTGCCGTAGGTACTTCGAACGACTTCTGATGGTTGGGTATTGATATATTCCGGAATGAATTCAGGATGCCGATTGTGAAACAGATTCTGTCCGACAATCGACAATTCAAGGTTTTTGACCGGTTTCCATGCCATGCGGGCATCCATTGTTACATATCCCGGTATGGCAGTACCATCGATTGAAACAAGGCGGCCTGTTCCCCGTAACCAGAGATCAAGCGTTACCTGACGACCTAGGTCGAAACCGGAGCGGAGTGACGCCTGATGTTTAGGTGTATCTCCTTCGGCATTTCCCTTGTTAATTTCATCCACGCTTGTGCCGTCAAGCTGCATCTTCAAATTTTGATAACTGTAGGCAGCCTGAAGTCTCCACCAGTCAAGTGGAGTCCAGTCAGCCGCCATTTCTACTCCGATCGCCCGGCCATGCATGTCATTGCTGAGCATATATGGTTGTACTGCATAAGGTGGAGCTCCCTCTATATAGTAGGCACCAGGGGTGATAACACGCAAATTTTTATATACGTTGTAGTAGAGTGCCACATCTATTGAGAGTCGAGACATAACTTCGGTTCGGTAGCCAATTTCATACGCCAGCAATTCTTCTGATTTGAAATTCTGATTGCCATTGATTTCAAGTTTCAGGGGAATTGGGAATGGATTCAGGTTTGGATTCGCAGGTGTGCTTGGAGCCAGTGTTCTGTAGTTGTAGTTTACATTCTGCTCACTTTTGGTGCTGGAACGAACTGCTCTAGAAACTGAACCCCAGAGAGAGTCGCGTGGAGTTACCGTCCATAACAGTCGGCCATTCGGTTGCGCAGAAAAACCGGAATAATCATTTTGCTCAAAACGTGAGCCAATTATCATGGAAAGTTTTGACGGAATCAGGGAAATTTCGTCATGAATAAACGTGCTGTAAATTTCGTTAATTACGTTTGTAGTTTTGAATATCAGGGTAGGGGTGTTACTGATTTCGTACTGATTGTGGCGATAGCCGAGTCCCCACACGATTTCTTGCTGTGTGCCAAGCGAGAAGCGCTGCTGAAAATCAAGGTCAACAGTGTTGAATATCTGTGGTGAAACAGGCATGCTATTTTCGGAGTGATCAAAATACATCTGCAATGACAGGGTGTTAGTGTCTGAGAGAGTCCTTTGCCACTTCGAGAGTATATTACCACCATTTACAGCCGTTTTGCTATACACATCACGCTTGTATGGCGGATTAGAGGATGCCGGGTGATCATAGAGGATAAAGGTTTCATCCAGTTGGCCATCATAATAATCACCCTGCAGTGTTATGGTGTCTCGCAAATTTGGCTGTGCATCCAGCCTGAATCCCCCTTGAGTTGTGTACCACTGATCATTACCGCTTGTGCCGGATTCTAATGCAAAACTATCCCGCCGATTATGTTTTGCATACAGCCGCAGGTTAATGCTTTCGCAAAGTTCTACGCCAATACGGGCCGATGCAAAAGCTTTTTCGTATGATCCTCCTCCAGCGGTGAGAAGAGTACCTTTAGTGTTTTCAGCTGACTTAGTAATGATGTTGATAACGCCGTTAACCGCGTTTGCTCCCCAGAGGGCAGCGCCGGGACCACGAATTACTTCAATTCGATCAATATCATCAAGGACTGTATCCTGAATTTCCCAGTAAACGCCCATGAAGTAGGGAGTATATAGGCTGCGGCCATCCATAAGCACCAGCAGCTTGTTTGCAAAGCGGCCATTAAAACCCCGTGAGCTGATAGCCCATTTATTGCTGTCTATTCGGGCTACCTGTACCCCAGGTGCCATTCTAAGGGCATCTGCAACGGTGGTGATACCTGAGCGCCTTATGTCTTCCTGAGTAATTACAAACACGGCGGCGGCGGCATTTGTAATCGGTTGTGATTTTTTGGAAACTGATGTTACCATTAATTCCATCAGCGATTCCAATGGAAGGTCGGTTAGGTCGGCATCAGGAGCGGCTGAAACAAAGGAGGGTGATAATAGCAACAGTGCAAGTATGTATGGCAGAATATAAGTAGAGAATAATTTCATAACAGCTCCTAAAACTATTTCAGATAACTGAATAAAAAAACAATTATGCAAAGAATCAGGAAGTTATACGGTAAAGTCTGATGTGCGTCAATTAGAATTAACCAAATATTTAGTGGATATGAATTAAGATCATTAATCAGCCAGTGGAAATGAGCAGCTATTGGTGCTATAGATAAAGGGCAATTGCCGTAGGTGAATAAGTTTAAACTCGGGTAAAAAAGGGGTAGGCTATGAATGAAATGATTTTCCTTTTGCTTGTTTTTGGCCTTCCGGCCGCTATAGGATTTAAACTGGCAAAGTCCCGAGGCAAAAACCCATTTCTATGGGGCCTTTTATGTGTATTCCCATTTTTTCTTATCGTCTTGCACTTTGAAAAACCAAAACACGAAATACAGGGGCATTTCCGCTTGTGCAAAAAGTGTGGTGAAACATTTCCATGGAAAGCCACCGTGTGCAAATACTGCGGGACAGCCATTTAGTTTCAATCCGGGAAGGGTGCTTTTTCTTCTGGCTGCGTAAATCTTCGACAGGAATAGGTTCTGTATCCCAATAAATTTTGTTTATTCGCTGTAAAATATTTCTTTAATATTGCTAAAACAGCTGCTTTTGAGTATGCTGACCAAATTAAAATAAACATTTTATTCAGTTCGGAGGAAGTATGGCCACCCAAGCAGGTAAGACTAAATTCCAGATTGATTTGCGTCAACATCTGCGTGATCAAAACATCAGCGGTAATCTTGTCCATCTTATCTGTGAAATTGCTGAAGCAAGCAAATATGTAATTAATGCAGTTCGAACCGGTGAACTGGGAGTGGCCGGTACTTCCAACCTGTATGGCGAAGAACAGCTTGCCCTTGATGTTCTCTCCGATCGTATTATGCGCAAGCGCCTACAGCATTCTGGTGTTGTGTGTAACATAGCATCCGAAGAGATGGAGGAAATCTTTCAGGTTACCAGTAATCCGCAGGGGATGTTTTCGGTAGCTTACGACCCTTTGGATGGTTCTTCGCTGGTCGACGTTAATCTGGCGGTAGGCACTATTGTTGGTATTTACCAGGGGAATGATCTGCTTCAACCGGGTAGAAAGATGGTCGGGTCCATTTATATCCTGTACGGGCCGCGTGTCTCTTTGGTTTATTCCGTCGGTAAAGGCGTTTTCGAGTTTACGATGAATCAGCTGATGGAATATACGCTTACCCGTGAAAATATTCAGATGGCACCATCAGGCAACATTTATTCCCCTGGTGGTTTACGCAAAAAATATAGTGAGGGAAATGAACGCTTTATCCGCTATCTGGAGGAAAAAGGCTCAAAACTGCGTTATTCCGGTGGGTTTGTACCGGATTTCAATCAGATTTTGATGAAAGGGAAGGGTGTTTTCATGTACCCGGCGCTTAATGATAGCCCCAATGGTAAACTGCGCCTGCTGTTTGAGCTCAACCCTATGGCGTTCCTGATCGAACAGGCCGGTGGCGCTGCCACAAATGGTGAAATTCCAATCCTTGACATTATTCCGGAAGGTCTTGAACAACGCTGTCCGGTATATATCGGCTGCAAGGAAGATGTTGCAAAAGCAGCAGAGTTTCTGAACGGTACCTGCTAAAACCATGCACTATTCTGATCAAATCCCAGATGTTCTGCCTCAGCGACTCTGTAGCGAGATTCAACTTTTTGATCTTTGCGATCTTGATTCCTGTGCTCATAAAAGCGGTCGTTTCTGCACAGACCCCCTGTTGCTTGGGCGGTTTGAAAAAATTGCCGAAAAGGAACTCCGCTCTCCGGAACGTTTTGTTTCTGAAGGAGTTGATGATGCGGACACCACCGATGGATATGATGAGGAAGATGAGTTTGCTGTGGATAACTTAGATAGCTGTGAGGATGACTGCTGGGAAGAAAAATAGTCAGAAAAAATATCGATTGCTAGTAACGGGGTTCGGATTCGTCTGACCCCGTTTTTATACGAAATTCTTTCTTGCGCACTCTTCCCAGTATTTACGCGGAATTGAAAGAAAAAGTTCAGCGATGGCCGGGTCGAATTGGGTGCCGCGATATTTGATTATTTCAGATGTGACTATGTCAAATGGCAGTGCATTGCGGTATGGACGATCTGACGTCATGGCATCCAGGGTATCAATAATGGAAAAGATGCGGGCGCCAATAGGAATATTTTCACCCTTGATCTGATTCGGGTAGCCGGTTCCATCAAAGCGCTCATGGTGGCTTAGGATGATTTCGGCCGGGCCCTTTAAAAAATCAATTTCGGACAAAATAGCATAACCAACTTGCGGATGTTTGCGCATCTCAATCCATTCGTTATCATCAAGCTGGCCCGGTTTGAGCAGAATGTTGTCGGAAATGCCTATTTTACCAATATCGTGCAGCAGTGCGCCTTTCGCCAGATCCTGAATTTCCTTGCCAGCCAGCCCAAGCTTTCCACCCAGAAAAACGGCAAAGTTCATAACGCGTTCAGAATGAGATCCAACCTCTTTCTCACGTGCATCTAGAGCTTTAACCAGTGCGGTCAGGGTGCTTTCGTAGGCGCTTGAAAGCTCATCCATGGCTTTTCGAATCTGGGTTGTCTGTTCCATAACCTTTGACTCAAGGCTTATCTGATAATTTTTCTTTTCAATGGCAAGGCGGCGACGCTCAATCAGATTTTTTACCGTCAATACCACGCGATTAATGCCGAACGGCTTGGTTATGTAGTCATCGGCACCTAGGTGTACACATTCCATTGCGGTATTCATATCTGAGAGTCCGGTTATCATCAAAACGGCAATATCCGGGTCAATTTTTTTCAGGTCACGCAGCAACTCCACTCCACTTCTGCCCGGCATCATTATGTCTGAAATAACAAGTTCAACCGGTTGTTCATCCAGAAGTGAAAAAGCTTCTTCGACATTGGACGCCTGATGACAAACATATTCATCCTGTAACAAGGCGGAAGAAAGCAAATCCCGAATCATCTCTTCATCATCAACAATCAGAATATGTTCTTTCATTCTTTTTGTTCTCCAAACGCTATAATAGGACTACTCAGAACTCTTCTTACTGTTCTATCATTCAATTGTCATGTTTTCAAGTGGCATAAACTTTGATATAAATTTAGCTGTTCACAACTCACTTGATCTTCAATCTGTCCTGGTGATCCATGCTTTGCTATCCTTTTTTAATGATTGCTAAATAAATGAACAACATGTCCAGTCGCTGGCCTTTTTTGGTTCCTTTTTTGTTTATGACAGCCGGTATGGCGCTATCAGTTCTTAACGGCCATTTTTTTGATATAACTACGGTTGCAGCAGCTTTTTTTTGTCTTATACTCGCGGCTTTTATGCCAAATCCCCGGCTATTTTCTGCCTTTACCGCATTGTTTTTCTTTTTATGGGGGCTGTCTGCCCTGCAACCTTGGTTATCCCCTGAAACGTCAACATACTCCGTTCGTAATTGGGCTTCTAGCATTCCTATAACAATTGAAGGCGTTATATCAACACGCCCTTCAGTTTCTCCTGAAGGTAGCCGATTGACAGTTCGGATAGAATGCGTGATCACGGGAAATCAGGCAGAAACAGTAACCGGTCTTCTTCTGCTGTATGTCAGCGAGGGAGATGTTTCTCTGACCAGAGGTGACCGGATCCGCTTTATCTCACGTGTTTCTGTACCGCGTAAACTTGGTCTGCCGGGAGAATTTGATTATCCTCGCTATCTTGCTTTCCAGGGGATATCAGCCACAGGTCGTGTAGCCTCCCAAGCCGATATTGTTCTCATTCATGCCGCCGCAGTGGAATCACCGCTACGTACAATTGATATAAAAGCAAGACTTCTTAGTGACGCTATCAGGGGTTCAATTCCTGATGAACGTGTTTCTTCAGTACTGACTGCGCTTCTTATTGGCGATCAAAGAAGGATTCCAGCGGATCTGGCTGATGCCTATACAAGAGCTGGGGTCAATCATATCCTTTCAATTTCCGGCTTCCATATAGGCATTATTGCGGCATTCATAACATTTCTGGCGATATGGTTTCTGACCCGCTTTGAATACCCGGCACTGCACTGGAATGTGCGCAGAATAGCTGTTTTGATTGCCGTCCCAGCCATGCTGGTTTATCTGTTTCTGACCGGCAATGCTCCAGCTACGGCGCGGTCGGTGATTATGCTGATTGTCTTTGCTGTAGCTCTGCTCGTAGAGAGGGAGCGTGATCCAATCAATACGTTGCTGCTTGCGGCTTTTTTTCTCGTTGCGTTCAATCCACCCACTCTTTTCGATATATCGTTTCAACTCTCTTTTTTATCTCTTTGGGGAATACTTGTCGCTGTTCCGCTTATCATGAAATTTACGGCTGCTGTGACCTCTCAATGGTTGCGCAGTATAATCCAGTTTGTTGCAGCGTCTGTTGCGGCATCGTTTGTAACGCTACTGCCGGTGCTGTTTATCTTCAAGGTTGCTTCTATTAATGGAATTTTGACTAATTTCTTGATTGTGCCGCTTCTGGGCTACGGTGCGGTGCTAACCGGATTTATCGCTCTGCCGCTTCTGGTTCTGTTCCCGTCGTTAGCGCCTCTTCTACTCTGGCCGGCAGCTGCACTGGTTACTATCTCAAACCAGTTTATCATGTGGTGTACATCTCTTCCGGTGCTTACCTTTCACGGCACTACCGCTTGGGATATGTTTTTTTTCCTGATGTTCATGTCCTGCATGACTTTTTTGAGGGGTAGATTTCTACTAACGGTCTCTGGATTGCTGATAGTGGTAACTGCATCTGCTCTGCATCTTTACACAGCAACAGCTTCAGATGGCCGTCTTCATATAACGATGCTCAGTGTCGGACAGGCCGAATCCATGCTGTTAAAGCTTCCTGATGGCTCGACTCTACTTGTAGATGGTGGCGGGTATCTACACGAAAACGGCAATGATTTTGGCCAGCGGCTGTTAGCGCCGGCGCTGGGAGCATTGCACGCCGAACGGATTGACACAATGATCGCCACTCACAATCATCCGGATCATAGCGGCGGCCTTCCTTTCGTAATCCAAAACTTCCCGATAGGTCAGTTTTGGAGCGGTCCGGATGTATCTACCGAGGTGCAGAGAGAACTACTTAATAGAGCGGTGCCGCAACGCACGATTACTGCCGGAGATGTCCTCGCACTGCCAGGTCCATTAGCTATCACGGTACTTTCGCCAGCTGGATCCGATAAAGTACAGGCAGACAGTGACGAGTCAAATGTAAATGAACAGTCGCTAGTGTTCCGCCTTAGCTACGGCACTTTCAGTATGATCTTCTGTGCTGATGCTGGTTTCGAGGCTGAACAGCGGATGCTTGCCGGTCGATATGATTTAAAATCGACCGTTCTTAAAGTTGGACATCATGGTAGCCGCTACTCAACGTCAGAGGCTTTTCTTGAGCGTGTGAGTCCGCAGTTGGCCCTGATTTCTGCCGGTGCAGGAAATCGGTTCGGCCTTCCTTCAACCAGGACAGTTGATCTGTTGAGATCGAAAAAAGTCCCACTATATCGCACGGATCGTGATGGAACGATTGAACTGGTCACCGATGGGGTCACCTGGTCAGTTTCAACAAACAATAAACCCGAATGACGTTGACTCTGTACCGAAAAATAGAGTACAAGTACAAGATATTTTGTGCAAATTCCTTTATTGAGCGGCGTTAAATGGATACTATCTTATTGGTCGAAGATGATCGGTTTTTTCGTGAAATGTTCTCTACCCTTCTGCAAGCCGAAGGGTATCAGGTTGAGACCGCTTCCTGCGGGAGTGATGGTCTGGAGATGCTTGCCAATGGGCAGTATTCTCTAGTTATTACCGATCTGGTAATGCCTGATATCAGTGGCCTTGAGATCCTGTCACAGGTGCGTGAAAGCCATCCGACGGTTGATGTCATTATGGTTACCGGCAATGCTAATTTGGAATCCGCAATCTTTGCCCTTAAGCATGGTGCCAGGGATTATCTAGTAAAACCGGTTAATCCTGATGAATTCAGACATTCTGTTGCCCAGTGCATTCAGCAGCGACATCTCCTCGACGAAAACGATGAGCTAAAAAATATGCTTTCGCTTTTCAGGTCCAGTCAGGCCATTGCCGGTTGCCTGGACAGTGAACATCTCTACCACCTGCTGGTTGAAACGATCACCCGTGAAGTTGGCCTCAACCGCGCGCTCGGTTTTTTTATGGTTGAAGGTGCTCTCGAGCTCAAAATAGCCAAAGGAATTTCCACTAAATTGGGCAAATGTCTTTTGGATGAAATTCACTCACTACCTGCCTCACCGCCGACTACAGAGTTTTTAATCCAGCATATACAACTTTCAGCGTCGTTAAGTTTAGAAGGATTCACCGAAGCATTCCTGATCCCGGTGAATAGCGATTTAGCAGCTTTTGGAATGATTGTACTGCTGAATGATCTCTCCTGTACACTTCCTGATATTGCAAAATTTAGAAAGAATATTCTTTTTTTGGTCGAACAATCACTGCATGCCTTTGAAAACGCGGAAAAGTTTTCCAAAGCAAAAGATCTGTCGTTTATTGATGACGTCAGCGGTCTATATAACCATCGTTATCTTGATGTCGCTCTTGAACGTGAAATGAAGAGGGTTGAACGATATTCATCACACCTTGCGGTTTTATTTATTGATGTTGATTCGTTCAAACAGGTAAACGACGTCCATGGGCATTTAGTCGGTAGTCGGGTGCTGGCAGAGTTCGGTGCACTGATTAAAAAATCAGTGCGTGATGTTGATATTGTTATTCGTTATGGTGGCGATGAATATACCGCCATACTGGTAGAAACAACCTGCTTATCCGCTGAAATTGTTGCTGAACGTATTCGCAGGAATGTCGAAGTAAATCATTTCTCCGGATCTGAGGGGCAGATCATTAGGTTGACCTGTAGTATCGGCTATGCCTGCTGTCCTGATGATGCCGCATCAAAGGATGTACTGCTTGAGATGGCTGACAAAGCCATGTATGTCGGCAAAACATCAGGTAAAAACCGCATTCAGCGGGTAAAACGCAGTGATTAACAATTCGCCTTTGAACTCGTCATTGGTGTTTAAATATTTTATGAGGTGAACAGTGGCACTTACAGCAGTTAAAGGTTTTAATGATATTTTACCGGATGAATCCGGGCGCTGGCAGTATATTGAAGAGACGGCACGCCAAGTCTTTGAGCTGAACGGATTTGGTGAAATCAGGGTTCCGATAATGGAGAAAACCGAACTTTTCTGCCGTTCGATCGGCGATGCAACTGATATCGTAGAAAAAGAGATGTACACATTCACTGACAAGGGTGAAAACAGTGTCACACTAAGACCGGAGGGAACCGCAGGCGTCATGCGGGCCTTCATTGAACATAAGCTGTATGCACAGGACCCTATTGCAAAGTTGTATTATATGGGACCGATGTTTCGCTATGAACGTCCTCAAAAAGGACGCTACCGGCAGTTTCATCAGATCGGTGCCGAAATCACCGGTGTCAACGACCCACTGGCCGATGCCCAGGTCTTGAACATGTTGACAACATTTTTTCACGAAATTGGCTTAACAGAGCCGACTCTTCAGATAAACTCGCTCGGTTGTCCGGAGTGCCGTCCTGCCTACAGAGCAACCCTACGGAGCTTTCTGGAAGAGCGTATGGGGCAACTCTGCGAAGATTGCAAACGGCGCTTTGCCACAAATCCTCTGCGCACATTGGACTGCAAGGTCCCAGGGTGTATTTCTGCTACAGCTGGGGCTCCGTCGGTACTGGAGCACCTCTGCAGCGGTTGTGACGATCATTTCAGCAGTGTTCGCCGCTATCTGGATCTATCGTCCACCACTTACAGTATCAACTCCCGCATGGTGCGCGGTCTTGATTACTACACCCGCACGACCTTTGAGATGGTTACCGGATTGTTAGGTTCGCAATCCGCTGTCGCTGCGGGTGGGCGCTATGATGGGCTGATCTCGCAACTTGGTGGGCCGACCATTCCAGGGATCGGCTTTGCGATGGGGCTTGAACGGATTGCACTATTGCTCGGCACCAAGGACTTTGCTTCTCAGCCAGATCTGTTTATTGCAACAATGGGGGAAGGGGAGCGTGACATTGCCTTTTGCCTTATGGATGGTCTGATAAAGTCGGGAGTTCGGGTCGAGATGGATTATGAAGGGAAAAGTCTTAAGAGTCAGATGCGTCGCGCTGACAAGCTTAAAGCGCGCTATAGCGTTGTGATCGGTGGAAATGAGCTGTTGTCCGGAAGTGCATCCTTCAAGAGGATGTCTGACGGGCTCCTGACAGAGACTGTATTGACTGTCGCCGGGATAAAAGCACTGGTCGGGATATAGAAACAGTGATGGATTCCAGTATAAACCGTACAATTACCCCTGAAAAACGAGACGATGACTCTCAGTATGATGCGACACTGCGTCCTCGTTCCTTTGATGACTATATCGGTCAGGAGAAGATCAAAGGCAATCTGCGCCTGTTCATAGACGCTGCCAAGGGGCGTGGGGAGGCGCTTGACCATGTTCTGCTATATGGTCCCCCCGGACTTGGTAAGACGACATTGGCCAATATAATCGCCTGCGAGATGGGGGTTAACATCAAATCCACTTCCGGTCCGGTTATTGAACGCCCGGGCGATCTAGCCGCCATTCTCACCAACCTTGAACCGCATGACGTCCTCTTTATCGATGAAATTCACCGGATTTCCCATATCGTCGAAGAAATTCTCTATCCGGCCATGGAAGATTACCAGCTCGATATCATTATCGGCCAGGGCCCTAGTGCCCGCTCGATCAAACTGGACCTGCCACGGTTTACGCTGGTGGGCGCCACCACGCGGGCCGGTCTCCTTTCCTCGCCGCTGCGTGATCGCTTCGG
>JANXYR010000083.1 GCA_025355965.1 Geobacteraceae bacterium
GGACGCTGCGCATCCAAGACAAGCGTCATACCGCGAACAACCAGACAGATATCCTCCAGTCGGAAACCGGGCAGATCAAATTCCAGGACGATCTCGTTAGCGCTTTCGTACATATCCATGAGCGGACGATTTTCACCTTCGTCATCGACGTCACGCAACTCAAGGGCATGCAACAGACTACGTATCTCGCCGACGTGACGACTGAAAATCTCCTGATGGAACGGCTTCTTACCTGAAAATCGCGACATATGGCTACCTGCCTGCTATACATGGATGGGCGCAGATTCCGTCTTGAAGATGTAACCATTCCTGGCACGCTTGTCAAGGTTGACAGCGGAATACGACCAGCTGCTTACGACCCGCATAAACTGGTTACGTACGTTAACGAAGTAATTTTCTGGCAGAAACGTGCAATAAATTACTTCTAACTTACTAGCCCTGCTACGCAGGATAAGTGCGTTAACGTAATTATTTTCTGCATAAAAAACGCAGAAAACAATTTCTAACTTACTAGGAGTTTGTCGGTCTTGAGATTTTGACAGAACTGGTTCTGCTCATAAGTGAATTTTCTGGTCGAACCTGATCAGTCACCAGATCAGTTCTGATACGCGAATTGGCTCAAATGTACTTTTGTAAGCCGTTTTTCAGAATGTATTTGATGTTTTTTGCTCTTTCTTAAGCCATTTTCAATCTATGCATCCTTTTGATGTTGTACGCCATGCAGGCAAGGTTCCATTCTCCTGATACCGATTCTTTGCCACGCAGCATGAAGCCACGGAATCCCATAACTGCCTTGATGATGCCGAAGACCGGTTCTGAGGTTACTTTGCGAAGTGCATATACTGCTTTGCCAGCCTTGGTTTTTAATCGGTGCTTCATTGTTGTTACGGAGTCAGCATCATCGGGCAGTGGTGGCGGTTCCGTGAAGCGTTCCCACAGTGACCGGTTGTGACTTTGCCGATCAACAGCGATATATGGCGTTATCTCTTCACCGACGCAGGCATTGACGTTGGTTTCGCTGAAGTAGCCGCTGTCGGCAAGCAGTCCGGTTACTTCTCCAAGTTCTTTTGGCAAGGCCGCCATGTTTTTTAGGGTTGGTACCAGTTCCTGCTTGTCGTTGGATTGCTGGGTTATATGGGCAGCCACTATCAGTTTCGATTCTGTGTCAACGGCAGCCTGGGCATTATAGGTCTGTTCAAAACCGCCGCCAGAAACCGGCATGATACGGGATTCTTCATCAGTCAGATTAACCTGGTCTTTGGCGCTTGGTCCCGCTGTCGGCGGTTTGGGCTGTTTGCCTTTCGGCTTCTTGCCGGTTTCTTCTGCCTTCTTTGCCCGTGCAGCGACCTTCTCCTCGTATGCTGCCTGCTCACGGGTGTGGCGCTCGGCAGCACGGCGTTCGATCTCGGCCTTGGCTGCGGCGATACCGGAAAGGCGCTGTTCACGACGTTGAAGCTCTTCGGGAACGCTCATGCCATCCGGAATGTCTGCTTTGTCAGCGGATTCCGCTCTCTTGAGAAGCTCTGCAACTTCAGCTTTGAGTTGTACTTCAAGTTTGCAGGCATGCTCATAACTCAAGGCTTTGTGCTTGGAGGCATTCGCCTTGATCTTGCTGCCGTCCAGACTGACACTGCCCAGTTTCAGCATGTTCATCTGGCGGGCAACCATCAGAATCTGGACAAATAGACCGGAAAGCTCTTTCAAAAACCGCTTCCTGAATGTGGCAATGGTATCGTGATCAGGATGACGGTTTGCAGCAATAAACCGAAACGCTACCGAATCATAGGTGCTGCGCTCCAGTTTGCGACTGGAAAATACACCGGTGGAGTAGCCGTAGAAGAGAAGAGCCAGAAGCATGGCAGGATTGTAAGGCTGAGAACCACGACCGGCATATGATGCTTTCAAAGAGCGCAGGTCGAGTTGTTCTACAATCTCGACGACAAACCGGGCCAGGTGTCCTTCGGGCAACCAGTCCTGGACTGAAGGTGGCAGAAGATACAGGGTCTCTCGATCCACCTCTAAAAACTTGGGTTCCATGCACGCCTCCGATATCTAACCAACTGATATTACAAGAGAAACATACATGAAAAACAGTGAAAAAGCAAGAATAAAATAGCAATTATATCAATAATATCAGACTGTTATATCGGCTTCACGCTATAGTTATGTTGGGTGACAAAGCCCGACAGACTCCTAG
>JANXYR010000086.1 GCA_025355965.1 Geobacteraceae bacterium
TCGGCGTGAAGCCGTTTGCCAACTTCTCAACAGCAGCCTCAGTTGATAAAGATCGTCAGTCTCCTGGCGTTCAGGTTTACACAGGTGCTCCTGTAGCCCTGACAGCTGATGTTGCACAGGTTGGTGGTGTAGTCAAATACGACTGGATCATTTCTGAGAACAGTGGACTTGTCGACAATCCTGCAACTCTTACCGTCGACGAATCCTATATTACTACCAAGCTCAGCGGCATAAACGCAAGCGTGACTTTCACAACTCTTGGTAAGAAAGTCATCGTTCTGAAGGTTACCGACGAGGAAGGTAATGTTGTATCAAAAACACGTGAAGTTGAAGTAATTGCTCCACAAGCTAGCGTCATCACTTGGGCTAACGGAGCTGGTGTTAATGACGGAACGCTTAGTCTTACAAATTTGCCAGTCCCTAACAACAAGCTGAAAATCATATGGGGCGACGGCAATTATGAGTACGTAACCACTACTAATGCTGCATCACTTGCTAATAAGGCTCATACCTACAGCACTGCTGGAAGCAAGTTTGTACAGGTTTACGTATACCAGAGTGGCCTTCAGAAGGGCTACTTCAGGGCTAATATCACTGTAACACCTTAGTTAACTTGAACTACCTGAAATGAAACAATGAAATAAAATGCCCGGAGGGTTTTCCCTCCGGGCAATTTTTATATTTACACAAAAGTTTATAAGCTGGATGTTGTCGCGATGATCGCGCATCACCCTCGTACAACCTTATCTCAGTCGTTTAGCAGTTCTTGCAGCTTCGCCCCGATATCTTCTTCTCTCATCATTGCTTCTCCAATCAAAAACGCACCTGCGCCCTCTGATTGCAACCGTACTATGTCTGTCCGGTTGTTAATACCGCTCTCCGCAACCAACAGACGATCTGATGGCATCATTAGAGCAAGGCGGCCAGTGGTGCCAAGATCCGTTTTAAACGTTCTCAGATTGCGGTTATTAACACCAATCAGGGTACAATCGGTTTGTAGCGCTTTCTCCATCTCGGCCTCATCATGTACTTCCAACAGAACATCCAAATGTATTTCGTCTGCTACAGCACGGAAATCGCGTAACTGATTCAGATCAAGCATGGCGGCGATAAGCAAAATGGCATCTGCTCCTGCGGCGCGGGCTTCATAGATCTGGTACGGATCACAGATAAAGTCCTTGCGCAACAGCGGCAACGACACAGTCTCTCGGATCAGGGACAGGTAGCGCAAGTGACCCATAAAATACTTTTCTTCTGTCAGAACGGACAGGCAGGTTGCGCCGTTATTTTGGTATACTTCGGCTATCTCCAGCGGATCAAAGTCGGCGCGAATGACTCCCTTGCTCGGTGAACCTTTCTTGACCTCGGCGATGATGGCAGTCCAATTCGAGGCAATAGCCCCGCGCAAGTGTCTCTCAAAACCACGCGGTACGTCCTCAAGGTCACTTATGCGCACTTTCAGCTCGGTGAGAGGTGCAGTAGCCTTGGCGGTTGCGATCTCTTCCTTTTTGTAGGTGACTATTTCTTTCAAGATATCAGGCGTGTTGGTGGTCATGTTAAAAACATTCTCCCTTTATTGCTTGTTCGTCAAAGCCGCCAATCTTTCTACCTGTAGCAGCGCCAGACCTGAATCTATAGCCTCTGCGGCCAGTGACATTCCATCTGCCGGAGTTGCTGCTTTAGCAGCAGCCACCAAGGCATATGCGGCGTTCAGAAGGACAATATCTCTTCTTGGCCCCCGTTCACCGGCCAGTACAGATTTAACTATTATAGCGTTGGCAACAGCATCTCCCCCTTTGAGCGCAGCCATCTGGCAGCGGGACAGACCAAACTGTTCCGGGGTGACATTGCTCAGTGTAACCCCGGTATGGGTGACCTCAGCCACCAATGTTTCTCCGGTCAGGGTTATTTCGTCCATGCCGTCAGATCCATGCACCACAAAACCGTGCCTGCACCCAAGTTTTTGTAACACTCCTGCCAGTTTTTCTACGAGGTCAGCGCGGTAGACCCCCATCACCTGACAGTCGGCGTTAGCAGGGTTGGTCAGTGGGCCCAGTATATTGAATATGGTGCGGATACCGATCTCGCGTCGGGGGCCGATTGCGTGCTTCATGGCACCATGCAGGGCAGGGGCAAAGAGGAAACCAATGCCGATTTGATCAATGCAGTTTTCAACCGTTTCGGGGGTGACATCCAGATTGATGCCCAATTTTTCCAATACGTCGGCGCTACCGCAGGCTGAAGAAACAGATCGGTTCCCGTGCTTGGCTACTTTAACACCGCAAGCTGAAACTACAAACGAAACGGTGGTGGAAATATTGAAGGTATTGGTACCGTCGCCGCCTGTGCCAACAACGTCCAGTATGGTTTCCCGATCGATGTTGATGTCATCGCGGTCAATACCAAGCACTCCTTTGCCGACTCGGATCGGAGTGGCCCGTTCGCGCATAACGCGTGCCGCTCCGGTGATCTCCTCAACTGTTTCGCCTTTCATGCGCAGGGCGGTGATGAACGCACCGATCTGTGCCGGCGTACACTCACCTGACATAATCTGGTTCATAACCTCGATCATTTCGCCTTCAGTTAGATTTTCATGTTCGACAACTTTAGCAATGGCTTTTTTGATCATTTCTGTACCTCCACACGAAAAAAGGGGATGTTGCCATCCCCTTAGGTTGTTATGTCTGCAAGGGGTACTAGACCCCTTCTTTGATTTTTCGGATTGCCTCGCGTATCAGTACCTCGGCCAGGTCTGGAACAATTTCCCAGACAATCCGCTCAATGACATCTTTCGATACAGTAGCCATGATGGCCTTGAGCTGTTCTTCGGTTAGTGCAACCGCCGGTGCTGCAGCGGAGGCTGTTATCAGATCTGACTCAGCAGGAGCCGCAAAAACCGGGGTAGGATCGGCTAGCGGAATAAATGGCGTAGCCGGGGCAGACGGGACATCAAAAGCGGGGATAGGTTCGATAGGTTCATCGAAACTGGTTGAATCTTGAATGGTTGCAGCAGAATCGAGTTCGGAAACTTCAGAGAAATCCTGAGATGCCGGAGTTTTAATCTCTTTTTCAAAAGAAATATCTCCAAATGCCGGTTCTTGAGCTGAAACTTCATGCTCTGTAAAGGAAGTCTGGGGTGGTTCAGAACTTGTTTCTTCTTCAAATTCAAAGGTGTTTTCCTCAATTGGAACCCATTGAGTGCCGGTGAGTTGAGGCGAAGCGACTGATGTTGTTGCATCTTGTACGGGCTCTGCATCATTTTCTTCAGTGGCTATTGCAAAAACATCTGGTTCAAATTTCTCTACTGAAGAAGCATCAATATCTGGAGTGGCAAACGCTTCAACCGGTGGTTCAGCTGTAGGTTCAATTTCAGGGGTAAATGCTCCCCAGATATCTGATGGTGCGGCAGGTTGTGGAGATTCGAACTGTTGGTCAGTGTCAGAAGTCGAAGAATCAATTATTGGGGCTGAAATATCCGTTGTCTGTTCGCTATATGTTTCAGCTACGGACTGTGCTGGCTCTGTTTGTGACGACTTGGGCCTTGATTCTCCAAGTTCCAGGAGTTCTTTTACCTTGGTTATTATCTGTTGTGATTCAAACGGCTTGGCAATAAAATCGTCTGCACCACATTTTTTTGCTTTTTCTTCGTCAAATGGTTCAAACGTTCCGGTTAAGATTAAAATAGGCGTATCCGCCAGTGACGGAGTCGAACGAACGGCTTCAGCCACTTCGTAACCTGTCATTCCAGGCATCAGGGCATCAATCAGCAATATATCAGGGTTGATTTCACGTGCCTTTTCTACAGCGGCTTTACCGTTATCAACGACTGTTAAGGAATATTCGTCACCGCCAAAAATAATGCCGATTACTTTCTGGATAGTGATACTGTCGTCGGCGACCAGCACTTTAATGCTCATCGTTACCTCCCTTGCTGAGTGGGTACGCAAGAATATTTAACACTCGAAACAACTAACACAGGTGTAATATTGTGTCAAGGCATTAGCGTTTCAAGGGATTTTCATCTCGTTGATAATCTCTGCAGCAATTCGCGGAGACGAAAATATTGAAACTGCCAGACTTGATATGTCACTTCGTAATTGGCTAAAACTTCGTATATTGGTGTAATCAAGGCGTACAGTCAGAAGAATTACGTATAAATCCTGTTCAGGGTCAATCCAGATTGATGAACCGCTATATCCGGTGTGGCCGAAAGACATATCAGAAAAGTAGTTCCCGCGAGGCGACGAAAATGGTGAATTAATATCCCATCCCAATCCCCTGATAACCCTGCCATTACTATAAAAATACGGTGATGTCATCTGGGTTATGACCCTCTCCGTGAAAGCTTGTACTCCGTTATATTTTCCATGGTTAAGAATCATGGTTGCGAACCTGTTCAAATCGCTGGCTGTGCTGAATACACCGGCGTGTCCTGCTACTCCGCCAAAACGGCGGGCATTAATATCCTGAACAACTCCGGCTGTTAAGGACTTGTTATAGCTCGCTGTTGGGGCAATTATATTGAATTCCGCCTGGGGTAGAAATGCAGTTTCAGCCATGCCGATAGGTGCGAAAATATATTCGGAACAAAATTTGTCCAATGGCACTTGAGCTGCTCGCTTGACAAGTTCTCCCAGAAGTATGAAGTTGATGTCGGCATAATGAAAACGGTTTCCAGGATGGTAAGTATGGTTTTGAATAATTGCCCTTTCTATAAGGCTCCTGAGGGGGGCGTCACTTGCTATTTCAACATCATTCATCCCGGACGTATGAGTTAATAAATTGAGAACAGTTATTTCATCGCGATCAGTGTCTTCAAATTCAGGGAACCAGCGAGTAAGTGGATCAAGCAGATTGATTTTCCCCTGTTCGAGCAATTTCATGATGGCTGGTGCTGTGGCAATGACCTTTGTAAGTGATGCGGTGTCAAACAGTGTTCGGTCTGAAAGTGGGGGTGCACTGGTGCCTGGATACAGCCTGCCCTGTGCTGTGCCGTAAAGTTGACCGGTATGGTTGCCGACAGCAACAACCCCACCGGAAATCAAACCGTGACGGATAGCGTTTTCAAGCACAACGTCAATGGTTACAGCTCGTCCGACATCCATCAGATCATCTGCAGCGTTAAGGGTAGTTGAAAGTGAAAGGAATATGGTTGCAATAATTATACGGAATTTAATCACGGTTTCACTCTGTACGACAAAAAAGCCTCCGCATGCGGAGGCTTGATAATTGAAAATAATCTGCTAGGTATTTCAGGATCGATAGTCGGCGTTGATGTTGATGTATTCGTGGGTCAGATCCGAAGTGTACACAGTGGCAGTGCCACTACCTATTCCCAGGTCGACCGAGACGGTAAACTCCTTTTGTTTAAGAATCTCTGTGCCCCTAGCTTCGGCATCATCACCAGCGAAAATACCGTTTCTGGCCATACAGACATCACCAAAGCATAGAGAAAGACGTGATAGTTCTACTTCAGCTCCGGAATATCCTACCGCAGCAAAGATTCGTCCCCAGTTTGCGTCCTGCCCAAAAAAAGCAGTTTTAACTAAACTCGAGTTGGCAATTGCCATAGCAGCGCGCTTTGCGTCAGAATTGTCTTTAGCACCGCTGATCCGTATTTCTACAAATTTTGTTGCTCCTTCACCATCTTTTACAATCTGCTTGGCCAGAGAAAGCAAGACACTATTCAAGGTGGTTGTAAAAGCAATTCCTTCCGGTGAGCCTTCAGTTATGATGGGATTTCCAGATGCTCCGTTAGCCATAATCAGGCAGGTGTCGTTGGTTGACATGTCGCCGTCTACGGTGATGGCATTAAAGGATTGGTCAACGGCTTTCCGGAATGCTTTTTTAAGAAAACCGGACTCTACACAGGCGTCAGTTAAAATAAATGATAACATTGTGGCCATATTGGGCATTATCATGCCGGCCCCTTTGGCAATGCCAGCAACGGTGTAGCCGGTACCACCAGCTTTGCCGCTACCGGTTTCCATTTTTGGGAAGGTGTCGGTAGTCATTATAGCTTGAGCAACATCATCCAGCGTTCCGGAAATAAGACCGTCTACAAGCGGCGCAATAGCGGTCCGGATACGCTCCATAGGCATCTGAACGCCAATTACTCCGGTTGAACAGACTTGAACGGCCTCATCATCAATGCCAAGAGCGAGTGAAACTAGGCGTGAAGTTTCTCTCGCAACCATCATTCCGGGCTCACCAGTGCATGCGTTGGCATTGCCGCTGTTAACAATCAGCGCCTGGGCGAATCCACTTACAATATGCTCGCTGGACACTAACACCGGAGCAGCTTTGACAGCACTGGTGGTAAAAACTGCCGTTGCGGTGGCAGGAACTTCAGAAAAAATTAGCGCTAAATCTTTACGCCCCGGTTTTTTAATTGCAGCTTCAACAGTTGAAAAACTAAATCCTTTGATGTCCATATAAACCTCATTAGACAAAGGTGCTTTTATTTTCCGCAGCATTTTTTATACTTTTTGCCACTTCCGCAAGGGCATGCATCATTCCGGCCAGCACTTTTTTGACTTTTGGCTGGTTCCTGAGTATGTTCTTCTAGGCCACTAAGATTAAAAATCAGCTTCTTTTTTTGCATTTCTTCTTCCATTTCTTCAATTTCATCACCATCATGATTTATCTGCACCCAGAAAACACGTTCGACAACCTCTTCACGGATGCGAACCATCAATTCCATAAAAAGATTATAAGCCTCTTTTTTGTATTCCTGTTTAGGGTCTTTCTGCCCATAACCACGCAGACCAATTCCTTCCTTCAGATGGTCGATGTTCAGGAGGTGGTCTTTCCAGTGTGTGTCAATGGCCTGAAGCATCATAACCTTGATTAGGTGGTCGACAAGTTCGTTACCCATCTCCTCCACGCGTGCCTTGAAGATGGCATGAGCCTGCTCACTGAGTGTGTCATGGAAGTTGATTGGTGTCAGACGACTTACCATCTCATGCGGCAGATCAAGTTGAAGATTGAAATATTTATAAACGCTGTCGCTTATTCCCTGCAAATCCCATTCGTGCGGTGACACTTTATCTATGGCATAAGCGGAGACAATCTCTTCGATCGTCTCATCAAGCATTTCCAGAAAGCTGTTACGAATATCCTGCCCCGCTAGAATCTCACGACGCTGTGTATAAATAACTTCGCGTTGCTTGTTCATTACATCATCGTATTCGATAAGATGCTTACGTATATCGAAGTTATGGGCTTCTACTTTTTTCTGAGCATTTTCAATAGACTTTGAGATCATGCTGTGAGTAATAGCTTCACCCTCTTCAATTTTGAGAATATCCATAATTTTGGCGACGCGCTCTGATCCGAAAATGCGCAGCAGGTCATCTTCAAGAGATAGATAAAATTTTGACGAGCCAGGATCACCCTGGCGGCCAGAGCGACCGCGTAGCTGATTGTCAATACGGCGTGATTCGTGCCGTTCTGTTCCCAGAATGTGAAGACCTCCAAGTTTAATAACTTCTTCATGCTCGGCGAGGCATTCAACTTTATATTTGGCAAGTATAGCTTCATATTGTTCGTCGGTTGCTTCCGGATTTGCCCGCCGCCACTGCTTAGCAAGAGCATCCGGGTTGCCTCCCAGTACGATATCGGTTCCACGGCCAGCCATGTTGGTGGCGATTGTTATGGCACCTTTGCGGCCGGCTTGAGATACAATCTCAGCTTCACGTTCATGCTGTTTAGCATTAAGTACGTTGTGTGGTACGCCTTGTCGCTTCAGCATCTCTGCCAATACTTCCGACTTTTCGATCGAGATGGTACCCACAAGACAGGGTTGACCGGCAGCATAATGTTCTTTGATATCCTCAATAACCGCTTTGAATTTTTCATGTTCAGTTTTGTATATAACATCGGGAAAATCCGGACGCACGAGTGGTCGATTGGTCGGAATAACAGAAACATCAAGTTTGTATATTTTGTGAAATTCCTCTGCTTCAGTGTCTGCTGTACCGGTCATTCCGGACAGCTTGGTGTACATACGGAAGAAGTTTTGAAAGGTGATTGTCGCAAGGGTCTGGTTTTCATTTTCAATTTTGACCCCCTCCTTCGCTTCAATAGCCTGGTGCAGACCATCAGACCAGCGGCGGCCGGGCATGAGACGGCCGGTAAACTCATCAACAATCAAGACCTCGCCATCTTTTACCACATAATCCACGTCAATTTTGTACATGGCATGGGCGCGCAGAGCCTGGTTGACATGATGAAGAATTTCAATGTTGCGTGGATCGTACAGATTATCAATTTTTAAGAGCTTTTCAACCTTCAGAACACCCTGCTCGGTCAAGGCTGCACTCTTGGCTTTTTCATCAATAGTAAAATCGCCGGTGTATTTCTTGCGTTTGCCGGAAAGAGTGTTTGCTTCAACTTCAAGCACTTCACCCTTCTCCAATTTAGGAATAATGGCATTAATAACGTAGTATTTATCTGTTGAGTCTTCGGTAGGGCCGGAAATAATCAACGGAGTTCTTGCTTCATCGATCAAAATAGAGTCAACTTCGTCCACAATGGCGTGGTTAAAGCCGCGTTGAACGTAATCATCAAGGTCAAACTTCATATTATCTCGCAGATAATCGAAGCCAAACTCGTTGTTTGTTCCGTAGGTAATATCTGCAGCATAGTTAATACGGCGTTGGTCATCTTCAACACCGTGAACGATGATACCAACCGTCAATCCAAGGAAGTTGTAAAGTTTACCCATCCATTCAGAGTCACGTTTTGCCAGGTAATCGTTGACTGTAACAACGTGTACGCCCTTGCAGGAAATTGCATTAAGATAAGCGGAGAGGGTGGCTACCAGAGTTTTTCCCTCACCGGTTTTCATTTCGGCAATTTTCCCCGAATGCAATACCATACCACCTATCAACTGTACGTCAAAATGGCGCATGCCGAGTACTCGTTTGCCACCTTCGCGGCAGACGGCAAAGGCTTCGGGGAGGAGTGAATCCAGAGATTCTCCCTTCGCATGCCGCTCCTTGAATTCCCTGGTTTTATTAGTCAGCTGTTCATCAGAAAGAGTTGAAATTGAAGCTTCAAGAGCATTAATTTTATCAACGATCGGCCACATTTTTTTAAGTTCGCGCTCATTCTTGCTTCCGATAAACTTTGTTATAATGGAACTGAACATTTAAATTATCTCCCGAAGGTTAAATGAGTGGAAAAGCATATCTTGATACCATAACTAGTCAGATTTTACCATAACCTCTTTGGTCTTTGTGCTGTGGCAATTCTTAAGTTGGTCGTTACACGTTAAACCTGAAATGCATAACGTCACCATCTTTGACGACATACTCTTTTCCTTCCAGTCGCATTAAACCTTTTTCTTTGGAGCCAGATTCCCCATTACAGTTTATATAATCATTAAACGCAATTACTTCAGCACGAATAAAGCCTTTTTCGAAATCTGTGTGAATAACACCAGCAGCCTGTGGTGCCTTGGTACCGTTAACTATTGTCCAGGCACGAACTTCCTTAACGCCCGCTGTAAAATAGGTGATGAGTCCCAATAATGCATAGCCATTTCGGATGAGTCGATCAAGGCCAGCTTCTTCTAATCCCATATCATCAAGAAAGCCTTTTTTTTCAGGGCCGTCAAGCTCGGCAATTTCTGCCTCAAGCTTACCGCAAATAACTACAACCCCGGCCCCTTCAGAGATTGCAATTTCACGAACCTTAGCAACATTGGGGTGGTTGCCTTCCAGGTCGTCTTCAGCCACGTTTGCGACATAAAGCACTGGCTTGTCGGTCAGAAGATGAAGATCACGCATCCAGATTTTTTCGTCCTCATTCTGGGCAACGCCCTGAAGTTTTTTGACCTGTTCGAGAAGGGCTCTGACCCGAATATAAAAATTAACCTCTTCCTTTGCTTTTATGTCACCGCTACGCGCCATTTTTTCGGCCCGCTGCAATTTCTTTTCGATTGTATCAAGGTCAGCCAGAGCAAGTTCTGTATTAATAACTTCGATATCATCGGCAGGAGAAACACGCCCATTTACATGGACAATATTGTCGTCATCGAAGCAGCGTACGACATGAACAATCGCATCAACGCTACGGATGTGCCCCAGAAACTGGTTGCCTAGTCCTTCCCCCTGACTGGCCCCCTTAACAAGGCCGGCGATATCAACAAATTCAATAGTCGTTGGCTGCATCTTTTGTGGGTTGACAATTACGGCTAATTTATCCATTCGTGGGTCAGGTACCTGAACAATGCCGACATTCGGTTCAATTGTGCAAAATGGATAATTTGCTGATTCAGCACCAGCTGAAGTGAGAGCATTAAAGATGGTGGACTTGCCTACATTTGGCAGTCCGACAATTCCGCAGTTAAAACCCATAAATCTATCCTTCCAAAAAATTCTTGTTATTAAATAGGCTCATTGATTTAGGGAGCCCTTCTTTAAGCATTACTTTAAACATTTCTATGCCGCCATCAAGAATACTGGAAAGACCTTCCATCTGATCTGGAGGAATCTTTCCAAGGACATGACCGGTTGTATCTCCATGTGGCGGCTTACCAATACCTATCCGGAGTCGAATAAAGTCACCCTTGCCCAGATTTTCAATTATGGAGCGTAAGCCATTGTGGCCACCATGCCCGCCACCATTCTTAAAACGTACAGTTCCAAATGGTAAATCAAGTTCATCATGGATGACTATCAGGTTTGAAATCGGTAGCTTATAAAATTGAAGAGACTGCATTATAGAGTTCCCGGACAAATTCATGAACGTCTGTGGTTTAAGAAGTATCAAGCGGTGTCCAGCAAAATCCCATTCTCCGCAAAAACCTGAGAAAGACTTTTTAGAAATAGAAATATTTTCCAACTGTGCAAGACGGTCCAAAAAAAGAAAACCCGCATTATGGCGGGTCCATTGATAGGTGGGGCCGGGATTACCCAGCCCCGCAACTATATAGGTATTCATGCTCAATTGTTTTCTGGCTAAGCGGCAGCCGGAGCTTCTTCTTCCTTGGCTCTGCCAAGAACACTGACAACCGGAATCTTTGGCTGGTCAAGGATAACGATACCTTCCGGGAGTACTATCTCGCTTACATGAATCGAATGGGCGATTTTTAGATCAGAGACATCGATAGAAATGCTGTCCGGAATGTTTCCTGGAAGACATTCTATATGTAATTCATGGTGTGCCAGGTCTAGCAGTCCGCCTTCTTTTACGCCGATTGCCGTACCGGTCAAAACAACAGGTACGGTGACCCGGAGTTTTTCTTTCGGATTGATGCGATGAAGATCGACGTGCTTGATGGTACGCTTGATTGCATCGCGCTGGATATCGGCAACGATTGCAATATTCTGGTCCAGGCTCCCTCCGCCAATAAGGGTAATCAGGTTATTCTGTCCACCTGCACCGGAAATTGCGTCCTGTAGGTCACGGTATTTAATGCTTACCGGCATAGGGTCAAGTCCCTTGCCATAAACAACACCAGGTACCATATCAGCAACGCGAAGTCTTCGGCTTACGCCAGTACCGGTCTTTGTGCGTAGTTCAATATTCATTTGTTTCTGTTGCATACGTTCCTCCACGTGTAGTGACGGGTCAACTCCGTCCTATTCATAATCAAAATATTTATACTAAGCAAATAGTGAACTTACTGATTCATCCTCATGAATACGTCTAATTGCTTCAGCTAACAGGTCCGCTACAGAAAGCATTTTTATTTTGGATGTTGAACTTTGATGGGTACCACCCGGTATTGTATCAGTTAAAACAATTTCTTCAATATCGGAATCATTTATACGCTCGATTGCAGGGCCTGAGAGTACGCCGTGTGTGGCGCAGGCATAAATGGCTTTGGCGCCATTTGCTTTAAGTGCTTTAGCAGCCTGAGTCAAGGTGCCAGCTGTGTCAACCATATCATCTAGAATTATAGCTATTTTATCGCGTACATCACCGATCAGGTGCATTACTTCAGCTACATTAGGTCCGGTACGGCGTTTGTCAATTACAGCAAGTGAATATTCCAGGCGCTTGGCAAATGCACGTGCTCTCTCAGTACCGCCAGCGTCAGGGGAAACCATAACCACTTGTTCGCCGCTAAAACGGTCTCTAAGGTAATTAAGAATTACAGGCGCAGCATATAGATTGTCTACAGGGATATTAAAAAAACCTTGAATCTGTCCGGCGTGGAGATCGATAGTGACGACCCTATTGACGCCTGCAGTTGTTATAAGATCTGCAACCAGTTTAGCAGTAATAGGAGTACGCGGCGCTGCTTTGCGATCCTGGCGGGCATAGCCGTAATATGGAATTACAGCAGTTATGGTCGCTGCAGAAGCACGTTTAAGTGCATCGGTAATAACCAACAGCTCCATCAAGTTGTCATTGGTCGGTGCACAAGTTGACTGAACAACATATACGTCGCGACCACGGACATTTTCACCGATTTCAACCATTACTTCACCATCAGAAAAACGTCGTACGCGTGCCGCACCGAGAGGAACACCAAGGCAGTCGCATATTTTCTGAGCTAATTCTGGATTTGAGTTGCCGGAAAAAATCTTGATTTTATCATGCATGGTGATCAATCACCTTTCAAAATGGAGACAAAGTTAAAAACTATATGAAAAAGAAAAGAGAGATATACTAAAATATTTACTAAAATGCAACCTCTTTCGAAATACGCTGACATATATATCAAAAGATATGGTTCGACTTTCTTAGGCATATACGTTGTTGTTTTATGTTTTTTTTACAGGAAGTGGTTTTTTATATCTTTTGTCATGCTCAGGCATTCACAATGATTCCCTCCTGTAGAGCAAAGGCAATAAATTCGTTGGCTTCATCACAAGTAAGACCTGTTCCTGATTTGTAGTCTCTACAGCCGCCATCACGGATATGCTCTAACAAGAGGATATAGGAAGCAACAAGTGATTCGGTGCATACCAAGCCGTCATTGAGATAGATAACTGCTTGAGAACCTGATTGGTGGAGGTTCTCATACATCCACTGGATATGAGGTTCTCCGCAACCAAGAAGTTCCTCAATATCATACGTGAAATGAACTATTCTGGCTGTAGGAGCAAGTCTGAAACTTGTATCGCATGAACTGGCAGGCATCTGAGAATCAATAATAGGTTCAGGAGATATAGAAAGAAGAACTGATGCATAATGATGGTGATAGTTTACCAGATCAAGTACAAGAGGCAGAAATCGTATTTTTTTTGGGGTGCTGAAAAGCTGCTTCATAAAAAGCTGCTGAATCTCCCATATATCGTTATCACTGAAGTCGGACTCATTTGTGCCGTGACCCTTGACTTCAATCAGCCAGTAACTGAATTTATGCAATAAATCGGTTGGTTTCAGGCCAAGAGCGGTAACGACAGAATTAAACCACGCGACCGCTTTTCCACGAGTATAAAAAATATCACATGCCGCAGCCAGTTCGGCGGCTGCAGCCATGTCGGTAGTAGTAAAACTGTCGGTTGCTTTGAGTGTATAGGGCGGCTTAGTGTCCCAGCTCAGGTTTAGAGCAGTTCCTCGTAACGCCAATTTCGTTCCTGGCAGAACAGCAAGTGGGAAAATATCAAGATGATTTGGGTAAAGCGACAGAGCATAATCCAGAGTACCTCGAAAACCGTCTAAAGTGTCTCCTGGAAGGCCATAGATAAGGTCAAAGCCGAAAACCGCACCGCTCTCGTTCAACAGGCCTACCTTTGCAGTGAAGTCAGCTTTGTTAAATGATCGCCCAACCAGTTTGAGAACCTCAATATCCGCGCTCTGTAGTCCTATTTGCAATGAACATGCAATCTGTGCAAAGAGTTTTGCCATATCACGGTCAATAAACTCGTTGCGCACCTCAAAATGGAAATGTATGTTAGGTGCTATATTTTTAATCATCCTCAGAAGTTTTTTGGCACGTTTTGGGTCAAGGTTAAAGGTCGAATCAAGAACAAAAATCTGCCTGACGCCGGTGTCAGAGAAATGTCGTAATTCTGATTCTAATCTTTCCAATGAAAAATGCCGTACGCCATGTATTCCGCGTGAGTCAAAACAGAAGTCACAGGTAAAACTGCATCCCCGCGATAACTGCCAGAGAATGCCCGGATTAGAACAAGTATCGATCACACCCGTCAGGTAAGGAGACGGGATTGAATCCAAGTTTGTAAGAGGTGCTGGGGGGGGGAGTATGGCAGAGCCTGGCAAGAGGATGCCTGGTATTTTAGAATTATCTCCATCATCAGCTAGAGCTTGGCAAAGTGATAAAAAGGGAACTTCTCCTTCTCCGACAACAACAAAGTCAAAAATCCCCATAGTTGTAAAAGATGCCGGATCGGCGGTGACTTCCGGACCGCCACAAAAGAGTTTGATAGACGGATGGTTGCGGTGTAATTCGGCAGCTATTTCGCAACTGAGATCACGGTTCCAGACATAAATCGAAAAGCCGACTGCCACAGGGGTGGAGGCGGCGAGCTTTACAGCGCACTCTGGAGCATCATCTCCAAGAAAAAAATCAACCAGATCAATAGAGACAGCGCTCTTAAGCGTAAATGCCTTAAGAAAGGCGTTTGCCAAAGGAATAGATTGTGGAGAGGGGCAGGGGTGAATAGAAACGAGATTTATCAACATACTGCCTAATCCTTGTCAAGGGCTACTGGGAGCGTGGTTATAAATTATATATTTACGTCATTTACTGCACTATAACAAAAAAGGTCAGCTTCGAAAGCTGACCTTTATCAAGTTTGGCTGGGGCGCCAGGGATCGAACCTGGGAATGCCGGAATCAAAATCCGGTGCCTTACCGCTTGGCGACGCCCCAATGAAGAAAGTGGAAAATCAGAGTGTTTCTACAGTTACAGAAAACCAGTTTGTATCTTTTGTGGCTTCCAGGCGGGCAATCTCTGCAGCATCAAAACTTTTGAAAACACCAAAAACCGTTGGACCGCTACCCGACATCATGCTTCCGAGCGCGCCCAGATCCATCAGACGTTTCTTAATTTTAGCAATCACCTGAAATGCCTGAATTGTTACTGATTCAAGATCGTTTGACATTATTGCAACAATATCTTCAATTGACTTGAAAAACTTCGGTAGTTTATTCAGCTCACCCTTGTTTGTCAACTGTAAAGATCTATAAACCCAGGCAGTTGAAACATGAACACCTGGATTTATCAGTACAATCCAACACTTAGGCATTTCTGGCAGATGGGTAAGTTTTTCGCCTATACCCTCTGCAAGCGCTGTTTTTTTGAAAATAAAAAATGGTACGTCAGCTCCAAGCTTGCGGCCTGTTTCCATAAGTTGTTGGTCCGTCAGGCCGAGTTTTAACAACTCATTCAGTCCCATAAGAACTGTTGCTGCGTCACTGCTGCCACCTCCCAACCCAGCTGCAACAGGTATGTTTTTTGTAATAAAAATACTTACTCCGTAAGCAGATTCAGCAATATCAAACAGTGCCCGTGAGGCTTTCCAGGCGATATTATTAGGGCCGTTCGGAGCCCCATTTGAATTGCATATAACATTGATACCAGAGGTGTTAGTCAGGGTAAGTTTGATTTCGTCACATAGATTAACGCGCTGCATGATCATGCGAAGATCATGATATCCATCAGATCGTTTTCCTATGACATCAAGCAGGTAGTTTATTTTTGCGGGGGCGGACAGTGTCAGTGTCTCCACGTGAACTCCTATATGTGTAAGTAGCTTCTCATGCTTGTTATAAGAATAAACAGACTTTTTGTCGAGCAGGAAGTTGTTCGTAAACGTACTTTTACTCAAGTGGCATGAAATGAATTTGACAGGTTTACGGGCATTGTGCTAACTCTGAAAAACGTTATTGCGTTGTAAGTAAAGGAGTTAAATACATGTTTAAAAACATTCGTGAAGACATAAACTCGGTTTTTGAACGTGATCCTGCTGCTCGAAATGTTTTTGAGATTATATTCTGCTATCCCGGTTTGCATGCCCTTTGGTTCTATCGTGTTGCCCACTGGTTCTGGATTAATGAGTTATTCTTCCTTGGCCGTTTTATCTCACATATCGGAAGGTTCCTTACAGGCGTAGAGATTCATCCCGGAGCTAAGATCGGTAGAAAGTTTTTTATTGACCATGGTATGGGAGTTGTTATCGGTGAGACGGCCGAAATTGGTGATAATGTAACTCTCTATCACGGTGTTACATTGGGAGGGGTAACTTGGGATAAGGTCAAACGGCACCCAACTCTTCAGGATAATGTAGTGATCGGATCAGGCGCCAAAATTCTTGGTCCATTTACCGTTGGGAAAGGTGCCAAGATCGGTTCCAACTCGGTGGTGGTTAAGGCTGTGCCAGAGAACGCGACAGTGGTCGGAATTCCCGGTCGTATGGTAATAGAGCAGGAGAAAAAGGATGTTGGTCGGGCCGATTTGCAGCACGGTCAACTTCCGGACCCTGAGGCTAAGGCTATTGCCTGTTTGTTCGACCAGATTCGAGAACTTGAGCGAAAATACGATGCTCTTGCAGCAGAACATGCAGAGCTTAAAAAAAGGGTCATCGGCTAAATGATAAAGCGTCAAACAACTATAAATAGTATTTTTAAAGTATCCGGCATCGGGTTGCATAGTGGCAAGGAAGTAACTCTGGAATTTCTTCCACGCCGTGAATTCGGAATAGCTTTTGTGCATAAAGGCCAACTTATTCCTGCACGCTACGATATGGTAGGTGATACACGCCTCTCCACCCAGATTAGCCGTGATGGCGTCTCTGTTTCGACAATTGAACACCTGATGGCGGCACTCTATTTTTCAGGCATAACAAACTGCCTGGTTCACATTGATGGTCCAGAAGTACCAATACTGGACGGTTCGGCCTGGGAATTTTATCAGGGGATATGGAAGGCTGGGGTCTATGAATTCCCCGAGTCCGGAGTTTATTTGAAAGTGCAGCGCCCGGTAGAAGTCCAACACAATGATTCTTGGGTTAAGGTCAAGCCGCTCAATACGCTCGAAATCACTATGTCAATTGAGTTTCGCCCACCGGTAGGAAAACAAAAAAAACGGGTTACGGACGTCGAGAACGCTTTTGCTATAATTAATTCCCGTACGTTTGTGCTTCAGGAAGAGATCGAAGCCATTCAAAAGATCGGCCTCGCCAGGGGGGGATCACTCGACAATGCGGTGGTAATTGGGTGTGACGAAATAATGAATCCTCGTGGTCTCCGCTATAAAAAAGAGCTGGTTAATCATAAAATACTTGATCTGATTGGCGATTTTTACACCAGCGGTTATCGTATACTGGGAAAAGTTGAAGCCAACAAGACGGGACATTACCTCAACAATCTTTTCCTTAAAGAACTTTTTTCTGATCCACAGAACTACAGCATCTATTGATCAAACATTACTTGCCCAGAATAACTTCTCCGGTATCAGTAAACAACTTTACAGGCAATTGAAAGGTCCTGATAAATATGTTCAGAATTCCCTTCCCAATTGATTTCACCGGAATGGCACTGACCTGAGGGTCGGACCATTTTCCCTTAGCCTCGAAATAGGCGGTTATTAAATCTTTGTCTTTCCCTGTCAATAGCCAACCAACTATCGGAATCCGGTTGATGATCTTGTCGACTGTCTGAAGCGGTTGGGCTCCAAGCGTGAGATTTAACTCCTCTTTAACAATATCAGCATTTCCGACTATCGACACGTTGATGGCATTACTGCTTATGAAGAGGTCTTGGGTGGCAATAATTCCGTCTTTAACCGAGAGGCTTCCCTTTATGCTGCTGTATGGCATACCGTCTGAAACCATATCTGGTAGCTTGAATTTAAGCAATTGAGAAACATTTAGAATTGAAAAAACCTTGGAGAGTGTGCTGAACTTTCTCAATTTACCGTCGCTCATACTGAGACGCACATTCCCCAACGCACTCTTTTTTATATCAAGAAGAGAATTACCCCTGGCCGTAAGATCTCCATGAAGTGTTAACGTGCCAGTAACCTCGCGGGAAATATCCAGAGCAGCGAAAAGCTTTTCTGCATCAGCTCTGGAAATATCCAAAGTCAGGTCATAACGGTCGCCCTGCTCGCCACCGGGGGCAATTCTCCCTTTAGCAACAAGTTTGCCCCCCAATACTCCAGCTGTCAGGTTTTGCAGATAAATAAAGCCTTTTTCCTGTTGAAAAACAGCATTCAATTTACTGAACGTCAACTTTCTGAAATTACCGGTTTCAACATTCAGAGTCAGTTTTACATCCAATTCAGAGCTTTGCTTGTTCTGCGTATTTTGCGCTGGTGACGTAAACAGGCGCAGGTCATCCAGATCTAGTTTTGATGATGTTAAGGAGAGCGTTGCTTGTGGATTTCGTCCGGTCAGGTATATTCCACTCAGGTTGAAATTGGAGGAATTAATTAGTCCGGATACGTTTCTTAATGCGATGGAGTCTTTGCGAAGTGTACAGATCGCGTTCAAACGCTTTATACCGGCATCTGGATGACCTTCTGTGACGTTTATATCTCGCATGTAGAGTTGCGGCGAAGAAATGGAAATATCCGCTTCAGGGTTTTTAAAACTCTTTATAGCAGTTTTAATTGTAATCACGGAACTCCCGAAACGAGCGGGCATTTTGGACGTTTCAAGGCCGTTGTCTTTGAAAATAATTGAACCGCTGATGTCACGGATTTGCTTCAGATCATCACCAGGCTGTAAACTTAGCTTAGTGATGTCCACAGTACCGTTGTAATCCATAGCGCTGAGATCATCCGGATCTCCACCACCTCTGATGTGAGCCTGCACGGTCCCTTGTAGTTTATACTTACGCCACATGGAGAGTATTGGCAGTGTGTCACCCATTACGAACCGGTTAGTCTGAAGATCGAAACCTAGATACGGCTTTTCCCCGTAGCCGATCAGACCACTGCCGGTGATAACCAGAGGCTGAAGATTATAGTTCACTGACGTTACTTTGGTGGATTCTTTGCCGATAACGGTACTGAACTTGAGAGTATTAGGCATTGAAAGCTGTTTACTGACGTAGCCTGGCAACGTGTAGGCAGCCTGTTTGAGATCCCAGTCGCCATTTAATTTGTATGAAGAGTAGTGGCCGCTTCCGACCAGCCGTAATAGAGAAGTGTTGCTGTACTCAAGATTTGGAATGCCGGCAATTTTAGTAAGCCAGGCAATTTCAGGGGTGTGCGGTGCTATATTCATTTTGACGGGATAATCGGCTACCTTGTCGGTATTGTATTCGGTGATAGAACCGTCCAGTGAAAAGGGAGATGATCCAAAGTTTCCGGTCATGCCGATCAGGTTAAAGTTTTTGCCTTTAAGTTCAATAATCCCCTTCAAATTATTGAATGTCGGAGCTTTAGGCCCATAACTCAGCACAGCCTTTTCTACAGGCCCGCGAATCGTAAGTGTATTGTAGTTCTGACCAATCTCCATGTGAACGATCTGACTTACCTTGCCGTCCAGGATTCCCGTATCAAGCTTGAATACGCCAGATTTTATCTTGTTTTCAATATAGTCTGCGGTACCGCTTTCAATAATCCCATACGGCACATAATTTCTGACATCTTCGTAACGGAATGTTGATGGAGTGCTGGCTTTGGCGATAATGTGCGGATCTTTGGTCATGTAGTCCTGCAACTGAAAGCTGCCTTTGATCCTGAAACCTTCCATACTGAGATCTACAGCAGAAATATCGATCTGTTGTTTGGTCAGTACAACGCTATACTGTAGCTGAAGAGTTTTAGGCGAAAGCGATGCATGAAATATAGTTGGCCAAGTGACGGTTGCGCCGTTAATCGAGACTTTACCTTTGGCAGAAAAATCCTGTAATTTGCCTTTGAAGCTGGTGACAAAATCCAGCCGACCGCTGGTATTTGCAAACGGGACAAATCGTCCAAAATAAGGCCAGAATCTGCCGATTTCGGCCTGTTTAATTGAAAGATCACAATCCAAAGCGGTTTCCAATAACGATTTTTCGCTTGTTGGGAGCTGCAGTTTACCGGAAAAACTGATGTGGGTGGGGGCGCCGCTCGCTGCGGGGATTTCGGCGGTTAATTTGAGATAACCTTTTTGTCCCCGCTCCAGATGGTTTGCCGTAAGAGAAATATTACGCAGAGCAGCAGAAAATGGCACTTTTCGGCCTGCTGTATCACTCCATAGTATCGAACCATTGTTTATGCGTATTTTTTTAAAATTGACTTGCAGCCCACCTTCTTTTGGCTTCAATAAATCATCCATATTTAATGTGCCATCTGAACGGCGAAACAGTGAAATAGTCGGCTCGTCCAAAATTATGTTTTTCAATTCGACTTTTTTTTCCAGCAGCGGTATCAGAGCCAATTTAACAGTTGTCTTACGCGCCGTAACAAAATCAGCACTACCGTCACGTTCTTTAACAGTTAATGACTTGAATTCGAACGCTGGGCCAAAATCCCAGGTAAATGATCCGGAACTGAAGCTGACAGGTCGGTTAAGGCTTTGCTGTAGTGCTGTTACAATCTCGGTGCGGTAGGCGTTGACATCCAGCAAATAAGGGAGGAAAAGAGCCGTTGCAGTTACCATGGTTGCGATAGTTACAAGCATAACTCCTGATAACTTGATAAAACGGGAGGTCATCTTCACGCAGTTGGCCCCTCTGCTGCAACCCTGATTCGCCTGATCCTTTTTCTATCGACATTTTCCACTGTAAAGCGTGTGCCTTCAAACATAATACTTTCACCCTGTTGAAGCAGTCGTCCAGCCTGCGCTAGCAGGAAACCGGCTATTGTAGAATAGGGGGCATCTTCCGGTAGGTGCAGATTGAGTCTGAGATTTACTTCACGCATTGTCAGCATGCCATCAAGCAAAAAATCATTATTATCTTCAACGCATTGGGCAGTGGAGACATCATCAAACTCATCGTCTATTTCACCCACTATTTCCTCAAGCAAGTCTTCAAGCGTTATGATGCCCTCGAATCCGCCATATTCATCAACTACAAATATCATATGGGTGCGTGATGATTGCATCTGTTTCAAAGCAGTACTTAATTGAGCATTAGCCGGTATAAAGCGGGGTTGATGGGCGAGTTTGCCCAGATTAAAATCAGGTGGATCTGCCTGAGACAGGAATGGTTCAAGGTCTCTTCTGACAGCAATTCCTACTATATTATCCAGTTGATCCTGATATACCGGGATGCGTGAAAACCCGAGTGAATTAAAAGCGTATTGCGTTTCTTTAAGGGTAGCGGTAGAAGGAAGAGCTGACACGGCATTTCGAGGTATCATGACATCCTTGACTTCAGAATCTGAAAATTCAAAAATCCGGTGAAGTAATTGCCGTTCGTCAGCCTCCAAAGTTCCACTTGTGTGAGAGACATTGATTATCTGACGCAACTCATCTACGGTATAAATACTCGTGTGGTCGGGCGAACAGTGCAATCCTAACAATCCAACAGTGCTTCTACCGGCAAAGTCAAGCATGCGTATCGGCCAGCTAAACAGTGTGTGAAAAAGATGTAACGGCCATGCCACAGTCATTGCAACACGCTCTGCTCTATCCAGTGCCAATGTTTTTGGCGCAAGTTCACCAAGCACAATATGCAGAAATGTTATGATGGTAAACGCGCTGGTAAAAGCAATTGTGTGTCGAACTGCATCAGAAACCATGCCGTGCAGGGGGGCTTCCAATAGTCGGGAAAGCGCTGGTTCGCCAATCCAGCCTAACGCCAGCGATGCCATGGTAATGCCCAGTTGAGTGGCAGATATGTAGGAGTTGAGATTGTCAAGCAACCTCAAAAGTGTTACAGCACGAGTATCTCCACTTTCCACAAGAGAGACAATCCGTGATCTGCGTACCGAAACCAGCGAAAATTCAGCAGCTACGAAAAAACCGTTGGTAACCACTAGCAGCAGTACAAGAAAAAGATATAGTAACGTTTTATTCATGGCTGTATATTCCATCTGAAAAGGAACGATGTCAACCGCAACATTTCAATTATTATCGTTTGACCAAACTTTTGATTCATGTTAATTTTCATATCTAAGTTATCTTTGAAATTGGATTTTATCTCAATGTACATACGGTTGATTATACTGTTGCCCCTTCTGTTACTTGCTGCGTGCGCCGGCGTCGCTCCATCTCCAGAAAATGTATCCTCTGTCACCCCCAAGATTTATGAAAATCATTCCCACTCTTTATATCTTTTTTCTCGTGCGCGTATTTTAGCTCATGAAGGAGACTACCCTGAAGCTCTGAATCTACTGCGTGAAGCGATTGCTCTCGATCCGGATTCGGCTAAACTGCACGGAGAAGTGGCTGACATAAAGCTCAAAATAGGGCAGATCCCGGAAGCTCTTGAATATATAAACAAGGCTATTGTGCTTGACCCGAACTACCGCCCCCCGTATCTGCTTGGGGGGGTACTGACGGCATCGGCAGGAAAAGACTTGGAAGCATCTAATTTTTTTCGTAAAGCCATCGAAATTGCCCCCTCTAAGGAAGATGCCTACCTGCATCTGGCTATGTCATTGACTCGATTGTTCGAATATGAAGAAGCGGTCTCCACTCTTAAGGCTCTGGTTAAACTCAATCCTGATTCCATTCTTGGTTATTACTATCTGGGGCGCACTTATAGCCAAATGAAGCTCTATCGGGATGCTCTCGGGTATTTCACCAAGGTTTTAGAGTTGAAACCGGAATTTGACCAGGCGGTTATAGACAAAGCTGCAACCTATGAGGCTTTGGGCGACTATCCACACGCAATAGAAACCTACCGCTCTTTGGTTGATCGCGATGAACATCGTACTGCAGTGTTGCAGCGTCTGATTCAGTTGCTGCTTCAGCAGCGTCGTTTTCCTGAAGCGCTTGAATATCTACGCTTGGCGGCTCAATCCAGTTTAGGCGGTCAGGAAACAAACCGAAAAATCGGTCTGGTACATCTTGAACTTGAACAGTTTGATGATGCGATTGCTATTTTTGGTGAAATGCTTAACAATGATCCTTCTGCTGACAACATTCGCCTATATCTTGGTATTGCCTACGAAGAAAAAGGTGAACTCGATAAAGCCTATTCCGAGTTTAATAAAGTTTCTCGTAATTCAGCCCAGTATTTTGAAGCGGTCAGTCATATTGCACAAATATTGAAGGAACAGGGCAAACTAGACGCTGCTATTGCTGTTTTCAAGGAAGCCATTGATGCAAACCGTGGGCGTCTTGAGTTGTATCTGAATTTATCGTCATTGTACGAGTCAATTGACAGGCCGCAGGCCGGTCTCGATATCCTGCTTGAGAATGAACAATCTTTTCAGAGTGAGCCTCGCCTGCACTTCCGGATCGGAGTGCTCTTGGATAAGCTTGGTAAGCGAACCGAATCAATCAATCGGATGAAGCAGGTATTATTGCTTGATCCGAAAGATGCCCAGGCCCTAAATTATTTGGGATATTCTTACGCAGAAATGGGGATACATCTTGAAGAAGCTCTAAAATACATCAAGCAGGCTGTTGCAATACGTCCGCGTGATGCTTTTATACTCGACAGCCTCGGTTGGACCTATTTCAAACTAAAACGCTATGATGACGCTGTAGAAACGCTGGAAGAGGCGATTGCTCTGGTTGATGATGATTCGACCATCATAGAACATCTCGGTGATGTTTATGCGGTACGCCGAGCCTACAAAAGAGCAATTAAACAGTATCAAAGAGCGCTTGAATTATCCCCTGAGCGTAAAGAACTGGTTGAAAAGATAAATAAGATTAAAGGGGAGCTGAGCGATAAATGAAAGCATCTCCAGGCGTGCAATGCCTGATGATGGCGCTACTATTATTTACCTCTCTTGTGGCTTGCAAACGCTCAGAAACCCCACCTGCACAGATTCTTCCTGTTTCGTCTGCCGTTCCCGCCACTGGCGACTCCCTTGTTGAAGGTACAATTGGCGAAGCATCCACCCTTATTCCCCTCCTCGCAACCGATTCATCCTCTCATGCCGTGGCCGGACAAATTTACAATGGACTGGTGAAATACGATAAGAACCTCAACATTGTGGGTGATCTGGCAGAATCATTCGATATCTCTAAGGATGGACTGACCATTACTTTTCATCTCCACCGTACTGTGAGATGGCATGATGGAGCTCCGCTGACCTCCAAAGATGTACTTTATACGTATCAAGTTACTGTAGATCCTAATACCCCTACTGCGTATGCCGAAGATTTTAAACAGGTCAAAAACATTACAGCCCCGGATTTATATACGATACGAGTGACTTATGACTCACCATTTGCGCCTGCCCTGGCGTCATGGGGAGTGAATATACTTCCTGCCCACCTTTTGGAAGGGAAGGATATCACCAAGAGTCCATTGGCCCGAAACCCGATTGGCACCGGTCCCTACCAATTCAAGGAATGGGTGTCAGGTCAAAAAATCGTGCTGGAAGCAAATAAGGATTATTTTGAAGGACGTCCATATATTGACCGCTTTATTTATCGTATTATACCCGACAGCTCTACCATGTATATGGAGCTTAAAGCCGGAGGAGTTGACCTCATGAGCCTGACTCCGGTTCAGTATGCCCGCCAAACTGCTGCAAAAAGTTTTACCAGCCGGTTCAACAAATATCGCTATCCGTCATCCACCTATCTTTACATGGGGTACAATCTGCGTCACCCCCTTTTCAAGGACAAGCGGATCCGGCAGGCTATGACCGCCGCCATTAACAAGGATGAACTGATTCAGGGGGTGCTGTTCGGCATGGGGCAAAAAGCTGTTGGCCCGATTGTGCCGGGGCGCTGGGCTTATAATCCTGCTGTTAAAGATATCGGCTATGATCCAAATCATGCCATTGAACTGTTGGCACAGGCGGGGTGGAAGGAAAAAAATAGTGACGGCATTCTGGTAAAAGATGGCAAGCCGTTCAAGTTTACCATTCTGACCAATCAGGGGAATCAACAACGCCTGATGACCGCCCAGATCATACAGCAACGTCTGCTGAAAGTTGGGATAGACGTAAAGATCAGGATTGTCGAGTGGGCCGCATTTCTGAAGGAATTTGTCAATAAGGGGAACTTTGAAGTCGTGCTGCTCGCCTGGAGCATTTCCCAGGATCCCGATATGTATGATGTATGGCACTCCAGCAAAAACAAGCCGGGAGAATTGAATTTTATCGGTTTCAACAATCCCGAAGTCGACCGCCTGTTAATTGAAGGGCGTAACACCTTCGACATTGAAAAGCGCAAAAAAGCCTATTTCCGGATTCAGGATATCCTGGCTGAAGAGCAACCGTATACTTTTCTGTATGTACCCGATGCCCTACCGGTCGTAAGTGCGCGTATTCGAGGTGTTGAGCCCGCGCCGGCCGGCATCGGTCATAACCAGAATCGCTGGTATGTGCCAAAGAACGAACAGGTATATTAATATGGTTAGTTATCTCATAAAACGCATCCTGATGCTGATTCCGCTAATGATCGGTATTACCCTGATCACCTTCTCTGTGATCCATTTGGCGCCCGGCGAACCGGTTGAGATGCAGATGGCGATGAATCCCAAGGTCGGCAAAGAAGCCAAAGAGCGGCTCACAAAGTTTTATGGCCTTGATAAACCGCTGCATGAGCAGTACTTCAGCTGGGTAGGTAAAATAGCGCGACTTGATCTTGGGCGGTCGTTTTCATCTGACAATCGACCGGTGCTGGACAAAATCAAGGAACGGCTGCCGGTAACCATATCTTTAAATATGATTGCGCTGCTGCTCGAATTCGGTTTGGCGATACCAATCGGAGTTCTGGCCGCCACCCGCCGCGATACCTGGCTTGACAAGGGAATTACAGTTTTTGTTTTTGTCGGTTTTGCCGTGCCGACTTTCTGGCTGGCGCTGTTGCTGATGTATTTTTTCGGTGTCAAGCTCGGGTGGCTACCTATTTCAGGCTTGCATACTCTGGGTAGCAATTCCTGGGGAACTTTTACTTATCTATGGGATCTTGCCAAGCATCTGATCATGCCGGTCATGGTCGCTTCTTTCGGTAGCCTGGCTGGACTTTCCCGCTATATGCGCTCTGCCATGTTGAACGTCATCAGTCAGGATTATATCACTACTGCCCGTGCCAAAGGTCTTTCCGAACGGGTCGTTATCTGGAAACATGCCTTGCGCAATGCCTTGCTGCCGCTGATAACCTTGCTCGGATTTTCTATACCCGGACTTATCGGCGGTAGCGTCATTTTTGAGACAATCTTTGCCATTCCTGGGATGGGACAGCTCTTTTATCAGGGGGTTATGTCGCGAGACTATCCTGTGGTCATGGGGATTCTGGTAATTGGCGCTTTTTTAACTCTGATCGGTAATCTGATTGCTGATCTCTGCTATGCTCTGGCTGATCCGCGTATTCGGCATGGGGAGGGGTAGGGCAATGGACGTTACACATTCATATCTGGTATCGATCTTCTGGCCGCGCCTCCGGCGTAATCGTCTTGCCCTGTTCGGCGGTAGTGTGGTTCTCGCGCTTTTTATAATTTCTCTGTTGGCTCCGCTTATTTCACCGTATGATCCCAGTGCCATCAATGCCTGGAAGGTTCTTTCACCCCCTTCCTGGCAGCATTGGTTCGGCACCGACGAGCTTGGCAGGGATGTTCTCAGCAGGGTTCTCTATGGCTCGCGAGTTTCGCTTAAGGTTGGTTTTGTGGCGGTAGGAATCGCTGTTTCAATAGGAGCTGTGGTCGGATTGGTATCCGGATATTATAGCGGACTGGTTGATGCAACGCTTATGAGAGCTGTAGATGTTATGCTCTGTTTTCCGTCCTTCTTTCTGATTCTGGCGATTATTACATTTTTGGAACCATCTATCTGGTACATCATGATGGTGATCGGCCTGACCGGCTGGATGGGAGTGGCGCGATTAGTTAGGGCGGAAACACTCTCGATCCGAGAAATGGATTATATTCTTGCAGCTCGCTGTATTGGATGCTCCAATGCCCGCATAATATTTCGTCATATTCTCCCCAATGCGATATCGCCGGTACTTGTTTCTGCAACACTGGGTATCGCCGGTGCGATCTTGACCGAGTCAGCCCTGTCTTTTCTCGGCATCGGCGTACAACCGCCGACACCCAGTTGGGGGAATATTCTTACATCAGGTAAAGATTACATTGAATTTGCCTGGTGGTTGTCACTCTTCCCTGGCCTGGCTATTTTGGTGACGGTACTGGCTTATAATCTGCTGGGGGAGGGGATCCGTGATGCCCTTGATCCTCGTGTAAAGGGCTAATCTGTTTCATCTGTGTGCTATCATGTCAAGCTGATAGCGACTGTTAAGAATTGCAATTAATGTATTTACGCCTTTGAATGCCGAGCGAAGCTGGTCGCGCTCTTTATAAGTTAGTGTTTGCGGGTCAACAAAATTACCCGGTTCAGAGCCGTTTGAAACAGTAATCAGCTGCTTTTCAAGGCGTAACTGAATGAGAAAGGTAAATGATTCATTAAGCATTTCAAGATCATGGTCAGACACCATATTTAAATGATGAAGACGGGATAATTTATCCCAGGTTGTTCCTCCCATAATTCCAGCCTCAAGCGCAATCAGTCCGATGCCCCTCGTCAAGGTAAACACCCCACCTTTTTTTAGATCAATTTTACCGCACTCCGCCCCTGACTTTTCAACAAGAAGGCGTCCAAACATTCCGAGGGGTGGTTTAAAACGTACAATATTACTGGCCATACCGGCGAAAAAAACCGAATTGAGACGGACGCATTCGATAATATGAGTGCGCAATTCCTCTTCAAAAGTTATTTCGCCATGCAGAACCCTCATGTCCTGAAAAACTCCAAAAAAAACTGTATTCTCCGGGCTTGGGCTTGTTATCCAGCCCGTAGTTAAATGCTTCCATTCTGAAATGCTGTGACACCAATCAGGATTGTTAGCCATCATATTGCCGGAGCAGAGTGGTATACCGACACTCTCCAATGTTGTGACAATCCTTTCTGCAAAGCGTCGTATCATAGTAAGTTTTCCCGGTGATAGATTGTCACTATAAACGATAGCACTGTCCTGATCAGTCCGTAGAGTTTGTTCGCAGCGTCCCTCGCTCCCCATCGCCAAATACGCAGCACCAGCCGGAAGTCGTATGTCGTGCTGAATATCAAGAATGTAGATCAATCGTTGGGTAAAGGCGTCATTAAAATGCGTAATCAGTTGTACCAGGCTCGGTGCATCAGTATTGGTACTGACAGCGCACAGTAGCATTCCCGTCATTTTCTTGCCGATCATATGCAATTGATCGATAGTGGCGGCGGATTCAATCTCCTGGATCAGGTATAGTGGACTGCATGTCTGAATGCGGAGGAGGTCAGTGTCAGTCATTATTCCATAAAGATCACTATTCTGGTCAACCACAACCAGATGATGGATAGTGTGCTTTGCCATCAGGAAAACAGCTTTGAAAAGGAGTTCACTGCTGCGAATTGTGATCAGGTCAGTTTTCATGATGTCGCGGACTGACATTGTCAATATGTTATTAACCGAGTCAGCGATAAGATTACGCAGATCGCGTAGCGATACTATTCCTGCCAGCACTTCATTTTCAATAACCACAATACTGGAAATATTGTAAGTTTTCATGAGCCGGGCCATATCAATCAGACCAAGTTCGGGTGAACAAGTAATAACCTGGCGTTGGCATACCTTTTCAACTGGTATAAAGAATAAACTGACTTCGCGTATAGCCGGCATGTTCTCACCTGTATGTCATCAAAAATAAGTGCGTATTATAGTCTGACGTTACTAAAAAACGTTCTAAAAATAAATATGTATAAATATTTAACAGGTTTAAAAAAACTACATATTGTTTGATAGTCTAAAAAACAAAATAGTAAAAACAACAAATATTATTAAAAATAAAGTAAATATTTATTTATAACATACTGATATTAAACGTTAAAAAATATATTTTTATAACTATAATAAATATATTGACTATTATATAACATTGTACTAAAAATATTACAAAAGATATCATACTACGTTTGATTTTATTGTATATAATTCCATTCTATGAAAGGATTTTTCCATGACGAGAGAAAAGGGTGCCTATTCGGTACAGGCCGTTATTAAGGCCATCGACCTGCTTGAAACTCTTGCACAGGAAGAAGATAGGCCGTCCATTGCGGTCATAGAAAAGAAGCTCGATTTAAGTCACAACAAAGCATTTCGTTTATTGGCTACGCTTGAAGACAAATGTCTGGTCGAGAGGGATGCTCAGACCGGTACTTATACTCTAGGTTTGCAGGCTTTTCAGATGGCCCAGCATATTCTGAAAAGCACTAATCTGATCCGGTTGGCCCACCCAGTTATGGAGGAGCTAGCACGCAAATTGGATGAAGCAATATACATAACGGTCATGAATAATGACGAGGTTCTGTTCCTTGATATGGTTGACTCAGTTCAACAGGTGAAAGCGATTGACCTGGTTGGTAAACGCTTCCCTTTTTTTACGAATGCCGCAGGAAAGGTTCTGAAATCTGTTTCGTCAATCGATCTGCGCAGTAAGGGAAATAAAAATCGCAATATTCCCGATCCTAAATCTCTCGAAATAGAATTGGATGAAATCAAAAAGAAAGGTGTTGCAGTGGATTTCGGAGGTCTCGGAGAAGGAATTTGTGCTGTTGCAGTTGTAATTCGAGATTATGCTGGTAAAACTGTAGGAGCTTTAACACTGCTTGCACCATCATTCAGGATGCTTCAGGAGCGGCTTGAACAAGAAATTATTCCATCCATGATTGAAGGAGCTGAAGAACTGTCCATGAAGTTTGGATATATGAAGATTCCGGCATGATTAGTTAAGTTGAAAATTAACGTGAAAGAGATGGATATTGAGTTAAATATAACAGGAAAGGAGGTAGGCTGGCAATTTAGGTAATTTATGCAGTTGGGGTAGTATTAACTTTATGTGAAAGGAGTAACTAATGGCAGATAAACAGTATGATTGGGCAGCAATAGCAAAGAACCCTAAGTTCGTTGAGCTTCACCACAAAAAAACCGCATTCCTTTTTGGCTGGTGGATTTTCTCCAGCGTG
>JANXYR010000065.1 GCA_025355965.1 Geobacteraceae bacterium
ACCATGAATTTCTGGATCTCCTCCAAACCGGAGGCGCTCCGCAGGGTTCTGCAGAAGGTGGATATGGTCGTAATCAATGAAGGTGAGGCGCGCCAGTTCACCGGCGAAGCCAACCTGGTAAAAGCCGCCCGCCAGATTATCGCCCTGGGATGCAAACGGCTGGTGGTCAAGCGTGGTGAATATGGTGTACTTATGTTCACGGCCGACTCGGTCTTTGCTGCCCCGGCCTACCCACTGGAGGAGGTTTTCGATCCAACCGGTGCCGGAGACACCTTTGCCGGCGGCTTCATGGGCTACCTGGCCAATACCGGCGACCTGTCCGAGGAGGGTATCCGCCAGGCGATCATCTTCGGCTCGGTAATGGCCTCTTTCAACGTTGAGGATTTCAGTCTCGAGCGTATGAAGCGTCTGGATTACAAGGAGATTGAGGCCCGCTACAAGAGTTTCAAGGCGCTGACCAGTTTCCGCGACATTGCCCAGCTCTAACCCTTCGTTTTATTGACAATGTCCGCTGAATTTGCTAGATTTCGCAAGCATTCAAGGCAGATTTTTTCCCGATTGGGATCCTCAGGAACCAGCGCATGAAACATGTCATTACCCTCCTGCTCCTTCTGTGTATAGCCGGCTGTGCCAGCGGAAGGGATCAGCAGTTCGGCAAGAGTGATCCCGCCAAATACCATTACCAGATGGGACTTTCCTACCTGGGCGAGCGCAACTACACCGCGGCACTGATTGAGTTGACCGAGGCGGAAAAACTTGATCCGGACAACCCCGATCTACTCTATAATCTGGGGTTGGCCTATATGGGCAAACGGCGCCCTGACCTGGCTGAACAGCGACTGCAGAAAGCGATTATGCTCAAGCCAAATAACTCGACTGCCCGCAACGACTTGGGCGTTGCATACCTTGAGCTCAAACGCTGGGATAGTGCCATTCAGCAGTTTAAAATTGTAAAAGATGATATTTTTTACGATAACTGTGAAAACGCCTGCATCAATCTGGGATTGGCTTATCTGGGCAAGGGAGACTATCCCAAGGCGCTGGAAGAGTTACGGACTGTTGCAGCCGGCAGTTCGCGTAATCCGTTTATTCACCTTTCTCTGGGCCGGGTCCTGTTTGCCATGGAAAAGACTGAACAGGCCATTACTGAATATAAAAAGGCGCTCGCACTCTACAATGAATTTGGCGCGGCTCACTACTTTATCGGACTGGCCTACCTGAAACTCAACAATGGGGCAGCCGCCCGAGCCTCATTCAAGGAAGCGGTCCGCATCATGCCCGATACGGATTTGGGACGCTCATCGCTGGAATACCTGGATCTTCTGAAATAGACGAGACTCTCTTGCCAGATATTGAAAAAAACATAGTCGATCCATCTGCAGCATCACCGGGTGCCATCCTTAAGCGTTGTCGTGAATACCACGACCTGTCGCTGGAAGAAGCCGAAGAATCGACCAAGATTGGTGCAAACTATCTCTTAGCCCTTGAAGAAGACCAGGTCAGCCAATTTTCAAGCCTGGCGTATCTAAAGGGATTTTTACGGATATACGCCACCTACCTTGGCCTCAACCCTGATGACATGATCCGTTTGTACGAGAAGCTGTATTCGGCCCGCGACGGGGGAGGCGGTCACTGTAACAGCACGGTCGGCTTGGGCGATCCGGCCCCCCGCAAAAAATTTCCGCTTCAAAAACTAGCCATGCCCGCTGTCCTCCTGGTATTGATCCTCATTACCGCGACCATCATCAACCGCCCATCTTCGCACCCTGCTCGCCAGAATCAGCCTGTTTCCGCCACAGTTCCGATAGCGGCACCGCCCATACAGCAGACACATTCCTCTACCAGGCAAACTGATCCGGTAATAAAGCAGGAAGATACTCTTGTTGAGCAGAACCGGGGTGATTCTCTGCCGGCCGCCCAGACCGAAGCGCAAAAACCATTAGCAGAAAACGCCAGAGGCTTCGTTGTCCGGCTAAAGGTTACCCAAAGCGGCACGTTGACTGTCACCATCGACGGGTCCACATCCCAGACCCATGACCTTGCCGTCGGCGACAGTATTGAGTGGAAAGCAGCTCGGACCATCACTCTTGAATTGTCCAACGCAGGCGGAGTAGAAACCGAGTTGAACGGCAGACAGCTCAAACCTTTCGGTCTATCCGGTAAACCAGCTACTGTCATTCTTGACTCCGAAGGAATCAGGCCATAAACAACCTGATGTATAAGGGCATTTCAGCTTACCTGATATCATCCGGTCTCACGTTCTCTAATGAATCATCCCAGGTGATCCTTTCTGCCGCAGGAAGATGACTCCAACAAACACGAATAAAAATGTTTCCGTAACTTGACACTGCTTCACTCCGTGTTAGACTTTGCTTTAACAGTACTAACAGGGAGTACTTCGTGGCAGAAAAGATGAAACGCATACTTGTGGTGGATGATGAGGAAAATGCTCGCATCGCCCTATCCACAATATTAACCCGTGAAGGGTATGATGTGGCTTCGGCCAGCAATGGTTACGAAGCGCTCAATTACTTGCGCGGCAAGGATGTAGAACTGATTATCACCGACTTAAACATGCCGGAAATGAATGGCATGGCCTTCCTGAGAGAGTTGAGCCGCAGCCATCCTGCCAGCAATGTGATCATGATAACCGCCTATGGCGAAGTGGAGTCCTATATCGAGGCTATGAATATGGGAGCATTCGAATACATCAACAAACCGGTCAAGTTCGAAGAACTCAACAAAATCATCAATAAAGTTTTAAAGCGCAAATTACCTGATCACCATATGGAGGTACACCATGAAGCCGTTTGAAAAGATTTTGACCGCCATCGACTTCTCGGAAAGTTCTGATTTTGCCTTTGAATATGCCCTGACGTTGGCCAGACAGTTTCAAGCTGAGCTGACGATCTTGCACGTCATCAATGAACCGGTTGATCTGCGCGGATTCTATGTG
>JANXYR010000001.1 GCA_025355965.1 Geobacteraceae bacterium
CTGGACTACAAAACCCCGGCTGAAGTATACTTCAAAGGGCTACTCGAATTAGCTGATCTTTCAGAGAACAGGGACATTTAAACTGGGCTGAACCAAACTTAATTTCTTCATTTTTCTGTCTTGACAACCGTCAGTAGCTTATCTTGCTCATAGGTTCTACCCGTAAAATCAAGCCAGACCTTGTTGAAATAGTTGCAGAGTTTATCGGTTCCTGATTTCCAGATAAGCGCCTGACCTGAATCGGCAAGCGTACGAAGTTCGCTTATGTGGACGCAGATTCGCTTTATATATCGAGCAATGAGAACGTAGAGAAGTGCCGCGGTAAGGGCGATAAACAATATCCCTTTGTACATTGATACACGGTATATGACGGCAGGGTCACTTATGGCAAAACCTATAAGAGAGTCTGACAAATAAATCCACAGAACACCCAAAAAAGAGTACACAGCTACAATCCGTATAATTTCAGTTTTTGATGATTTTTGGATTTCATTTGCCATTGCACGCCCCTTACTTCATTAAAAACCATTTCTGACGACATCAATCGTCATAAAACCCACCCGCTCCAACTCCGGCAGCAATCTCCGCGCAGATTCCACGTCATTATCTTTTGCAGCAGTTTCAATTTCAAAGCATAATTTTCGCAGTGCAGGTGCGCACATATTGGCTGCAAGGCCCTTCATAGAGTGGGCCTGAAGGCGAATGGCCTGAGTATCAGTTCCCACAGAAAGTTCTTTTAACTTTTCAATATCTCCCGGAATTTCCTGCAGCGCATCAGCTAATATGCTGCGTGCAAAATCACGGTCGCCATCAAAGTTATCCAGCAGTTCCGCACTGTCAAACAATTTGGTCGCACCCGGTTGATCATCCAATTTTTTCACCTCGGCATCTTTGTGAACACAGGGCTTTAGCCATTTATCAAGAACTTCAGCCAGCTCTTCCTTTTTCACAGGCTTTGCCAGATAATCATCCATCCCGGCTATGATGCAATCCTCGCGGTCTCCCATCATGGCGTTGGCGGTCATGGCTATGATCGGCACAACATGACTAAGGACTTTCGAACTTGCATCGCGGATCATGGCGGTCGCTTTAAAACCATCCATCTCCGGCATCAGACAATCCATCAGCACCAGATCGTAGTTTATCAGCTCAAGCGCCTGGACAGCTTCAAGCCCATTAGCCACGACATCAGCTTTGTAGCCGAGTTTGTGCAGCAGCGCCTGTGCCACTTTCTGGTTTATTCTGTTATCCTCGGCCAGCAGAATACGGACCCCACGCTTGGAAAATTCTGCAACGGTATACTGCGTAACGATCCCGGTTTGCGGCACATTGCCCGCCAACCTCCCGAGAACAAGGGCAATGCAATCTTTAAGCTGATTCTGACGAACAGGTTTTGTCAAATACCCGGCAAAACCTATCTTTTCAAGAGCGGCTGCATTTCGCCGCCGCCCAAGAGATGTCACCATAATCATCAAGGTTGATTCCAGCAGCGGGTCAGCCTTGATCATCCTGCCAAGCTCACTGCCATCCATGCCCGGCATCTGCTGGTCAAGCAGGGCAACGCTGAATGGATCATGCTGCTCTGCCGTTTCGCGCAGAATCGCCAGCGCTGTTTCGCCATCGCCGGCCGTTTCGTACTGACATCCCCAACTGCTGAGCAGAGTTATCATCAGCATACGGTTGGTGGCGTTATCGTCAACCACCAGAATTTTTGTACCGGAAATATCCACGCACGCAGAATCCTCTGAGGATTTTGAAATTTCCGGGGCTTGCTTCTCAAACTGAGCGGTGAACCAGAACGTGGAGCCCTTTTTGTCTACGCTCTCTACACCGATTTCACCCCCCATTATCTCAACCAGCTGTTTACAGATTGCCAACCCTAAGCCGGTGCCGCCGTATTGGCGAGTTGTAGAACCGTCTGCCTGAGTGAAGGGGTTGAAGATAGCGGCCAACCGATCTTCCGGAATGCCGATGCCGGTATCGCTGACTTCAAAGCGGATTTTCACAAGATTATCCTGCTCTGACTCGCATAATGCGCTGATAACAACTTCGCCCTCATGAGTAAATTTTATGGCGTTACCTGCCAGGTTAGTGATGATCTGGCGGATTCTCCCAGGATCACCCTTCAGATATACCGGCACATCCGGATCAATCCGGCAGATCAGCTCCAATCCGGTATCTGAAGCTTTCACTGCCAGCAGCTCGGTTGTATCTTCCAAAGTTGTTCTCAGATCAAAGTCGAGTATTTCCATATCCAGCCTGCCGACTTCAATCTTGGAGAAATCAAGGATATCGTTAATTACCCCCAAAAGATTCTCGCCGCTTTTGCGGACAATCTCGGCATACTGGCACTGTTCTTCGTTCAGGTCGGTATCAAGCAGCAGTCCGGTCATGCCGATCACACCATTCATCGGCGTGCGGATCTCGTGACTCATGGTGGCCAGGAAAGTACTTTTGGCCTGGGTAGCCTCCTCTGCTGCTATCAGCGCGCCCCCCAGTTCAGCGTTTTTCTGCTCCATCATGGCAGAAAAAGCGAGGAGTTTTTCCTCCGACTGCTTACTCTTGGTAATATCGCGATTGCAGGCGCGGCGGCCAATAGATTCACCTTCCATGTCAAAGACCTCCTGGCAGACATGTCCAATCCAGTATTCTTCTCCACTTTGGGCAATAATACGAAAAAAAGGCAAATCGCACTCATGCTTCGTTTCACCGATTGCATCTACCTCTTCGATATGCCGGAGGTACAAGTCACGATCATCAGGATGGACGATAGCGGCCATTAATCCGGGGTTTTGCATGAACTCTTCCGCACTGTAACCGGTAATGCGCTCGCAGGATGGCGACATATAAACCAGACTTCCATCCGTACTTCGCCAATACTCCCAATCATAGGTATTGTCGGCAACTGTACGGAACTTGATTTCATTCACCAGCAGCTCCTGTTCACGACGCTCCACCTCATCCAGCAGGGAATTGAACAAACGTGCCAACAGCCCCAATTCATCAGCACGACTATCATTGATCCGTTGACTTCTATCTGAGCCGGGTTGCGCCAGAGCGTTAATGTGCTTGGTAAAAACTGTCAGCGGCCCGGCGATCGTACTGCCAAGCTTCCAGGCCAGCGCAATCGCCGCCAGCAACACAAAAAACATTCCCAGAAGATAGTAGTTTCTGAAACGGGTGATCGGTTGATACGCTTCTTCGACAGAGTAGTTGGCGGCCAATATCCAGTCGGTACTTTGAAGATGCCTGAATGAAGTTAGAAAATGTATTCCCTTGGAGTTTACTGATTCGCCTGAGCCTTCAAACCCCTCCAGCGCTCTGTCAAACAGTTTGTTAACCCCAGGCTTGGCATACTGTTTCATAGTGCGTGACGGGTCCGGATGAGTGACAATGGTTCGATCGGGGGTAAACAGACACAGATAGCCGGTAGAACCTAAACGGACATTACTCAGTGATCCGAGTAGACCTTCCTTGTCCTGAATATCAATAGCGCCACACAACAACCCTTTGATGGAACCGTCAGGATTGTGAATAATGGATGTCATCATGATAATCGGGTGGCCGTTGACCGTAGACATAAAAGGCGAAGAAATCAGTGGTTTATTACTTTTTATCGTGTTTATGAAATATTCGCGGTAAGAATAAGACAAGCCATGAAGTTTAGACGTAGCAGGTGATGTGGCGACCAGTTTCCCGGCAGCGTCAAAAACGAACAGGCTGTGGTTGAAAATGGTGCTGGTACCAACGCGATTTTCCAGCCATTTTTGTGTAACCAGAGGATTATCAACAGCATCAACAGGAGCAACCTTGGAGACAGCTATCAGCGCTTTATGAGATGAGATAATCTTGTCATCAAGCCCCTTGACAATGCTCGTAATCATGGAAGATTGCTCGTTGTAAATCAGCTTTTGTGTCGTGTACCGGAAATAGGTGTAGGTACCCCCGGCAATAGCAACAAGAAGCAGTGTGATAAACAGGCTGATGGTAAAAATAAGTTTGTTTCTGATACTGGTGAATTTAATCATTAATTAACCCTTGCTTACAAGATATACATCTAACCACCGGATGCTGCCCTCTTCCCCTTACCAACCAAAACAGCGCCGGTTTCACTGTTCATAACAATCTTTCTGCCAACCCGACCGCCAATATCTTTAGCAACCACCGGAATCCTGAACTCCTCCAGCATCTGCAACGCCAGAGTAACATTGCGATCACCGATCATGAACACTTCCAGTCCGGTACCGGAAACATTGGCTCCACCAAAAACCTTGGCAACCAGATGTTCACGATGACACCCGATCGACAACATTTTACTCAGCAGCTTTTCCATGGCAATGTTGCCGTACTTTGGTGTTGCCAATCCCTCACCGTTCCAGAATGGCAGCATCATATGATTCATTCCCCCACGGCGGACCACATGATCCCATAAACAGACGGCAACGCACGAACCAAGCACGGTGCTGATCTGGTATTCAAGAGGATCGGCAAATATAGTACCGGGGAAAAGGAAGTGTTTATTGATAGTTTCTCCACTGTCCACGTTGTTTATGCCTCGTTCATATCATCGAAAAGGAACAGATTGCCGGCTTCTGAAAATGAATCACTGTCGTCTAAAATCGAGCAGGGTGGAATTGTGACGGTAAAACATGTTCCTTCGCCAAGTGAACTGACCAGAGTGATGCTCCCCTGAAGGAGGTCCACCAGAGCCTTGGTAATACTGAGCCCCAGGCCATGACCAAGATGAGAACGGGTTGTCCCTGTTTCCAACTGGACAAAGCGGTCAAATATGCGCTGCTGGTCTTCCGGCGCAATGCCGACGCCATGATCCTGAACGGAAATTTGCAGACAGCCTTTTCCATCAACTACGTACGAAATTTCGACGGCACCACCATCGAAGCTGTATTCAATAGCGTTTGACAAAAGGTTGGAGATGATGATCTGGAATTTATCAAAATCAAGAACTGCTATATGAGCTTCTTCAATCGTTGGCAGAGGCAGGCCAAGCGACACATTCTTCTTTGCTGCGGTATGCAGAAACGAATCTACCAGCTCTCGCAGTGCGGATGCTATGTGCACCTTTACACAACGGGGGTTTACTTCTCCCGCCTCCAGCTCTGCGGCCATGAATATATTGCGCAGCTGAAAATCAAGGTGGTTGGCTTCCGCACCGATTAATGAAGAGATGGATGAGACTTCTTCATTCCCTGCCGCAATTATTGCGAGCTCCCCGGCCAGCCCCATGATTGCGTTGAGCGGGTTATTGATTTCGTTGCGGATATTCGAAAGGAAATTACTTTTGAGGGATTCAGAACGTTCAAGCCTTTCGTTCATTTCAAGCAACTTGCCGTTAACCACGCTCAAATCAGAAAAGGCCTTACGGCTTTGGGCGAAACGGCAGGATAATTCTTCAATCAACTCTTCATCGGTTATGTTCATAGGCAACTCCTTTTCGTGTTGCGCTCCCAATCAAATCTCAACCAGACTGAAAATTTCCTCCGAAAGGGAATCGGGATCAAATTTGGCTACAAACTTGTCAGCACCGGACTGCTCGGCTTTTAGCCGATTGGACGGGTTGCTCATCGAACTGTGCAGAATGACCTTGAGATTTTTGTAATCATTATGTTCCCGCAAAGTACGTGTGAAGGTAAATCCATCCATGCCGGGCATTTCGATATCGGAGATAACCAGATCAACCCGGCTATGTTCTTTTTCCAGATATTCCAGCGCCTTGTCGGCTGACATCACCGATGTATTAGTGAAACCCATTTTATCAAGTACCGATTGCAACAGCATAATCGCCGTACGCGAATCATCAACGACAAGCACGTGCCGTCCGCTCCCTTTTCCTTCCGCTTCTGTCATGGCAACAGTTGAAAGATCCCGCTCAATGCCAACAACATTTGACAGAATAGTTTCAATATCAAGCAGCATGATCGCTTCACCACCATCCGCATAGGCAATTGCTACCAGCGAAACCGCGTTAACACCTTCCGGCTTATGGATATCACTCCAACTGCGCGTCAGGAGCGTTTCCGGGGCGTGAATAATAAACGCTGTAAGACTCCGGTTGTATTCACAAATGATAATATACGCCAGTTCATCTCGGTACTCTTTGGTTGGTAGTCCTACCGCCTCGGACAGATCGATAACCGCCAGAGCGTTGCCACGAAAATCGAGCGCACCCTTGACTGCCGGATGAGAATTGGGCATGCGGTCAATCCTGTGGGGACATTCAATAATCTCAATAATTTTAAAGACGTTGATGCCGTAGAGCTGATTGTCCGTTAAACGGAAGGTCAGCATCTCCATCTGGTTTGATTGGGAGAGGTTAGAACGTTGGAGTGCTTCGTCAAGTGATGATGTCATTGGAACCTCCAGTTTTTTCTCAGCTACACAGCCTCAAAACTTCGCCTGCAATATTCTGCAGCGGCATCACTTTGTTAACACCACCCATCTTGACCGCTTCGTGTGGCATGCCGTAAACCACGCAGGTTGCTTCGTCCTGGGCAATTGTTATTGCGCCGCCGTCGAACATTTCCTTCATACCATGAGCGCCATCATCCCCCATACCGGTCATGATAACCCCGACGGCATTTTTACCAGCGTAGCGGGCGGCAGAACGGAACAGCACATCCACCGACGGACGATGGCGCGACACTAGCGGGCCATCCTTGATTTCAACGTAATAGCGGGCGCCACTTCTCTTCAGCAACATATGATGGTTGCCGGGGGCGATCAGTGCCCGTCCGCGCACTATCGTATCATTATCCTGAGCTTCCTTGACAGTCACGCGGCAGATGGAATTAAGCCGTTTAGCAAATGCGGCGGTAAAATTCTCCGGCATATGCTGCACAATGACGATCCCTGGAGTGTCTTCGGGAAGCGCTTCAAGGAAAACCCTAAGTGCCTCGGTACCACCTGTTGAAGCCCCCACCACAACCACCTTCTCGGTGGTCAGGATCATCGCCTTTGAATTGGGCTTTTCCATAATGACATCAGCGGTATACTTGGGAGAGATTTCCTTCATGGTACGCATCGCCCGCAGCGGCCCCAAACGGGCCGCCGCAGCGCCTTTAACCGCATCACAGATACGTGTCTTGGACTCCTCAATAAACTGTTTTGTACCCATCTTGGGCTTGGTGATTATATCTACAGCGCCATATTCCAGAGCTTTAAGTGCCGTTTCACTGCCACTCTCGGCCAGACTGGAGCACATTACAACCGGGATCGGATGCTGACTCATCAACTTCTGCAAAAAAGTCAGACCGTCCATGCGCGGCATCTCGACATCCAGCGTGATTACATCCGGAATAACCGTTCTCATGAGCTCTGCAGCCAGGATCGGATCCGCCGCGCTGCCGATCACCTCAATCTCAGGATCAGAATTGAGAATGTCGCATAATGTCTGGCGCACCAAGGCGGAATCATCAATCACCAGGACTTTAATTTTCGTCATAAAATTATTTCCTCATAAACAGAGTATTTGCCAGAGCGCATTCTACGGACAAAAACATCGCCACTGCGCGTACAAAAAAAGAGCTTTCGCCCCCGATTACCGCCGGTATCTCTGGTTGTGACAGACAACCCCAGTGATGCCAACACAGCCTCAGCCATTGCGACGTTCTGGTCTCCCACTGTTTGCTTCTGTGGCGTCCGGCCTCCAACATTCAATACCTGTGCTCCACCGAACAACTTGATCACCAGATCACTTCCAACTCCGTATTCCAAAAGCTTTGCGTAAATGTGCTGCAACGCAGTATCAACATAACGAAAATCGCTTTCCCGCCCTGTATTCTCCGGCAGCATGGCGTGACAGATCGCTCCAAAGCCACGAGAAGGAGAAAACATGGTCACCGCCACACACGAACCGAGCACGGTCGAAACAAGCACCGGTGTGTCGGTTACCAGCACTTCACCAGGTTTGAGGTAGATGTTGTGCGTATGTGAAACGATAAGGCTTTTCACTTTCGATACACCGTCGATGCCACGGCTTTAAAATCAACATCAAGCCCGCTCAACGTTTCTGAATGACCGATAAACAGATAACCACCCGGTTTGAGCTGTTTATAAAACTTCCGCATCAAGGTCTGCTGGGTTGGTTTATCGAAATAGATGACTACATTACGACAAAAAATAATGTCCATTTTTTCTGTGAGGCCAAGGTCATCATCCATAAAATTGATCCGCCGAAACGAGACCATCGAGCGCAATTGAGGACAGATACGCACCAGTGATTTTGACTTTTCCCGGCTCCGCATCAGATATTTTTTCTTCAGATTCAGCGGAATGGGATCTGTTCTCTCTTCAGGGTATATACCGGTACGGGCGGTCTGCAAAACCTGGGTACAGATATCGGAAGCAGTAATTGCAGCCCTGAAATCCGGGCGACCGACAGCAAACTCTGAAAGAACTATAGCCATGGTATATGGCTCTTCACCAGTGGAACAACCGGCACTCCAGATCCGCACCGGATCACGTGACGGCACTCTGGCGGCAAGTATATTTGGTAGAGCCGTTTTCACCATAAAATCAAAATGGCCCGGTTCACGGAAAAAATCAGTCTTGTTGGTCGTCACCACGTCAATCAGATGTATGAGCTCAGTCGCTCGCCCATCCTGACTGAAAACATAGTCACTGTATTCTTCAAATGAACCAATTGAATTGGCCTTCAGCCGCTTCTGCAGACGAGCTTCAAGCATTGTTTTCTTGGCGGGCGGCATCTTGATGCCGGCATGATCATAAATGAAAGCACTGAATCGCTGAAATTCCCGGTCAGACAGGCTTGCTGGCAAACGGGCATTCATATTGTCTCTGGGATTTGCCACATATACTCCTAAATACAGGGTCAAGGGGCAAGGGGCGTAAGTTAGGGGCAAGGGTCAAGTAAATTCAAAAACTTTAGTTTTTCCTTGACCCTTGACCCTGCATTATTGCCCCTGCATTTAATTGTTTTCCAACTTATCCACAGCCTGCAAAAGCACACCCATATCCAGAATCAGCGCCACAGTGCCATCGCCCAGAATAGTAGCGCCTGAGACACCCTTTACATCACGGTACATTTTACCGAGAGATTTAATTACGGTCTGATGTTCACCAACCACATGATCAACCACGAAACCGACTTTGGAACCGTGAAGATCTGCAATAACGATTTGTTCAATGTCAGGACGATCCACCGTCATGCCAAAATGCTCACGCAGCGGAATATACGGAATAATGGCACCGCGCACGTTGGCCAGATTGCGACCATGAGAATTAGTGACATCCTCTCTGGTCAGCTCAACACACTCCTCGACCGACGCCAGTGGAAGCACAAAATGATCCTTGCCGATCTTCACCAGCAGGCTGTCGATGATCGCTAGGGTCAGCGGAATTTTGAGCGTAATAGTCGTGCCTGTGCCACGTACACTGTCAACTCCGATCGAGCCGCGCAGGCCATCGATACCCCGTTTGACGACGTCCATACCAACCCCGCGCCCGGAAACGCTGGTTACCTTTTCGGCGGTCGAAAATCCTGGGGCAAAGATCTGGGCATAAATTTCCTTGTCTGGCACTTCAGCAGTAGCCGAAAGCAAACCTCTTTCGATTGCCTTAGCGCGAATTCGGTCACGGTCAAGACCGGCTCCATCGTCCCGGATAGTGACCAGTACCGAATCACCGGAATGCTCAGCCCCCAGATATACTGTGCCGTGTGATGGTTTGCCGGCCGCTTTGCGCGCTTCAGGCATTTCGATGCCGTGATCGATACAGTTACGGATGATGTGTACCAGCGGGTCGTTCAACTTTTCGATAACGGTCTTGTCCAGTTCGGTCTCCGCGCCGAAAGTTTCCATCTCGATTTCTTTACCAAGTTCGCTGGAAAGATCACGAACCAGGCGTTTGAATTTACTGAACGTACTACCGATCGGGAGCATGCGGATATTGAGGGCGGTGTCACGCAGTTCGTTGGTGAGGCGTTCTACCTCTTCTGATATGGAGATAAAGGTTGCATCGCCCCCAGCCATCGAGACCTGAGAAAGGTGAGCCTGTACCGTGACCATTTCGCCGACCAGATTTATCAGCTGGTCCAGACGTTCGGCCGGAACGCGGATGCTTGCTGCAGCTTCCTGCGGCGGGGTTTCACTTCGCTCCTTGCGAACGCTCTTGACATGCTGCTGCTCGATCAGGGCCGACTGAACTTTTTCCGGCGAGACAAGTCCCTGCTCTACCAACAGCTCGCCGAAACGTTTCTGCAGCATCAGAACTTTTTGCATCTCAACCGGCGAAAGATCACCACGTTCAACCAGGATGTCACCCAGTTTTTTGTAACCTTCATCCTTGTCTATCAGGCCGCTTTTATCGATCAGCTCGATCTTGATTTCGCAATCATCCTCAACAAAGATGAAGACATCCTTGATCGCGTCCTCTCCACGAGTCGTTGTCAGGATGATGTCCCAGTAGATATAGCAATTTTCGCCTACTATTTCTTCAAGCGGGGGGATTTCGTCAAACTGGGCTACGACGTGAGCTGTACCAAGTCCGCGCAGTTCATTGATCAACGAAATTGGATTGGTACCGCACATGAGAATATTAGAGACGGGACGAAAGCGGATACGCCAAGTACTTTCATTTGCCAATTCATCCTCGGAAACGGTCGGAAGGTTTATTGCGGGCACTTCGGTTGAACCTTTTTGTGGCAACTCAATCTGCGGTACCAACTGACGCAGTCCTGCAATGATTTCGTCTCCATCACTGCGATCAACCGCTTCACCCAGTGGGCAACTGAGCAGATATGAGATGTGATCACGTGATTTGAGAGTCAGATCAAGCAGACGCTTGGTGACAGTCATCTTGCCGTTACGCACCATATCGAAAACCGTTTCGACCTCGTGGGTAAAGGAGGCTATCTCATCAAAACCAAACATGGCGCCAGAACCCTTGATAGTGTGCATGGCCCTGAATACGCGATTGATCAGGTCATTGTCTTCCGGTGTTTCTTCCAGATCCAGCAGCGAAGTTTCAAGTTCTGCCAGCAGTTCACTGGCCTCTTCACGATACGTTGCAATGGCTTCTTCCATCATAGGTTTTTTTACCTCATAGGTACGTGGTATGGGGAATCAGGAAATTCCTTAACGCAAAGACGCCAGGGCGCAAAGAGAAACAGAATCTATTATGTAGTTTAAGCATTATGTTTAGACTTCCCTTGCGGCCTTGCGTTTTCGCGCCTTGGCGTTAAGGACTTTGACTTCATACTACCCAAGTACTTTCTTTATCACCGCAATCAACTGTTCCGGCTTGAAGGGCTTGACAATCCACCCTGTAGCACCGGCGGCCTTGCCCTCACCTTTTTTTGTGTCGTTAGATTCTGTAGTCAGCATGACAATCGGAATAAATTTATTCAGGGCTCCGGCACGGACTCCTTTGATAAGGCCGATGCCATCCATATTGGGCATATTCAAGTCGGTCAGCAGCATATCTACCTTTTGAGCATTCAGCTTGTTGAGGGCATCCCGACCATCTACCGCCTCGACAACATCATAGCCATTCTGCTTAAGGGTAAATGCCACCATCTGCCGTACACTGGCCGAATCGTCGGCCGTCATGATTAATTTTGCCATTACTTCGTTCCTCCAAACCAGATACATGTAGAATCGTTGTTATGCTTGCAGACCGCGTGACGTTCTGCACCGCTACTCGTTATGATGTCTGTGAGAGCCTGAGGTTGTGTGCCGTGATAAGTAAATATTTTACCGCCTGCTGCGGCACTCTTGCAGCCTGAACAGATGATCTGCACGCCGGTAATGTCAATTTCAACTTCCGGCTCAAATTCGAGCGCAACGACATTTGAAGCTTCCAGAGCTTCGCGTACGATGCGTGAAAATTCGGCAGCGTTTTCAATTGTAAGGCGACCACCGCTGGTGACAATGATTTCGCCGTTTTCACGGACTGAACTGTTAAGTGGCATGCTGGGCTCCTGTACCAGGATTAAAATTAAAACAAATCTACATTATCTCCGTATTCTGAATCATCCGAACTGCTCTTAGCAACATCCTGGATCGCAATCGCACTCTGGCCGCTTCGTTTACGGGCCAGTGCTTCGTGAATGTGCCGTTCACTCTCCATTGTGTAACGTTCTTCCATGTGCCGTAGGTTCACCTTGAACTCAGTGCTGGCCGGTTCAATCTGACGCGACTCGGCAACAACCTGTTTAAGAGAGTCAAGAACACCATCAGCCATGGCCTTTGTTCGTTCATGGACATCAACACCGGAAGTAGCCTGCTCCACATCCTTAGTCAGGCTGAGTACCTTTTCATTCAGAGCGGACAGGACCGAATGCATCCCTTCATTCATTTCTCCCATATTGCGCAGAATTACCACCAACTCATCCTGCATGGAGCTAATACTGTTACCAAGCTGATTATCTTCATTTTCTGAATCGGCCAGCATATGCTCGGTTACCGCATGTATTCCGGTCAGGATCTCGGCAACGGAATTAGTCTGCCGTACCGCTTCGTCAGAAAGACGCTTGATCGCTTCGGCCAGGACCCCAAGAGCAGCCCCCTCCGTACCGGTAAGCGCTGCCTTGACCTGTGAATTGAGGGCAATCAGGTCAATCTCTGAACCAATAGCCTCTATGTCTGTAACAAAACCTGCTATTTCATCAATGGTTTGCGCAACCTTTTTCATCGTCACCGTCATGTTCTGGTCCGCCTTGGCACATGACGTCAGAACAGCAGTTACAGCGGTCATCCCCTGGCTCATGACATCAACAAAAGAAGAGCCGCTTGAATCGGCAGAACCAGTGACGGTCATTGTTTCCTGCTCAATCACTGACTGTTTTTTAGCTACCTCGCGCAGATTGTCCACGATAATATTTACAGCCGTGTAGAGCTCACCTGCAGCGAAATGGAGCTGGGCATCCTGAAGTTCGCAGACATCACCGGCTTCAATGATGATTCTGCGCAGACTGTCATCATCAGCAGCGGATATTTTTGAATCTACCAATTCACCTGACAGGCGTTCCAGTGCTTCAACGACATGTTCAAGTTGCTGACGGGTCATGTCATGCATCTGCATGGAAGAAACAACTTCACTGATGCTGTTCGTAACCTCGGCCGATACTATTGAGACCGTGTTGCCGAACTCTTTACAGCGATCATTGACCGCAACAAGTTCCGTAAGATTAGCAGAGGTATCTTTAAGAGTTGCTGACACCGTGACGTCCTGTTTGGTTTCTGTAGCGCGAACAAGGGCAAGATTATCGGTGATCAAGGTTGCCAGCAGTTGGCGATGATCCAGAATTGCGGCAGATTTTTCATTGACCTGATGTGAAAGTTTCTCGACATCCATAGCCAGATTAACAAAGCCGCTGCCAAGCTCGCCAAGTCGTGAGCTTTCAATTTTGGTGGAAATACTCAGCATACGGAGCGTTTTGTTCATCTTCTGGAAACCCTGCATCGGTTCGGAAAGTTTATCCAGAAGGCTCTGAACCTGTTCCAGAGTGTTGCAGCTTTCACTGCTGCGGGCTCTGGCGTTGGCAAGATATGCTTCCATATCAAGCATCATCTGCTGCAACCGGGATGTCAGCTTAACAACATTCTCACCGGATACAACCGACACCAACTGATTAGCCGCTCCGGAAATATCCGCCGAACGCTGATAAAACGATTGCAGCTGTGATCCAATTTGCAAAAACTCGTCTTCAGTTTTGCCGGCCATACGCCGCAGCGTCTCAATTGCTGGAGAAATCAAGTCACGCCAGCTAGTCAGTTTATTAATGTTTTCACTCTGTGTAGAGATTTGAAATACCATGAATTACACCTTATGCATCAGGTTCAGTTTGCGTAACTCGTTTGCAAGCTTTTGCCTAGTGATCGGCTTGACAATGTATGAGTCCGCCTGGCACTCGTTGAATGATTTCACAACCGTTTTCGGATCATCAAGAGCGGTTGTCATAATAACCTTTACCGCCAGACTATGCGGGATTTCCATCTTCCGTTCCAAGGTGCGTATGCATTGAAGCGCCTCCAGACCGTCAACTACCGGCATCATAATATCCATAAAGATCACGTCGTAAGGACGCTTTGACTCGTGTGACAACTGGAATGAGTCAATCGCCTCCTGGCCGTTCACAGCAATGTCGCAGTCAAATTGAGACGAAAGCAGCTCCTTCAGGATTCGGCGGGATAATAGATTATCTTCAGCAATTAGACATTTCACAGGTATTCTCCTTCTCTCACGGAGTACTAATTTTGATGGTTACTATAAAGCGACTGCCGCCCTCAGGCACATGCTCGGCCCACACGCGGCCGTTCAGCAGCATGGCATTCTGGCGGGCAATTGCAAGCCCGAGACCCGCTCCTTCATAGCTGCGGGTGAGGGAACTATCCCCCAGTACGAACGGTTCAAATATCTTTTCCAGCATTCCATCCGGAATTCCGATACCAGTGTCTGTCAGAGTAAAAAGTAGCGACTCTCCGTCTGTATCAGAACAGGTATGGGAAACAACAAGAGACACAAAACCTTGGTCGGTAAACTTGAGGGCATTGCCAAGAAGGATTTCAAACAGACGGCAAAATTTTTCCCGATCACTCCAGATTTGGTGCGGCAGGTCATCAGACAACTGCAGCGAAAGTACAAGCCTCTTTCGTGCAAAGAGTGGCTGCTGATCAAAAATAATCGCCTGAATGGTAGAAGGCAGGTCTATAAGATCATGGTTAGAGATTTCACCACCGTATACGTTCTGGTTATGAAACGACAGCAACTGATTGACCAACGTCATCATGTTGTCAGCTGACTGTCGGGCCATGGCCAGATACTCGGCTGATACGCCGGACAAACCCTCCTCAGCCATTAATTCCAATGAACCGATCACACCATTCATCGGCGTACGCATTTCGTGGGAAACGGTTGTCATAAAGGTGCTCTTATCGGCAAAAGCCTGCTGGAGGGCTATTCGGGCAAAATCAAGTTCGACCATAGATGCCTTTAGTTCGGCAGTTCGCCGAGCAACAGTTTCTTCTAGTTCAACACGATACTGTTTTTCCATCCTCTGCAGCTTTGAGTATTTTACAGCCCGTTCAACAATTTTGTGCATATAATCAACATCGAACGGCTTGCAGACGAAATCAAAAGCACCATTTTTGATGGCATCAACGGCCATCTGCATTTGTGCATGACCGGTCATCAGGATAACCGGAAGATCCGGCCATGTTTCGTGAACCCGACCCAAAAAGGAGATTCCATCCTCACCCGGCATCATGACATCGCTGACAATGGCATCAAACGGCTCTGACAGCAGCAGCTTAAAGGCTTCAGCTGCACCCTCGGCACAGGTGATGCGAAAACCACTCTTTTTAAAACAGAGTGACAGCATATGACGGATACCTGACTCGTCATCCACAATCAGGATGTGAGGCATCGGTTGCTCTGCGGGTTGTGTGGTTTCAGTCATGGTGGAATCCTCTAGAGAATCAAAGGCTTTAACGCTAAGACGCCAAGGCGCAAAGCCGCAAAGGGAAAGACAGAATCTTTTTGAGTTTAAAGCCTTAATAGGGCCTTTCTTTGCGCCTTTGCGTCTTTGCTTCTTTGCGTTAAAAAAGTTAAAATTTAAAATCCTTCTTCGTCGAGATCACAAAATCCCTTCCTGCAGCATCCTTCTGGTGACAGCCAAAACAGGTAGTCACCGGATCCAGCCCGCTCGGTTTGCCGTCAACACCAAAACCGGCAAAAAGCCAGCCGCCGGTGGCTGTCTGGCGCTTGTCCTTCTGCATCAGTACAATCATATTTTTGGGGCCATCAACGGCCGGGCTGCCCTTGATAGAGAATGACTCAACAACAATACGGCTCCCCTCGGCAAATTTGTTATCAGCCAGATAGCCTCTCTCTGCTTTTTTGTCAGCATAGATGTAATGAATGCCATAAAAAAGCGAACTTTTATCGGTATTAACCTTGCGTTCGCTTTTTTTCCAGTTTGAGTACCCTTTCGGAAGTGCAGTGGGAGCAGCTTCAGAGGTGGTAGCGGCAAGGAAAAATGATATAACAGACCATATAACAACAATTGATTTCATTTTTCAGAATCTCCGGGTTGATTATTAGTGGACACTATACCATCAATGCTAATTTTGTCACGTACCGATGTAGCCACAGAGCCGCATTTTTGTTGATTACAGCTTAAAGAGGTATTCTCCGGATTAACTGAACCGGCACGCATCAGACTGGCTGACAACGCTGCCGCATGTTCAGCAGAAGCGCGTATAAGTTCAACGCACTGATGAAGGTCACAACTGGCGGGATCAGCCTTGTCGATCAGAGAGCAGGCGCCCATAACCGTAGTCAGGATGTTATTGAAATCATCAGCCATCCCACTCGCCAGAACTGACATAGATTCATGTGTCTCCGTGACTAGTGTCGCTTTATGTTTTTTACGGTTTTTTTTCATGGCGCTCTTTTGGAGTACGGGGTGTATGAATTTATAACCATTTGACTTTACTGTCCTCTGTCCCCTTAATCCTGTTTTTTAACTGTTCCTGACATTACGTAATGTTTCCAGAATAATTCTCTCGGCATTGCTGCGAATCGGTTCATCGTGACCTGAATAGACGGTCTCGATCCTCAGTGTTGATAAGCGTCTGAGTGTCTCTATATACTCCGGGGTAAAGATCCCGCCTGCCGTACGAATTCTCAACTGGGTATCTCCGGAAAAAAGTATTCGATGAGTATAATTGTACAGGCAGATCGAATCCGAAGAGTGTCCCGGTGTATGCAGCACCTTTAACATGTCATCACCGGCTCTGATAATATGGCCGTCACTCAGTAGTTCATCTACCTCTTTCCCATCGTTCCAGGCAAACACTCGAGCACCATAGCGCTGTTTGACGATCTCGACTCCGGCAGCATGATCAAAATGGTTGTGCGTCAGAATTATCTGTTCTACCGGAACTTTCCCGCAACCTGTTGATAGGGTTTCGATCTGATCAATAACCGAGCCGTCTGTTCCGGGGTCAATCAGGGTATTAACATCGCCCAAAACATTCCAATCACCGAGCACAAGATAGGAACGGCAGGTATATATCGATTCTGCCCGGTTTAACTCAATAACTCTCATAAAAGCAGAAAGGCAGGGTCAAGGGGCAAGGGGCAAGTAGAAGCAAAATCTTTGTCTTTTCTTGACCCTTGACCCTTGCCCCTATATTTTCCTGTACAATTGGGCATCCGGCACGACCTGCTCGAACAGATGTGAAATCTCAGTCGGCATTTTTTGCGTATTTTCCAATGCAAGGTAACCGCCGGGACTCAATGCCTTGTGATACATTTTGATAACCTCTATCCGCTCGCTGTACTGAAAATGAAGCAGCACATTTTTGCAGACCACAAGGGCGTAGTCCGAACCGATTGGTTTCAGGGATAATAGATCGTGATACTGGAAGAATACCCGTGAACGCACCTTGTCACAGACCTGATATAGATCGTTACCTTGCGAAACAAAATATTTATCAAAGATATCCACAGGTATCCGCTGAAGCTCTTCATACTTGTAGGTCGCCAGCTTGACGATATCTCCAAAATTGTTTTCACTGTCATAATCAGTGGCATCTAGATACAGATTGTTGAAGGTCGCACCAAGACGCTCTGCAAAAAGGATAGTCAGGGTATACGGTTCTTGTCCCAGTGCGCTGCCGGCATCCCAAACTTTGATACGCATACGCCCCATGGCAAGCTTGATGGTTTCTTCTACCGCATATTCAAGTACCGGTAGGTCGCGGAAAAAGAAGGTAAATGCCATAGAATTAGGGATGCAGGGAAGGGGCAAAGGACAAATAAAATTCATCATCTTTCGAATTACATGTATCCCTTGCCCCTTGCCCCTTGCCCCTTGCCCCTTTTATTTAGTATTTTTCAAACGCCTCATCTAAATCATCTGCGCCGCAATGCCCTAGTTCAATATTAACTCCACCTGTTTTATTGACACCCTTGGCTATTTTTCCTGTTTTATGCGGTACCACACGCGCTTGAGCATGGTGGCTGGACGCAATCTGTTTTGGGGCGTGCGGGGCCGGCAATGCTCTCTGGCTTCCGGAATCAAGCGAGAAGAAGGCTATGGTAGCTTTCAATTGCTCAGCCTGGCTGGAAAGTTCCTCAGTAGTAGAAGCCATTTCCTCTGCGGAGCTGGCATTCTGCTGAATGACCTGATCGAGCTGTTGAATGGCTTTATTGATCTGCTCGGCACCGGTATCCTGCTCTTTACTGGAAGCACTGATTTCCTGCACAAGTTCAGCAGTTTTCTGGATGTCAGGCAACATCCTGGTAAGCATTTCACCAGCCTGCTCGGCAATGGCAACGCTGCTGGTGGAAAGCTGGCTGATTTCACCGGCGGCTGATTGGCTCCGCTCGGCAAGTTTTCTGACCTCGGAGGCAACAACGGCGAAGCCTTTGCCATGTTCACCAGCCCTTGCTGCTTCGATGGCGGCGTTCAAGGCCAGCAGGTTTGTCTGCCGGGCAATTTCTTCGATGATGGAGATCTTGGTGGCGATCTGCTTCATGGCCGCTACAGTTTCGATGACAGCCTTGCCCCCCTCTTTGGCATCGGCGGCTGATTTAATCGCGATCTTTTCGGTCTGCATGGCGTTGTCAGTATTTTGGCGGATGCTTGAAGCCATCTGCTCCATACTGGATGATACTTCCTCTGCTGATGCAGCCTGTTCGGTTGCACCCTGGCTCATCTCTTGTGCAGTGGCAGACATTTCCTGACCACCCGATGCGACGTTGTCGGCAGCAGATTGGACTTCCATGACAACTTCTTTCAGCTTGGCTACCATAGCGGCCAGAGATCCCATCAGGTCGTCGTTTTCGCAACGTTTTTTGAGTTCAACCATCAGGTTGCCCTGAGATACTTTCTTGGCATTTTCGGTGATACCGTTAGTGGCGTTTACAAGATTGTTAAGGTTGTTCTTGATAAGGTTATATTCGCCTTTGTAGACATCGGTGATGACTGGCGGCATATCGCCTTTGGAGATGCGATCAACGTAGTTGGCGGTGACGCGGAGCGGATTTACGATATTGACGACGGTGTCGTTGACGCCCGTAACCAGCTGTTTCCAGCCACCGACAAAGAGATCGGCATTGGCGCGTTTATCCAGTTCGCCATTTGCTGCGCCCTGAATGAGGATGTCGGTCTGGGCAAGCAGGTCTATCATCATCTGTACTACGTTGTTCAGGTTGTTTTTGATCTCGTTGAAATCGCCGTTGTAGTTATCGGCAATGATCGGCGGGATATCGCCTTTGGAGATGCGGTCAACGTATTCGGCGGCCACATTTAGCGGCCCGATAACGGCGTCGAGGCAGTCATTGACACCCTGGACAATCGCTTTGAAGTCGCCCTGATGCTTGGTGGCGTCGGCACGGGTGGCGAGTTTACCTTCAACTGCAGCTCTCGATAGCATACCGGCGTCAGCCACAAGAGCGCTGACGGCGTCGATGGCCTGATTAAGGTTATTCTTGATTTCGTTAAAGTCGCCATTGTAGCTGTCGCTGATCTTTGGTGGTATGTCGCCTTTTGAGATCCGGTCAACGTATTCTGCAGCAACATTGAGTGGGCCGATCACGTCATCAAGAGTCTGGTTTACGCCTGCTACGATCTTTTGGAAATCGCCCTGATGTTTGCTGGCATCGGCACGGGTAGCAAGTTTGCCCTCTGCTGCTGCTTTGGCAAGCATGCCGGAATCGTCAACAAGTGCAGAAACAGCATCTATGGCCTGGTTGAGATTATTTTTGATCTCGTTAAAGTCGCCGTTGTAGTTATCAGAAATTTTGGGTGGAATGTCGCCTTTGGAGATACGGTCAACGTATTCGGCAGCAACGTTGAGAGGACCGATAACAGAGTCGAGGCAATCATTAACACCCTGAACGATCGCTTTGAAGTCGCCCTGATGTTTGCTGGCATCGGCGCGAGTGGCAAGCTTGCCTTCAACGGCAGCTTTCGAGAGCATGCTGGCGTCTGCGACAAGTGCAGAGACAGCATCAATTGCCTGGTTAAGATTGTTTTTGATCTCGTTGAAATCACCGTTGTAACTGTCGCTGATTTTCGGGGGAATGTCCCCTTTGGAAATACGGTCAACGTATTCAGCGGCAACATTGAGCGGACCGATAACTGAGTCGAGGCAATCATTAACGCCCTGAACGATCGCTTTGAAGTCACCCTGATGTTTGCTGGCATCGGCGCGGGTGGCAAGCTTCCCTTCCACTGCGGCTTTGGAGAGCATCTTTGCATCATCAACAAGGGACGATACGGCATCAATACAGACGTTGAGGTTGTTCTTGATTTCGTTGAAGTCGCCGTTATAGGAATCGGTGATTTTAGGTGGGACATCGCCCTTGGAGATGCGGTCAACGTATTCGGCGGCAACATTAAGTGGGCCGATAACGGCGTCGAGAGTATCGTTAACACCGGCAACAACTTTCTGGAAGTCACCCTGATGTTTGCTTGCATCGGCGCGGGTGGCAAGCTTGCCCGCTATCGCAGCGTCCGAAAGCATGGCGGCGTCCTTGACCAGAGCCTTGACGGCATCCACCATTTTCTTCATGGCCATCATGACACTGTCTTCTTTCAGCCCAGCGGTATTGATCTCTACCGAACAGTCGCCGGCACCAACTTTTAAAGCAACTGCACCAACCTCGGAAGGATCGCCGCCAAGTTGTCCCAGAACTATTTTGGAAATGAACAGGCCAATGCCGATAGCCAGAATTGCCCCGACTATCATAATTATAATCATTAAGCGTGATGCGTTATTGGCCATGACTGTGTTGCCGTTAGATGTCTCCTTGGCGATTTTGATCTTAGCATCGTTCAGCTCATCAATTGCTTTTTGCACGACATTACGAGCTTTTTCCATCTGCCCAACCCAGAGTGCTTGAGCTTCAGCACGTTTTCCATTTGAAACCAAAGCTATATATCTCTCCATATCTTTCTCATAAGCATTATTGCCATCATTATATTCTTTCCACATCTTGCGACCGGCATCGGTCAGGAGAGATTTTTCAAATTTCTTTTCCAATTCATTCATTTCTTTAATGCGATCAGATACGCGTTTGGCCAGATCATTAATCTTATCTGCGTCAGAGAATTGCATCTCTGCCAGATTGCAGCGCAGGCGCTGAAATGCTGTCGATATTGTCCCGATTTCTTCCAGCGGTATGGTTACCTTCTCATAAAGTTTGGTGTCAGCATCATCGAGTTGTTTAAGCTTTTGAATCCCCACGATCCCCATGATCAGTGAAAGAATGGTTACAACAATAAAGCCCGTCATCAGCTTCGCCCGCAAATTCATTTTGTAGAACCACTGCATAACTACCTCCTTGAATTGTGATGAATCTTATTTGGTGAGTAAGACGAAAAATTTATTGTTGCTGGCCCTGCACCGAAGCCAGTTCTTCACCGGAAAAAATTTTGTCGATATCAAGTATCATGACAAAGCGCTCGTTGTGTTTGCCCATCCCCTTGATAAAATCGGTATTCAGATGTGTACCGATATGAGGTGCCGCCTCAATCTGAGCAGGTTCCATCTCGATTACCTCCTGCACGCTGTCAGCCAGTGCACCAAGGACAATGTTTTCACCATCCATTTCTACCTCAACGACAACAATGCAGGTGTTCACCGTGCGCTCAGTCTCGCTCATGCCAAACTTGAGGCGCATGTCGATCACCGGCACCACGCTGCCACGCAGGTTGATGACACCACGCATAAATTCCGGAGTCTGCGGCACCTTGGTGATGCTGGTAATTTCCAGGATTTCTCGCACCCGCCCGACGTCAACCGCAAACACCTCATCTGACAGGTTGAATGTCAGGTACTGGGTTGTCTGTAACTCTTCCGCCATCGTATTCCTCCCTCTCTGCCTTGTTAATGCTAAAGAATGGGTTTCTGTATACATCAAGTATGCCAAAGGGGAAAAGTGAGATGATTGAACCTATAAAAAGCAGTCGACTCACACAAAGGCACTAAGAACACAAAGAAATCAGGATCTTATCGTTTAGAACCATTCACCCAAAAGGTGGCTGTAAAAAACAAGATTAAGTATATGTTTTTCCTTAGTGTGCTTTGTGGCTTCGTGTGATAACTGCCGTATTTCAGGTTCAATAGAGTTGACGAGTGAAAGGATGAATTTTGCGGGGTTGTGATGATTGATGGGATATGTTTGAAATGAATGACGAGGGAATATATGTAACAAGTGACACTTTTTATTGTTACATGTTACATATATTTGTAACATGTGTTACACGTAAAATGCTTACATACAGACTCATCACTTCGCCATTTTCTGCTCCCGGACAAAGGCCATCTCAATATCGGCAGCCTTGACATTCAGGCCGGTCATTGACAGTACACGCAATCCGCCTTCGATGCTGTTTTCAATATAAGAATGTGCTCCATCCTTCTGCTCAATTATTTCCTCTGTTACGCTGCCGACCGTCAGATGCACATTTTCATACATTATCGCCTTTACGTTGATCTTGGCATTAGCACGTGAGTCTGCTTTGTTCCGGATAGCCATGATGCTATCGGTCAATGCGGCAGTCGTTTTCCTTAGCTCTGCGATCTCGGTGAGCGATTGGCACTCTTTGGCCTTTTCATGCGTTTCAGCCAGTGACGCAAACAAACTTTCCAGCAATTCAACATCATGGTAATCAACGCCTGCGTGCAGTTTTGTATGTAGTGATGATGCTGAACCGAGCTTTTTTGCTTCTATACCGCCCAGCGCTATGCATGAGCCTCCAGAGATGGCACCCTTGTCAACAACGATCTTCCCGAGCGTCCTGATGATACAGTTATGAATTTCAACGTCCACAATGACATCGCCAGCGCACTCCACAATCACATCGTGAATAAAGTGAGCCCGCAGCGTTCCGCCACAGGTTATGATTGCCTTGTCCTGGCCATCCATGCCGCAAAAGGTGATGTCGCCATCGCTGACGATGTTACAGACGCCAATATTACCAGTGACTGTCAACCCTTTGGATGCCGTAATATCGAAATGGTCCAGCACATCACCACGCACTTCTACAACACCTTTAAAATTAATAGAGCCTATCCTGAAATTAACATCCCCTTTGACTATATACTGTTCTTCAACAGATATTTCTCCAGCTGACTGGCATAAGCGTCCTGTTGCTGCGGCAATCAAAATACTGCCGTTCTCGGTACGGATGTTCTTGCCAATGACGCATTTCATCGGCTTGCCAGGTTGGGGCGGAACCGTCAAACCCATGATGTTTAGTCCTGGCGTACCAGGTTCAGCCGGAATAATACGGCCAATTTTATCCCCGGCAGATACGTTGATAAAGGTTTGTACAATGTGCATGTCTACACTGGTTACTTCTTCATCCCCGCTGTGAACTGCTGCAGAGGTCAAAGCTGATAACGAGATGTGTTCATCTACACCTGCAACCGGTGGCGTACCGGCAGCCAGCAGTACATCGAGCATCTGTTGTCCTGCAGCTGCTTTAACTACAAAATCATCGAAGGCTTGCTGATCGATCCCCTCCCGAACATTGTATTGCTTCAGAAAAGTAGCCAGTTCATCGCTGGTAATCATAGAGCCCTGTTCGTGAGGAACATAGCTGCAACGACATTCCAGACGGTTGTCCGGGATTTTAAGGTAGAGGCTGTAACCAAGTTTTTTAATTTCACTGCCACCAATGTTGGGAGTGGCAGTAAACTGTTCCGGTTCGTGCTGATCTGTCATGGGATTCTCCTTCGCGAACAATATCCATCAACAATCGTGCCATTTTTTGAAGTTTATTCTGTCATCCCCATCTGCCGATAAAGCGTCATGCGACTAATGCCGAGTAATCTGGCGGCACGAGCCTTGTTGCCAGCAGATGCAGCCAGAGCTTCTGCAAGGGAGAGCTTAGCGACGGGAGTGGACGGTGAAGCAGAAGTACTTTGTACAGGAGTGTCATGTAACGTCACACAGTCCAAAAGATCCTGCGGCAGGTCAGCGACAGTGATGATGGAGGTTTTACTGAGGATGCAGGCATGTTCGATGGCATGCTGCAGTTCGCGAACATTGCCGGGCCAACTGTAGGAGCGAAACAGCAGCATGACATCATCTGAAACGGCCGCAACCGCTTTAGCAAATTTACTGTTGAATTGAGTAATAAAATGCGTAACCAGCAGTTCAAGATCGTCAAGGCGTTCACGCAAGGGCGGCAGATCAATGCGAACAACATTCAGGCGATAATAAAGATCCTGGCGGAATGCCCCCTGAGTGACCTTTTCAGCCAGACTCTGGTTGGTAGCGGCAACGATGCGCACATCCACTTTTATCGAAGTTGACTCCCCTACCCTCTCAAATTCACTTTCCTGCAGCACACGCAGTAAACGCATCTGGATCGAGGGAGAGATGTCTCCAATTTCGTCCAGAAAGAGCGTGCCGCCATGCGCCTTTTGAAAACGCCCGATTTTATCTGATATTGCACCGGTAAAAGCACCTCGAACATGACCGAATAGTTCACTTTCCAGCAGATGTTCCGATAGAGCCGAACAGTTAACCTTCACAAACGGCTTTTTTGACCGCGATCCACTGCCATGCAGTGCCGCAGCAACCAGCTCTTTGCCGGTTCCGCTCTCACCATTAATAAGTACGGTGGTCGAATAATTTGCAAGTATCTCTATCAGGTTATATAGCCGCAGCATCTGAGCGGAAGCACCGATGAGACCATGGAACCGGCCTTGGTGCCGAAGAGATCGTTCCAGTTCAACCAGTTCGGTTTCATCGCGGATAACCGCCACCGCCCCGCTTATAGTGCCGTCTGAGCCAACCACCGGTGCTGCGGAAATACTTACAATACGTGTTTTTCCGGAGGGGAGGTGGCATTCTATATGCCGCAGTTCCTGTGGAGATTTGTTCCTGAGAACTTCTTGCAGAGCAGCCCGGCATTCACCACGGCATCCCAAATGTATATCTGCGGCATCGCTTCCAATTAGGTCATGGTGGTATCCGCATACTCGCTCTGCCATTGAATTAAATTGAGCCAGCCGTCCATCCCGATCGATCATGACAATACTGTCGGATACCGTGCGGAAAATTGCGTCCAGATTGGCACGATAGCGTTCCCGTTCATCATTGAGCGCCTTCGCATCCAAAGCATGGCGTGTAACCGCGATCAACGTTTCGTAGCGCACCGGCTTGTTTATGTAATCAAATGCTCCCAGCCGAACCGCTTCGGTGGCCGACTCTATTTGCGGACAACCGGTGAACATGACTACCGGCGTATCAGGAGTAGATTCTTTGATCTCGCGCAGAAGGTCAATACCGCTTTCATCCGCCAGCATGATGTCGAGAAGAGCCAGATCGTAGCATGATGCATGCAAAAAATTTCTGGCAGCAGCAAGATCAGCTGCAGTGTCAACCAGATAACCCTCTTTTTTCAGCAGGGTACCCAATGTAAAGCGAATGCCGTCTTCATCATCTACCAGCAGAATACGTTGTTGCGGTTGCAGCGTTGGCACAATTTTTACCTCTTGGTCGTGCTGGATGACTGTAAAAAGTAATGTGACAGATGTAGCAATCTTTTTGGAATATAGTACATATATATTGCGGCGCAAGATAATTATATTGAAAAAACGGCAACATTATTGACCTAACCTGAAGAGTGAGGTACTTTACCGCAAACAATTGTCATATGGAAGGAAGCCCCAAAACATGCACCGTCCATCCTGGGATCAGTATTTCATAGACATCACCCACCTGGTGGCAACACGTTCAACCTGCATAAGACGTCAGGTTGGTGCCATTTTAGTGAAAGACCGCAATATTCTGGCCACCGGTTATAACGGTGTCCCGTCCGGCATAAGCCATTGCGACACAGTCGGATGCCTGCGGGAGCGTCTTAATGTTCCGTCCGGTGAGCGACATGAACTATGTCGTGGGCTGCATGCAGAACAGAACGCAATCATCCAGGCTGCAAAACACGGTATAAATATCGACGGCTCAACGCTTTATTGCACTACCATGCCCTGTATTATCTGCACTAAAATGTTGATCAATGCCGGCATCTCGATAGTTGTTTACGCCGAAGGATATGCTGACGATTTAGCTCGTGAGATGCTTGCAGAAACCGGCATCAAGGTCTGTCTTTTTAATCCTGAAAACGTGGAGCATACTGCGTGAAATGCCCTTTTTGCAACAATCTGGACAGCAAGGTTGTAGATTCTCGTCCCGACAAGGGTGGTTCCGCCATAAGGCGTCGTCGCGAGTGCGAGCAGTGCGGAAAACGTTTTACTACATATGAGCGGATTGAGGAGATGCTTCCACAGGTCTGCAAAAAGGATGGTCGCCGCGAACCATTCGACCGCATGAAGATTATCAACGGCATCGTCAAGGCTTGCGAAAAAAGACCAATTTCCAAAATGGATGTTGAAGCACTGGTTGACCGCCTGGAAACACGTTTGCAGGAATCTACCGATAGGGAAATTTCAACAACAGCTATCGGCGAGTGGGTTATGAAGGAGCTTCACGGCATGGATGAGGTCGCATATGTTCGTTTCGCCTCAGTCTACCGATCGTTCCGTGATATCAGTGAATTTATGCAGGAACTGCAGGAATTGTTGAAAAAATGATCACCACCGACACCAAATACATGAAACGCGCCCTGACGCTGGCTAAAAAGGGGCTTGGCAAAACCACTCCAAATCCGGTTGTTGGATGCGTGATTGTCAAGAATGGAAAGATCGTCGGTGAAGGGTGGCATAAAAAAGCCGGAGGGCCCCATGCCGAGATACATGCCTTGGAAAAAGCTGGAGCTGAGGCACACGGGGCAGACGTTTATGTGACTTTGGAACCCTGCAATCATACCGGTAAAACACCACCATGCAGCGAAGCGCTGATCCGGGCCGGTGTCAAACGTGTTGTCGCCGGCATGAGAGATCCAAATCCACAGGTCAATGGCGGCGGGCTTGCTTCGCTGGAACAGGCCGGCATCAGAACATCATGCGGGATTCTTGAGAGCGATTGCCGCTCTCTCAACCTCCCGTTCATCAAACATATAACAACCGGCGCGCCATATGTGACCTACAAGTGCGCCATGACCCTGGACGGCAACATTGCCACGGTTACCGGTGATTCACGGTGGATAAGCTGCGAGGAATCCCGAAAATACGTGCACAAGATGCGTTCACGTATGGATGCAATAATGGTGGGTGTCGACACAATCATCACCGACAACCCCCAGCTGACGGTACGACATGTTCAGGGAAAAGACCCGTTGCGAGTGATTGTAGACACGCGGCTGCGAACCCCCGAGAGCGTTAATGTACTGAATGAGCAACTTTCATCCGGAACAATTATCGCTACAACGGAAAGCAATCCACGGGTACACCTCCGTTATCTTAAACTTGGCGCTACCATAGTTGTCTGCGATGATTATGACGGCCGCGTCTCCATGAAAGATCTGTTGCAGAAGCTTGGCGCAATGGGTATTCAATCCGTTCTGCTTGAAGGGGGGAGCCACCTGGCAGGAAATATGATGCAGCATGGTATGATAGACGAACTGGTGATTTTTGTGGCACCGAAAATTATAGGCAGTAACGGCTTTGCCCCCTTTAACCTGCAGGGGATCACTAGTATGGCACAGGCCATCAAACTGGATTTCACTGACGTATGCCGCATTGGTTCGGACATCGTCGTAACTGCCCGACCGGAGCTATCATGTTCACAGGATTAATAGAAACAATCGGCAGGATAACGTCCTGTGAAAAACGAGGTGCAGCAGCGGTTTTGACCGTGGCCACCACCCTGCCGCTATCTGAAATTTCAATTGGTGATTCGGTATCCGTCAACGGTGTCTGCCTGACTGTCACCTCAAAGAGTGAGGCGGCACTGACCTTCGACATCTCGCCGGAGTCGATGGCCAGCAGCACCATCGGAAACTTGCGTAATGGCCATAACGTCAACCTTGAGCGTGCCATGCGACTTGGCGACAGAATGGGGGGACACATCGTCACCGGTCATATTGATTGCATCGGGAAATTGACCTTGAAGAGCGAGATTTCCTGCAACCACGTCCTCGAATTCAGCCTGCCGCCTGAACATGCCCGTTACCTGATAGCCAAGGGTTCAGTGGCAATCAACGGTGTCAGCCTGACGGTTAACGTAGTCACGCAGGAAGGCTTTTCAGTAAACATAATACCTCATACATTCGCCAACACTACGCTTGAGCAGTTGAAGGTTGGCGACAGGGTCAATTTAGAAACAGATATCATCGGAAAATATGTTGAACGCCTGACATCACCCTGGAAATCTGGCGGCGGTTTAAGCATGAGAACACTCGCAGAAAATGGATTTATTTAACAACGAAAGGTGCACAAATGTCCGTAGCAACTATTGAAGAGGCAATTGAAGACATCCGACTGGGAAAGATGGTCATCCTGGTAGATGATGAGGATCGTGAAAACGAAGGTGATCTGACTCTGGCGGCCGAGGCGGCTACACCGGAGAACATCAATTTCATGGCTAAATATGGTCGCGGCCTGATCTGCCTGACTCTGACGGCAGAAAAATGCGATGAACTGGGGTTGCGTCCGATGGTGCGCGACAACACCTCCCCTTTTGAAACCGCATTTACCGTATCGATCGAAGCTAAACATGGCGTAACAACCGGTATCTCGGCAGCCGACCGCGCCCTTACAATTGTGACCGCTGTTGCCGACGGCGCCAGCCCTAAAGACTTGGTCAGTCCTGGCCATATTTTTCCGCTCAGAGCCCGCAAAGGGGGCGTGCTTGTGCGTCTTGGCCAGACCGAGGGTTCCGTAGACCTGGCCCGTCTGGCAGGACTTAAACCGGCCGGTGTAATCTGCGAAATAATGAATGACGACGGCACCATGTCCCGCATGCCGGAACTGAAAGTATTTGCGAAAGAGCACAACATAAAAATTTGTACTATTGCTGATCTGGTGGCCTACCGCCTAAAAAACGAACGGCTCGTGCGAACTGTAGCTGAAGCGCATCTCCCCTCCAAGTTTGGTGGGGAATGGCGGGCGATCGGTTTTGAAAACGATATCGACCATCTTGAACATATTGCGCTGGTCAAGGGTGAGCTCAAAAAGGATCAGCCGGTGCTCGTCCGGGTACATTCGGAATGCCTGACCGGAGATGTGCTTGGAAGTCAGCGCTGTGATTGTGGCGATCAACTGCATCACGCCATGGAGCAGATCGCCGCCGAGGGAAGCGGAGTAATTCTGTACATGCGTCAGGAAGGACGAGGTATAGGACTCGTTAACAAGTTAAAAGCGTATGAGCTGCAAGACCACGGGCGTGACACGGTGGAAGCCAACCTGGAACTCGGATTCAAGGCCGATCTTCGTGAATACGGGATCGGTGCCCAGATTCTGCTTGCTCTTGGCATCACCAAGATTCGCCTGTTGACCAATAACCCGAAGAAATTGATCGGTCTTCAAGGCTATGGCATTGATATAGTTGAGCGGGTTTCGATAGAAACTGAGCCTAATGACACCAACCGTGATTATCTTGAAACAAAACGTGAAAAGATGGGACATCTGCTGGAGAACCTCTGATGCGCATTCTTCTGCATACCTGCTGCGGTCCCTGCGCCATTTTTCCGCTACAGCAGTTGCGGGCAGCCGGTCATGATGTTACCGGTTTTTTTTACAACCACAATATTCATCCCTATCAGGAGTATGCCAAACGTCGAGATACTGCTGCTCAAATGGCAGAGCAAGAAGCAATGCCATTGATAATGCGCGACGACTACGACCTGGAAGAATTCCTGGCCAATGTTGCCGCTGAACCTGAACAGCGCTGCAGCTATTGTTACTCATCGCGTCTACGGGCAGCTGCTCAGGCAGCTGCTGAGGGGGGCTTTGAAGCTTTTACCGCCTCACTGCTTTACAGCAGATATCAAAAACATGATGAAATAAAGGCATTAGGGGAACAGATCGGGATTGAATTCGGTGTAGCATTTTTCTATCAGGATTTCAGGTCAGGATGGCAAGAGGGAATACAGCTTTCAAAGGAGCTTGGACTATACCGCCAGCAGTACTGCGGTTGTGTTTACAGCGAAAAGGAACGGTATTTACAGCAGGGTAAATGAAAATTTAACAGCAGAAAATAACAAACAAAAAAGCCCGTGCTGCCACGGGCTTTTTTGCGTTGATTGCAATCAATGTCTGCTAATTAGGCATGGATAGCGTTTACGGGACAGGTGTCTACGCATGCTCCGCAGTCGATACAGGTATCGGCGTCAATTACACGCTTTCCACCCTGCTCGCTGATAGAGTTAACTGGACAAGAGTCCTCACATGCTGCACAATTTGTGCAATCATCAGTAATAGTATGGGCC
>JANXYR010000003.1 GCA_025355965.1 Geobacteraceae bacterium
GCGAACTACGGCATTTTACCAGGATTGTTTCCTGAAGACTTTCCCAACTTTATTGCTGGAGATAAAACCTGTCGAACACTTTTTTACGCCGGAAGATGTTCTGCGTTACACCTACTCTGTACGTTGCCTGGAGCGGTTTGCCCATTTCTTTGGTCTGATAGAGGTCGAACGAGACTGCTGGTTGAAAAGCCTGCCCCTGATTGATCAAGTCGTGCAGTTTAACTTCGAGAGCAGATGACCCAGGACAGGCAGGGAGATTCTTATGTCGGATACCATCAACTACTATGACGCTCGAAAATGGCTCCGGGAAACTCAGCCGAAACGGGCAAAATTCCCGGCAGTGCTGGTCGCCATATTCGTTACACTGCTTACCAGCGCGATTGCCGGTCTACTGGTCGGACTCTGTTTCCCCAAGACATTCTGGTGGTGGGCCATCGGTATTGCCTGCATCTTGCTGTCATACATCCTGATGGACCGGGTGCAGGTGCGGCTCTATCATGGCTACGTGAAGGGGAAACCGTTTTGGACGCTGATCAAATATGCCTACTCCAGCACGGATTACCGCCCCTGTTACGTTCCATGGTGGTATTGGCGCTGGTACTACTGATGGTAGGAGGCTTATTGGTATCCCAAATGGGTGCCTGTTTCGGATGCCAAGTTGGATGATATTTTGGTGGCTGTTTTGGATACCAATTTGGTACCAAAAATGGCACCATTTTAGCCACCTTCTGTCAATGCCGCATTTTTGGGTACAAAAATGGTACCTTCAATGCGGCATAATTTTGAAGGTACCTTTTTAGCATTTCAAAACGGCGTCGGTTTTGCCACTATGAAATTGTGCTCCATATTTGGTGGCGAAATTGCCGCTAAATTCTGATATATTCCCGAGAACAGTTTAAAGAATCCTCCGTTACTGTCAGCAGGGGAGAACCATGTACTTTTTTGTGCGAATGGAAACATAATGCCCTTATCCTGGAATGAAATACGCGACCGATCCCTGGCATTCAGCCGTGAGTGGGCAACAGAGTGCTCGGAAGACGCCGAGGCCAAGAGCTTCTGGGATGGCTTCTTTAACGTCTTCGGCATCACGCGGAGACGGGTGGCCTCCTTTGAAGCACCGGTCAAGAAGGGTGACGGCCAGGGCGGTTTCATTGACCTGCTCTGGAAAGGGGTGTTGCTGGTCGAACACAAGTCGCGCGGCAAGGATCTGGAACGCGCCGCCCGTCAGGCCTTCGATTACTTCCCCGGCCTGAAAGAGCGCGATCTTCCCCGCTATGTGCTGGTTTCCGACTTTGCTCGTTTTCGACTGTTCGATCTCGACAGCAATGAACAGCATGATTTCACCCTGGCCGAACTTCCCAAGCACGTCCGTCTTTTTGGCTTCATTGCCGGTTACCAGACCCGCAGCTTTGGACAGCAGGACCCGGTCAACGTACAGGCTGCCGAGAAACTGGGCAAGCTGCACGACCAGTTTAAGGCTACCGGTTACGATGGTCACGCCCTGGAGATCCTGCTGGTGCGAGTGCTCTTCTGTCTGTTTGCCGAGGATACCGCCCTGTTTGAGCGCCGTCTGTTTCAGGATTACCTGGAACAGCGCACGGCTGAGGATGGCAGTGACCTGGGCATGCACCTGGCACAGCTCTTTCAGGTATTGGATACGTCCCCGGAAAAACGGCCAAAAACCCTTGACGAACAGATGGCGACATTTCCCTATGTCAACGGCCAGCTCTTTGGTGAAATGCTGCCGATAGCCGCCTGCGACAAGGCCATGCGCGAAACCCTGCTGGACTGCTGCGCCCTGGACTGGAGCCGCATCAGCCCGGCTATTTTCGGCTCCCTCTTTCAAAGCATCATGGACACCACCGCCCGCCGCAACCTGGGGGCTCACTATACCGGTGAAACCAACATCCTCAAACTGATTCATCCGCTCTTTCTTGATGAACTGTGGGCCGAGTTCCACAAGGTCAAGCGCAACAAGAACCAGCTCTTCGAATTCCTGAAAAAGCTCTCCAAGCTGACATTCTTCGACCCAGCCTGCGGCTGCGGCAACTTCCTCGTCATCGCCTACCGTGAGTTGCGCCTGCTGGAGCTGGAGGTGCTGCGCCATGTTCGCCAGAATGATCAGATGCTGCTGGATATCTTTCAGTTGATCGGTGTCAACGTCGATCAGTTCCACGGCATCGAAATTGAGGAATGGCCCGCCCGTATTGCCGAAGTTGCTCTCTGGCTGACCGACCACCAGATGAATCTGAAGGTATCGGAGGAGTTCGGCCAGTACTTCGCCCGTCTGCCTCTCAAGAAAGCGCCGCATATTGTGCATGGCAACGCCCTGCGGCTGGATTGGAACGAGGTTGTTCCGGCGTGGCGGCTGTCGTATTTGCTGGGGAATCCGCCGTTTCTCGGGAAGTCACTGCAAAGCGCTGCACAGAAAGAAGAACTTGCAGCGGTGTTTCATGATGTTAAAGCTGCGAGAGTGCTGGATTATGTGGCCTGCTGGTATCGCAAGGCTGCTGACTATATGGCTTTCCCCTCATCCCCAGCCCTTCTCCCAGAGGGAGAAGGGAGCAATAATAACCCCCGCCCTTTGGGAGAGAGTGGCGCGGAGCGCCGGGTGAGGGCCGCCTTTGTCTCCACCAATTCAATTACCCAGGGTGAGCAGGTCGGCATTCTCTGGCCTGACCTTTTCCGGCGTGGCGTCAACCTCCACTACGCACATCGTACCTTCCAGTGGAACAGCGAAGCTCGCGGCAAGGCCGCCGTTCATTGCGTGATTATCGGTTTCGGTTTGCAGGATGTAGCCGAAAAATGGCTATTCGACTACGACACACCGAAGAGCGAACCGCACGCTATCAAGGCAAATAACATCAATCCTTATCTGGTGGATGGGCCTGATGTGCTGTTGCAGCGCATTAGCTCACCGTACTGTAATGTTCCTGCTCTCGCTTACGGAAGTAAACCGGTTGACGGTGGGAATCTGTTGTTCTCTGAATCTGAAAGAATTGAACTGCTTGCCATTGAACCAAATGCTGAACGCTGGATAAGGGCATTCATGGGTTCAGAAGAACTTATCAATGGTATTCCTCGCTACTGTCTTTGGCTAAAGGATTGTCCACCGGATGAATTGCGCAAAATGCCTGCCGTGATGGAGCGAATCAACGCCGTAAAAGAAATGCGACTTAAAAGCAATAAGGAGCCGACACGCCAAGCGGCTGCCACGCCTGCAGTATTTGCTGAAATTCGGCAGTCATCTGCAGACTATATTGCTATACCAGAAGTGTCTTCAGAGCGACGTAATTTCGTTCCGATTGGTTTTTACCCCAGTACTACTATTGCCAGCAACCTGTTGTATGTCCTCCCCAACGCTACCCTTTATCACTTCGGCATTCTCTCTTCCACCATGCACAACGCCTGGATGCGCTCAGTCTGTGGCCGCCTGGAAAGCCGTTATCGCTATTCTGCAGGCATCGTCTACAACAACTTCCCCTGGCCCGAACCGAGCGACAAGCAGCAGGCCGCCATCGAAACCGCCGCGCAGGCGGTGCTCGACGCCCGCGCCAAGTTCCCCACATCAACCCTGGCCGATCTCTACGACCCCCTGACCATGCCGCCGGAACTGGTCAAAGCCCACCAGGCGCTGGACCGCGCCGTGGATGCAGCCTACGGACGGACAACCTTCAAAACCGAAGCCGAGCGGGTGGCGTTTCTGTTCGAGCGCTATCAGCAGTTGACTGTTCCGTTGGGACTCGTTGAGAAGGCAGCGAAACGTGGCGGGAAGAAAGCAGTTAAAACTGAAGTGATGACGGAGTATTAGCGGGGTACGAATAGCTCATGATGAAATCCTCTTTGTCACATAAAACTCATCTCTTCACTCATACGCTTCCTGTTCTCAAGCAACAGGGCGCCTATTTTTCCATCGAGGCAGTGAAGCGTTTATTGATTGCCGATGAAATTGAGCTTGCCGACAGTTCTCTTCGTAAGTACCTGAGCAAGGCAATGGATACCGGCATTGTGTCGGATGCCGGTAGAGGGTGGTACAGCCGCCACACAAACCCGGTGAGCCTCGATCCCAAGCCGGTCTCCAAAATCATCAGGGAGGTAAAGAAGGCATTTCCGCTGCTGGATTTCTGCTGCTGGTCAACGGTTCAGTTCAACCCCTTTGCCTTACACCTCATCGGCCAGCCGACGATTTTCCTCTATGCCGAGAGCGATGCGCTGGAAACAGTCGCCGACACTTTGAAAAAGAGCGGTTGGTATGCGTGGGCTAATCCCGGCAGGGTAAATGCGCAACGTTATGTCCAGCCTGGCGAGAAGACGGTTATTTTACGTCCTGCTATCAGCAAGCAACCGGAGTCTACAGACCATGCTGCACCAATTGAAAAAGCCCTGGTTGATCTTTCAGTTGAGTCCCAAAAGCTGCAACTGTTTGATTCATCTGAAGGACAGCGGATTATTGATGACGTTCTCGGCACAGGTCTTTTGCAAGCATCTGTATTGCTTGGGTATGCTGAGTTGAAACGGGAAAAATTTGAGAGCAAGGAGTTGATCTATTAATTCCACAAATTTAAAAAAAGCGGAGTTAGTGGATTGATCTATGATCGCTGAAACCTGTTTCACAGCCGACTGGCTGGACAAAAAGAGGAAAGAGCTTAAAGGGGTTGATCCTTCTCTGCTGGAGCGTGCGCTCCACGCCTTCGCGCTCTTGGGCCACTTGGCAGAGAGCGACTTGAAGTTTGTCTTCAAGGGAGGCACAAGCCTCCTGCTCCATGTCCCGGTGATACGCAGGCTGTCCATCGACATTGATATTCTCTGTTCGGCTCCGGCTGCTGAGTTGGATCGGATTCTTGGTCAGGTGGCAAAAGTTCCGCCGTTCATAGGCTATGAAGAAGATGAACGAGGTTCCCGTGGTCTGCCGGAGAGACGTCACTTCAAGTTTTTCTACACACCTCTCGTTACGGGCAATCCGGCGCCCTATGTCTTTCTGGATGTCGTGGAAGAACCGCATGTGCCGCATGAGGTTGTAATCAAACCGATTACGCCGGAGATTCTGGAGATCAGGCGGGAGATCCTCGTCACGGTTCCCACAGTGGAAAGCCTGCTGGCTGATAAGCTGACGGCATTTGCTCCAAGGACGACCGGTGTACCGTTTGCACCGGCCAATAGCAATCCTCCCGACACCATGCAGATCGTCAAGCAACTTTTCGATGTCGGGGAACTGTTCAACCTGGCAGAGGATCTGTCGGTAGTACGCCGGGTGTACCAACGGGCCTTCGATCTGGAAAACGTTTATCGCGGTGGTGGACTTACGGCAAGAGAAAGTCTGCAGGATACTCTGGATGCTTCTCTAAGTCTCAGCCTACATCGTCTCAAGGGAGTAAATGACAGTCCAGAGGCTCTCATGCTCGAAGAGGGCGCAAAGAAATTGACTTCCCATCTCGTCAATCACCGCTTCAATCTCGATATGGCCAAGCTGGCTGCGGCAAAGGCAGCACTGATTACCCGGTTGATCATGAACGGTGGTGCTGGCACATCGCTGGAAACATTCAAAACGCTTCCCCCACCGGAAGTGCTTCGACAATTGAAAATCGAAGGGGAGTGGGAACGCCTTAACCGGCTTATGTCGGTCAATCCGGAAGCATTCTGGTACTGGTATCAGGCAAGTAGGCTGTAGTTATTTATTTTTCTGCTAAGAAATCCGTAGGGGTAGCTAAGCTTCACAAGTCGTCAACAAAAGGACAGCACCATGACGATCCAGAACAAAAAAGTATTGATAACGTAGGTCGCACGATCAAATGACCCGTATGAGTGGGACTCAAAAAACGGTGATTATGCCGTCGACAAGGATGGCAACAAAATTGATGGCCCCACCTTGGCTCTGTTATTCCATCCAGACTCATTCCTTTGTTGACAGGTTACCGATCTCATAACATTTTGTAGAAAACTCACCAAAACATTGAAGGCAGGAGAACGCACAGACGCCGATGTTTCAAGAGAGCTGAAGCAGGCAATAACCAGGAGATCCAAACAAAGAATTACCCATACGTTGATACCCTGGGAGAGTGACGACCCGACGGACCATGAAGCACTGTTTTCATTCCTGAAAAAACAACTGCCAGAAATTCGGATGAAAAATCAGCTGGCAGAGATGTATCTTCATTTAAACCCTGGAACGCCACAAATGCATGCAATCATGTTGTTGATGGCGACCTCCGGTTTTGTGTCTCCATCTCTAAAGATGGTGAAGTCATATCGCTCTTCCGACGGGAAAAAGGGTGGCGAGCGTTTTAGAGAAGTTCGATTGGATATTTCGCCGTTTTACCAAAGTTACCGCAATTCTCGCCCACATCTTGTTTCTGCCATAAATCCTAGCGCAAATCTTATGCCTGATGATTTTGAACCAGAAAAGCTCATGCGAAAATGTTACGATAAAGCATCAAAGATTGCTTTAACTGACGCTCCTGTGCTGATTACGGGGGAAATTGGTACCGGTAAACATGCATTAGCGTCTTGGATTCGATTGAAAAGTTGAAGCAAATAGTGAGTCCTGGCCTGCTGTGTCGTGTGGTGCCCATAGCAGCATTGATTCCTTTTCCCAGGTTTTGTATGGAGATCGAAGTAAAGGATATCAGGGGATACTTGCATCCGCTGAAGGTGAAACTCTACTTCTTGATGAGGTTGACAGGCTATCTCCAGAAGCCCAAAGACTATTGGTGCAATTTTTGGATCGTCCCAAATTTCGCCTTATCGCAACGAGTAATTTGCGATCAATAGAAGCATGTGAAAGCCTTATTGATTCATTGAAAGTTCGGTTCAAGTCAACAGTATTTAGGATCGCCGCGCTCAATCTTCTGCAAGGTCCTTCTAGAAATTCCCGACCGTCCGGACAGCTCTTCCTCGGTCATCTTGCGTTCTTTTCTGCCAAGCCGGATGAGCTTGCCCAACAGCTCAGCGGCATCCCGTGTCTGACGGAGATATGTGCGGTTCACAGGCGAGGCCATTAAAGCACCTATTGGTCATTGTCGTAGTCATAAAATAGCTTTATGGATTCGATAGTATACAAAACGGGGGAAGTCACTATATTTCATATCTGGCTATGGAACTGTAAATGCCGGAATTCTCCCGCACCTTTTACCGCTTATTGTTTCAATGCAGCCTTTCAGGCTTCAATGCATCGTCTCCGAGAGTATTGCCCAGTTCCACAAAGTTGAAAGTGTGGTCGCCTTTTTCTATTTTGACGGCGTCATTTCCTCAATTATGAACCTCGCAAGAGCTGAAATTCTACCGGTAGTTGAAGCCTCTTCGAGGGCGGACATATACAGGTTGCGTCGTTTGAGTTGAACGACAGTCCAGGGATAACCGCCTGATGCGAGCATGGTGTTCATCAGGAAACGCCCAATTCGCCCATTGCCATCCATGTATGGGTGAATGAACACGAAGATGAAATGCCCTAAAACTGCCCTTACTCCGGCATGTGGTTCTTCATCAATAAGCCTGAATAGGGTCTCCATGCAGTCCAAAATGGCTGAATGCGGCAATGGAACATGCTGTGAACCCTTGATAAATACTGCCTGATTACGATAGCCGGCCAAATCTGCTGGTTTCAGGATTCCTGACTGAACCGAGGGGGAGAACATCTGCGAATACCAATCGCGGTGGTCATCAGCTACAACAGCTGCCGGTTTGGCGCCGTCGAGAATTTTCTTGATGCTCTCCTTTACTGCCATGAATGCCAGGTTATATCCTTTAGCTGCCAGGGCATTTCGTTGCTGACGATCACTATCGTTGGTTTCAGGGTTCCATTTCTCATCACGAATCTGTTCGATCAATTCGGGAGTAACCAGATAACCTTCAATTGAAAGAGAGTTGTAGGCGTCATTAACATAGATTTCGTCTACCCGCCGCAGGTAATCACTATGGTCTGCAGAAATTCCAGGTTGTGGAGGGAACGTTTCTGCAATTTCATCGCGCATAGCTTTCCAGAGGGTCTTGATTCTCGCGACGTATGGCGATAGTATCCTGACTCCTGATGACAGAAACGGCGCTCTGTTTTCAAAGGGGTTTGCAGGTTTTACACTATAGCCACTCATTGTCATGTCCTTCACAATCCGCTCGGCCATCTGCATCTCACCAAGGAATTGGTATGCACCGGCAAGTCGTCCAGCAGCAGCCACACTCCCTGCCGCCAGCAATATTCTGAGTAGCTCCGATGAATCACGCACCATTCGCATTGCTAACTCGGCATCAGCAGGGTTCTGCCTGAAAAATGACGGAACAGCCTTACATAATGCAGTTGGTAAATCCATGACCCAGAGTCCATTTACCACTGCCCTGCCAACGGGGAAGTTGTTGATGTCCTGGTAGATCAAAAGCGAGGTATCAAACGGAAGGTTGAGTTTTTGAGCCCCCTTGCTCTTTGTGATGACCACTAACTGTCGAGGTACGACGGTAGCTCCCGTATGCAGGTGGAGTGAGGATTCCGAAGTCAGGCAGTAATCTTCGCCAAACCGGTCTTGCAGATAGGCAGTAACAAATGTCCAATACGAGGCAAACCAAGGGGTGCTGCTGCCATCGTTCAGGGCAGGACGGGAGACGATGTACCACCCTTTGACAACTTCCAGCAGGAAGTTGTTTTGAACGAGGCGTTCTCGATGCACTCTGCTGATTTGAGATGAACGGACTACGTTTCCGCTCTGCGCCTGTTGCAGTGCCTCAAGTGAGGCTGCCAATTTTTTCCCTGGTGTCGCCATAACTGCCACCCAAAAATGATTAACTATGTTTTTATGCTGCCACCTTACTATGTTTTTGCGTATTCAATCAACTATGTTTTTGTGCGGTGTTTAGATTTGATCGGGGCTACTCTATAGAGATAAACGCGAGCTTTTCGCTTTTTCCTCACGATTAATCAACCGTTGCGCCCACTCCTGGGCACGCTGGTATCGTTCAAGCTGGCTTGCCGTCGGCAACTGGCCGCTGGTCATGGCGCTGGATGCTTCAAGCAGCTCCTGAAGGGCAGCCAGTAAATCTTCGTAATCAACCACAGAATCCTCCAACAAAATTATTCGTTACATTGAATGCGACTTGCCACGTCACGGAAAAAATCGTGTGACCAGAGTGCAAGCTGATCTTGATCTTTGACAAAAGGGGCAACATCTTTACGTGCCTGGTTCACATCGAGCCGGTCAATGGTCTCGAACAGCAGGTCCCTGAAAGATGTGAACGACAAAAGTTTCTCCCCGCTCCAATGACCGGTCTGGCGCATCCTCTGCTCAAGATGGGCGAGGTGCAACTGAGGATGATTGGCGGCATACCAGACAAAATCATACCAGTCGCGCCCCTTGACCAGGTTTTTCCATTTGCGGAACAGCAGCGCATGCATCTTGCCGGCAAAAAGGTCCGGGAGCGCATAGCTCCGAACGGCAAAGGGTATCGGTTGCAGCAGGTAACGGGTCGAGGTGGTGAATCCAGCTGGCGGATCGGTGTCCACCTCGATTTTCACCTTCAGTACCTGACCAGCGGAAATCTGTCCAACAAGTTCTTCCCCGGCTTCGATAACCAGGAGTTCATTACGAGTATTTGCCTTGAGAAAGGCCGACTGCACCGCCGATTCTACTGCCTTGTCAACCATCTCCACCCGCACGTTGAAGCCGAATGCCAACAGCTCCTCTTCAAGCGATGCCATGAACCGCGCCAGATTGAAATCGTCTGACGGCTCCAACAGTGAAAAATCCAGATCCTCGGAGAAACGGTCGAGTCCGTACAGGATACGCAGGGCGGTCCCACCGTAAAAGGCGGCGTGCTCGAAGAACTTAGCGCGCCAGAGTCCTAGCAACGCTACTTCCTGTATGATCTCCCGCAAGGCTCTGACCGAATCGTCAACACTTTTAGGTTCGTATTTGGCAAGCATCCGCTTCACAGCATCATGCATTTCTATCCCCCCTGCGCAACCGGCCGACCAGATCGGCCAACAGCTTTACTCTGCGTGAACGATAGTGCTGGGCAATCCCCGCAAGCCGAGTCGGATCGAGTTCTCGAAGCATACCGAGGTCAATGCGCAGACTTGAGAGCATATAGTCGTGTAACTCTTTCTGTGTGGTAATGCTGGCGCCCCGGTCGGCAACGATCCGGTCGGCAAGAGCCTTCTCCGGCACTGCAATGAGAAATGAACGTCCATCGTCAAGCTCTACCCGGTCCATGCCGGTGCGGAATGCTTCCATCGGAATCATGCGATAGGAAAACGTCCCGACAGGCGTGTCGAAAATCCTGGAACGGCCGCAGGTAACCGAAGTAATTGACTCTACCCGTTCCGGCGTCAACCCGTGATAATGCAGCGCGTATTCGAGGGATACATAGGATGGGCCATAGATGAGATTGGCGAGCAGTTCCCGGCAGAATGGCCGACGACGCAGTGACTCTCCGAGGATATAGAGCCCCTTTTTGACGCGGACGATATCCCCTTTTGCCAGCATGCCGGAAATCTTCATCCGAGGCCGGGCATACTCGTGAACGGCATCAAGCAGAGTCTGATAGTCAAACTCTTCATAGGGAATGCTATTGAGCAACTGGGCATTCGTCATGATATCCCTCTCTTGAATGAGGATAACAATATGACTGAAAGCAACATAGTATGTCCATATTATTTAGACATACTATGCTCATATACAGGCTATTACCCTCAAGGG
>JANXYR010000010.1 GCA_025355965.1 Geobacteraceae bacterium
TTTTCCGCCGCTGCGTACCGGAAGTAGTTCAACCACCCCCGCAGCTTTGGGTTCACATCTGTTATGGTCTGGCGCAGGCTTCTTCCTTTACCCTTCCGGCAGATTTCTTTCAGGGTTGCTTTCAGCCTTGGCAGTACTTTACCCCCCACTCTCAGGCGAGGTTTGTGGTGCCACGTCATGCTGTAACCAAGAAAGGTTCTCTGCCATGGACGATCAACCGCGCTTTTGCCTTGGTTGACCGTGAGCTTGAGCCGTTTTGACAGGTATGTGGTTATTGAGGCCATTACCCGTTCGCCGCTGGCTTTGCTGGCAACATAGATGTTGCAATCATCAGCGAATCGGCAAAAGGTGTGACCACGGTTTTCCAGTTCCTTGTCGAGTTCGTCCAGTAGGATGTTTGACAGAAACGGCGAGAGTGGGCCGCCTTGCGGGGTTCCTTCTTGCCGCGGTGACGTGATGCCACTTTCAAACATTCCAGCCTTCAGGTAGCTGCCAATCAGCTTCAGCACCTGCTTATCCTTGACCCTGCGTTTTACCAGCGACATAAGGATGTCGTGGTTGACGCGGTCAAAGAACTTCTCCAAGTCGATATCGACTACCCAGCGTTTGCCGTTCTCTACGTGTTGACGAGCGGCTTTGATTGCTTGATGGGCGCTCTTTCCGGGCCGAAACCCGTAAGAGTGGGTGGAGAAGTCCGGATCGAACAGCGGTCTCAGTGCCTGATGTACCGCCTGCTGGATGAGTCGGTCAAGGACGGTGGGGATTCCCAGCATTCTTGTGCCGCCTCCCGGTTTGGGGATTTCTACCTTTAACACCGGTAACGGGGTGTACTCCCCCGCCAGCAGTTCTTCTTTGATGCGCGGCCACTGTTCTTGCAAGTACTCCTTCAGGGCCGTTACCGGCATATCGTCCACGCCGGGAGCTCCCTTGTTGCGCATTACACGATTGTATGCCGCCATCATGTTGCCTCGGCTGATGATTGCCTCCATCAGTCCGTCCGTCTTCGGAGCAGAGTTATCCCGCATTCCCGTGACGTTTGCCGCACCGTTACCGGCTACCTGCGGTTTCCGACCGCCCAACTCCGGTATGGCGCCGGGCATCTCAGTCCGGCCTTCTGCTGCTACTGTCGTCATCGAAATTCAGGGTTCCTTTCCGTCGTTTCATGTTCCGCCCTTCATCGACTGGTCAAGACGACTACTATGGCTTCTGCTGACTTCTGCCGAACATGAGGGAATAGGCCATTTAATCCCAATTCCCCTGCACCTGGATTTCGCCCAGTGCGGGACAGCAGACCTCCCCAGGTAATTCGCGTGACCTTCGTTCCATATACCCGCCGCATTTACAGCCACACCCTCTGGATGGTTGTAGGGCTTTGAAGTTACGTGCCTTCTCGCCCGGATATGACTGCCTCATATGCGATTTCTGTTCGTCGGGCCGGAATTTTGCCTGCGGCTTCCTTCAGATTCCGCCTCGCGACGGACACCCTTGCCGTCCGGCTAATGGTTCCCACCATCAGGGTCCATAGAGGACTTTCACCTCCAAGTCAATGATCAACCACCACAGTTGATCTTACGTCGCTTACGCGACACGCGCCATGCTGGGCGCACACGGGGTTGAGGCGCACCAGCGGCGCGAGGTTTTCCGCGCCGCCTGTGTGCCGCCTCCTGGTTATGCGTTTTGAAGTGCGGCCTTATCTTCGACTTCTTTGAGTGGAGTTAGCCACTCCCATAGCCGGGGGAATGAAAGGTCTTTGGGCAGGGGGTTGTTGTCGATGAACTGAGCTTCCCAGTACTGGTTGATATACGCTTCGCCAGTTCGCCTTGGATGATTAGCAATCCACGAATCATAAAAACTAGAATGTACTTCGTAGTGATGTGTGTGGATAAACTTAGCCCAGGTTTTTTGTAAATCATCCTCATCTCTTATATCAATAATTTCGGTTTGCTCCATTTCTCTTACTTCAATCTCGCCCCAAGCCTCTTTCATTAATTCTACGGCACTGACGTCTGATACTGGCGCACCATAGCCAAAAACGGTAATCATGAAGGCCTCTTTCAGAAAATACTGCAACTCTTTCCACTGGCTTGAGATGAAGCCGTCAAGGTGGTAATTTTTCTCGCCAATCGGATATAGCAGCTTTGTAGGTTGCAGCGGTGTTCTACATTTGCTGCATATGTTTCCGTTATAGCTGGTGACCAAGCGGGCCTCCGGTTCGGCCATAATCGTTTTTTCGATGTTTTTGACCGTTCTATCGGTGGCGGCAAAGGCAGTCCCTGGCGGCAGGTTGACCTCAACCGTCAGTTCGGGTCGATCAGAGTTGGGAAAAAACTGCTTCTCCACAGAACCCATGCCGACGACGGCCAACATAAAGAAAACGATGGTAACTCCGGCGGCAAGCCATTTATGATCGACCACCCGCCGCACGATACTGCGAAATCGTTGATAGTTAGGGGTTGCATAAATAGCATCATGCCCTCCCACAACCGGTTTGATGTCGGGCAGGAGCTTTACCCCCAGATAGGGGGTAAAGAGGACGGCGACAAACCACGAGGTGATCAATGCGAATGCCACGACCCAGAAGATGTTGCCCGCGTATTCACCGGCCGTCGATCTGGCAAAACCAACCGGCAGGAAACCGGCGATGGTAACCAGCGTACCGAAAAACATGGGGCTGGCCGTGGATGTCCAGGCAAATGTCGCTGCCTGGATCCGATCCAGCCCCTCTTCCATTTTGACCACCATCATCTCGATGGCGATGATGGCGTCATCCACCAAGAGCCCCAGGGAAATAATCAGCGCTCCCAGAGTGATCCGGTCGAAATCCCTTCCTGTAAACAGCATGATGACGAACACGGCGGCAAGGGTCAGCGGCACGGCGGCAGCTACGACGATGCCGACCCGGAACCCCAGCGTTACAAGGCTCACCACGATGACAACGGCCAGTGCAACCATGAATTTGATCATGAATTCGTTAATTGCCTCGGAAATAACGTGGGACTGATCCGACACCTTGGACAGCACCAGGCCAACGGGTAATTCCTTGCGAATCGCCGTCTCTTCTGCTTTCAGCAGCTTGCCCAGTGTCAGGCCGTTAAAGCTTTTTTTCATCACCAGGGCCAGGATGAGCGAAGGCTCTCCCTGGTGACGTATCTGCTTGGTGGCCGGATCTTCGTAGCCGCGAATAACCTCGGCCACATCACCTATCTTCAGCAGTTTCCCGCCGCTTGCCACCGGAATCGCCTTGACTGCCTCGACTCCGTTGATGGCCCCGTCGAGCCGCAGATAGACCCGCGGTCCGACCGTATCCACAAAGCCTGAAGGGGTCATATCGTTTTGGGTTTGCAAGGCACGAAACAGATCGGGCGCCTTTACGCCGAGCGTTGCCAGGCGTTTGTAGGAAATCTCCACATAGATTTTGGGATCCTGCTCACCGAGAATGGTGACTTTCTCGATGCCACCTACCCGGGAAAAGCGCTGCCGAAGCGTTTCCGCCTCCAGCACGAGCTGACGGTGGGGCAGACCTTTTGCTTCCAGTGAATACATGGCAAAGTACACATCGGAGAATTCATCATTCACCAGTGGGCCGATCACACCTTGCGGCAGATGGATTTTTTCGTCTCCCAGCTTTTTTCGTGCCTGGTAGAATTCATCCGGCACATTCTTGGGAGCCGTGGTGTCTTTCAGATAGAGCTTCATCACCACCGTTCCAGGATAAGCGGCGGTTTCGACCCGGTCATAAAATTCAAGTTCCTGGAGACGTTTTTCCAGCCGGTCAGCCACCTGCTCCTGCATTTCCTGAGCAGTCGCACCCGGCCAGACGGCCGATACGGTCAAGACCTTTACGGTGAATTTTGGATCTTCGGCCCGCCCCAGATGCAGGAAGGCATATCCCCCGGCCACCATAATGGCAATAATCATGAACAGGGTGATGGCGCGCTCGCGGACTGCAAAAGCGGAAAGATTGAAGCGACTCATGGCTTTTTCTCCTTCGCCGGATCGGAGAGGGTCGTTACCCGTTCTCCGTCTTTGACGAGGTGAGCGCCCAGAGCGAGTATCCGTTCACCTGGCTTGAGCCCCGTGCTCACCAAAGCGGTCTCGCTGCCGAGCTTCGCTACCACCACCGGTCGGCGTGATACGGTCGATGTTGCGGGATTGATCACCCACACGCTGGTACCGGCGCCGCCGTCATACAGCGCGCCGACCGGGATTTCATACTGTTGCAACGTACCACGGGCGTTTTCTCCATCCAGATGAACCGTCACGGTGGAGCCAAGAGGAGCGTTTGCCCCGACACCACCCAGGCTGTAGCGCGCCTGATAGGTTCGGGTGAGTGGGTCGGCCATGGCGGATAATTCCCGCAGCCGGGCGGTGAACGTCTGAGTCGGATCGGCATACAGGGAGGCTGTGGCAATGGATTTGGCCATCTTTTCATTCCCCTCGGGCAGGTTGACCACCGCTTCGCGGGCACCGTCCTGGGCGAGACGAACCACCACGGTGCCCGCGCCGACCACCTGTCCGACGTCAGCCGGTATCTCCATGATGACGCCATCAGCATCGGCCCTGAGAACGGCATACCCCTCTTGATTTTCCACTTGCCGGGAGTAGGCAACGGCGGAATTGAGCTGTGCGGTGGTTGCGTCCGCCGCCGATTTGGCCTGTTCGTATTCCTGTACGGATACAGCTTTTATGGCGACCAGTCCACGTTGGCGAAGTTCATCCGCGAGGGCGCGTTTGTTCTGGGCACGGGCCGCTTCGGCCGCTGCCTGGGCGGAATTGGCGGCAAGTCGCAGGTCTGCCGGATCGAGCCGCATCAAAACCTGTCCGCGTTTGACGTGATCCCCGGCCTTGACGAGTTTCTCCAGGATTTTGCCCGGCACACGAAAGCCGAGATCGCTCTCTGTACGGGCATGAATGACACCGGTATATTCCGCAGCACCACCCTGCGCGGAAATAACGGTATAGGCGCGAACCAGGCGGGGAGTTGCCGTATCGACGGACAGTTTCTGATCTTTTCCAAATACAACACCGCCAACAATGACCACCACGACCCCCATAATGAGCGCTATGCGATATGTGAGCGGCAAACCGCCGAATTTCTTGAAATTAAATTTTTTCATATCTAACTACTCCTTTGATCGGTCTACGTAATGCGTGATAACGAAATACTTACTGGATACTTCCGCAGCCGATCGGACACGCTGTAAAACAGTGAAAGCAGAAGTACTGGTGGCCAATGAAGCCTGCCTGGTACAAGCTTAAATACTCCGGGCTTTGGAGCATTGTCTTCTGCTCATCGGCGGTTGCGTCGCCAAAACGGGACCAGAAGCCGATATTGGCCCCCATTCCGTACGGTTGACTGTTACCAAGACATTTGCGCAAATCCGTCTTTCCCGCCTCATCCAATGCGCCAGCAGGGCAACTGCTCACACACAAACCGCAGTCGGTGCAGGGATTATTCTTTAAGGGTAGATCCGGAGCAAGATCCAGCTTGGTAAGCAGGGCCGTGAAAATCACCCTGGTGCCGAAGCGCGGATGAACAACCAGGTTGTGGCGACCGAAGGTGCCCAGTCCCGCCGCTACAGCGGCATGACGCAACGATACTTCGCCCACGGCAATCTTTCCCGGGGTGTTATAGTCCATCGGATACCGGTTCCGAGATGAACATGGGTGCGGTTATATCCAACGAAGAGACGAAGCAAAAGTCTTTTGTCCAGGCCCAATGTCTGTATCCCGTTGTCGCCTTGGTGGACCCCGAACTCACGATGAGTGTGCCGCAGGATCAGACCGCGTACGGCATCTGCGATATAATCACCCATGTGACCGAAGGATATTTTAACGGCGTTGACGGTACCCCCATTCAGGACCGCTTTGCCGAAAGCGTCATCATCACTGCCATGGAATACGGTCTGAAAGCGCTTGAAGATGGAAACAACCTGGAAGCTCGCGCCCAGGTGCAGTGGGCTTCGATCGTTGCCCTCAACGGCTGGGTTAATACAGGCACCAACTGGGGGTTCCCCGTGCATATGATCGAGCATACCTTGTCCGCCTATCACGACATCACCCACGGGGCAGGTCTGGCTGTTGTCAATCCGGCCTGGATGCGCTTTGCCGCCAACCACAGACCGGAAAAGTTCGTGCAGTTTGCCGAACGCATTTTCGGTCTCGATGCAAAGAACAGCAGCGATCTGGACTGTGCCCTTGAAGGCATTAACCGCTTTGAAGCATTCCTCAAATCCATCGGTTGCCCTACCCGCCTGTCTGAACTCGGCATCGGTGACGCGTTGCTGACAGAGTATGCCAAGGAAACAGTCCGTATTATCCATGATGACAAGGGGCTTTTGCCAGGTCAGCCGCCGATGAGCGAGGCGGATATTGTCGCTGTGCTCAAGTCTGCCTTGTAATGTAACTTCCCTTGGCCAGCGCAAATGTCGAGACAACGTAAAGGAGATCAAAATGAACAAACAAAGCTTTATCACTAATTGTTTCCGCGTCCTCACCATGATGACACTGGGTATGACTGGCGTTGGCGTTGTATCCGCGGCAGACAAGTCCAATGGGGCAGACAACTTTTACAAGAGTGACAAGGTAACCATGGAGAAGGTTACGTTTAAAAATCAATACAACATGAATGTTGCCGGGAACCTGTTTATGCCCAAAGGCTTGAAGCAGAACAGCAAAAATCCCGCGATCATTGTCGGGCATCCTATGGGCGCAGTCAAAGAACAGAGTGCCAATCTGTATGCCACGAAAATGGCTGAACAGGGATTCGTAACCTTGTCTTTGGATTTGTCTTTCTGGGGAGAGAGTGAGGGGCAGCCTCGCAACGTTGTCTCGCCGGATATCTATGCCGAGGATTTCAGTGCTGCGGTGGATTTCCTGGGCACCCGGCCTTTTGTTGACAGGAATCGGATTGGTGCTATCGGGATTTGCGGCAGCGGGAGCTTTGTCATCAGTGCAGCCAAGATCGACCCGCGCATGAAAGCCATTGCGACAGTCAGCATGTATGACATGGGCGCAGCCATCCGTAGCGGACTTAGGCACTCGCAAACTGTCGAGCAGCGGAAGCAAATCATTTCGGCGGCAGCCGAGCAGCGTTATGTGGAATTCACGGGCGGTGAAACCAAATACGTTGGCGGGACGGTACATCAACTAAATGCGGACACAGACCCGATTCAGCGTGAGTTTTACGATTTCTACCGCACACAGCGAGGCGAATTCACTCCCAAAAGCTCGTCACCTGCACTCACAACGCACCCGACGCTCACCAGTGTCGTCAAGTTCGCAAATTTCTACCCGTTCAATGACATCGAGACGATTTCTCCTCGTCCCATGCTTTTCATCACCGGCGAGAACGCTCATTCCAGAGAATTCAGCGAAGAAGCCTACAAACTGGCAGCCGAACCGAAGGAACTCTACATAATTCCCATAGCCGGGCATGTGGACCTGTACGACCGGGTGAACTACATCCCCTTTGACAAGCTCACATCCTTTTTCACAAAATATCTGAAATAAGGCGTTTGACCCCATTTTGCTGCGTAGGAAAGGGACATAGAAATGAAACGGCTCACTTTGAAAATCATGACGCTTTCTTTACTCGCTTCAGCTGGCGTTTGTGCAGGCCAGGCCAGAGCCGCTGAAGCAGACAAAAACCACCAGATCATATCTCGCACCGGTTCGCAGGCTTCCATGAAAGGGCCTGCCGAATATTTTACCGGTACTGTCCGCATCGACCCTCTGTTTCCGGCAACGGATTCGGCGCCCTATTCCGGCGCCTATGTCACCTTCGAGCCGGGGGCCAGGTCCGCATGGCACATTCATCCCACCGGACAGCGCCTGCTCGTCACCGCTGGTGTTGGCCGGACCGGTGAGCGTAAAAAGATGATGCAACTATGGGCTGATTATCTGGACGGATTGAAGGCAGGGGCGAAGGTGATCCCATTTATACGTGCGGCGTAGCTGGCAATGGGAGGTTAATAATAAGGGAAACTGGATTCGAAGGCGGCCCATAAAAGCAATAATAAATAATAACATCAAACTCTTATCTACGATTACCCACCTTTTAAAGTCTAGTAAGATCCATTCAAAACCACCTCAATATAACCGGATTAGTGAAAGTTTGGTGAAAGCTTACCTAATTCAGCTGTGAATACAACCGGTTGTTTGGGGCACCGCCGTTACGTGACATCACGAATTTGCGACTGACTTAATCCTTACTCCTTAAAGTATATTTGCCACTTATTAATTAACGCTGTACCAGATTTGCCATCGCCAAGAAATAATGATTCTGCTATATACAACCTAAATTTTAGCTCGTAAGGTTCAATAATGAATAATACGAAAATCAATTATAAATGGGATTCAAAAATAATGCAGAGCTGATTGGCTACGCTATCAAGAACAATCTCCCGCCAACAACCTTCCTGTGAGATTGTTCCTACATATACTCCAAAGTACCTGACTTGATAACATCCGGATGTGAGCTATCATTTACAATTGCAAAAGTTATGCACAGATCTGGCGAGAGAAGCACTAAAAAGACCCCATACAAAAAAACTGCATTCGATAACAGTTAAAGCTGGTGTCGAGAATAAATATCTGACAACAGCTTTCAGCAGCATGACCGAGGAGGTGCAGAAAATGGATGAAACCTGTGTGTTAACAGTGCAGCAACTGACTGAAGAGAAACAATTAATAGAAAATATAGTCAACGGTGCCTCTGCTCCAATATTTGTCATTGATTGTTCCCACAAAGTTCTGTTCTGGAACAGGTCTCTTGAGATAATGAGTGGCTGCAGTACCGACACAATGAAGGGCTCCGACCTTCATTGGTCAGCCTTTTATGAAACCAAACGCGCAACACTTGCCGATATGATAATTGACGGGCAGGACGAGTTCAACGGGAAGTATCAGAATGTACACCCATCAAAATATGCCGATGGCGGATGGCAGGCTGAAGGTTGGTATTGTTTTGGCGGCCGTAATCGCTATCTGCTGTTTGAAGCGGCCCCGATTATGGACAATAATGGAAATATTGTTGCAGCAGTAGAAACACTTGAAGATATTACTTCCCGTAAACAGATGGAAGAGGCACTTCTTGAGAGTGAAGCAAGGCAGAATAAAATTGTTAATGCAGCCCAGGATGCCATCATCATGCTTGATCCGGATGGGACAATATCAACATGGAACGATGCAGCCGTAAGAATCTTCGGATATTCGGTTCAGGAAGTTATTGGTCAAAACTTTCATCGCCTTATGGTCCCGGAGCGCTATCACACAGAGCACTTTAAAGCCTTCGAAAAATTCCGTGTGAGTGGAGAAGGTAATGTTATCGGTAAAGTGGTTGAGCTTTATGGAATACGCAAAAACGGCGAGGAGTTCCCTGTTGAATTGGCTCTTTCTTCTGTACAGTTGAATAACCAGTGGCATGCCATAGGAGTATTAAGAGATATTTCCGAGCGTAAAGTTGCAGCGGAAGTTTTAGTACAGATACAGCAAGAACTCGTGGAAAAACATGCCGAACTGAAGTCACTATTTGATAAGGTGGAACGGGCTAAACATGAGTGGGAGCAGACCCTTGACCATATTAGTGATATCGTGATCATGGCAGATGCCGATCACAAAATCCGGCGTTACAATAAGCTGTTGTCAGTTGCAACCGGTAAACAGATAAACGAACTGTTTGGCGCTGACTGGCGAGATTTGGTCAATGATGCCGGGTTTAAATTTATTACATTCGATGGCATAAATGGTGAATTGTTTTTGCCAAGAACGGAACGCTCTTACGACATTACTATATATCCAATTAAAAGTGATGGCGTTGTAAATGCCCAAGTGATCTCGCTCAACGATACAACAAATCTTCGTGCTATCACGAAAGAGCTGGAAAAGGCTTACGCGGAACTAAAAGAAGCGCAACTGCAAATTTTCCAACAGGAAAAAATGGCTTCCATCGGTCAATTAGCAGCAGGTGTGGCTCACGAAATCAATAATCCGATGGGTTTTATCTCCAGCAATCTGACTACCCTGAATAAATATATAGACAGGCTCGCTGAATTCATTGCCGCCGGTGACCAATTGCTCGCTGGAAATGTCGACACAGAAAATTTAAACGGCGTCAGAAAACGACTCAAAATTGATTACATTATGGAAGATGCCCGCCAGCTGATTGCCGAGAGTCAGGACGGCGCCGGACGGGTACGCCGCATCGTACAGGACCTCAAGAGCTTCTCTCGAGTGGATCAGGCAGAATGTGCCATGATCAACTTGAACGAGGCGCTGGAAACCACTATCAATATCGCATGGAACGAAATCAAATATGTGGCCACTCTCAACCGGGAGTTTGGCGATATACCGATGGTAAAATGCTACCCCCAGCAGCTTAATCAGGTGTTTCTTAACCTGTTGGTGAATGCCGCACACGCTATTGGTGAGAATCAGGGAACCATAACCGTTCGAACCTGGAGCGAAGACGAAAGTGTATTAGTCTCGGTTACCGACACCGGCTGTGGCATG
>JANXYR010000026.1 GCA_025355965.1 Geobacteraceae bacterium
CTTTGCTGATCACCAGTGTACCTGTGGCATCAGTTGCCTGATAGTTTGCGTTGACCAGTTTTGCCACAACGGCATAGTTGCCTGGAGCGGTCGGCGCAGAGGCTGAGCCGTCATAAGTAATAGTTACGCCGGTAAGGCTTAGTGGGGCAGTAGTTACCGTCGCTGATTTCGCCGCGCCGTCGTAGGTCTGAGCCAAACCGCTTAATGCTAAAGTTGCAGTCGCATTGTTGATAGTCAGGTTAGCTCCGACATATGTCACAGCATATTTGTTGCTGGCGGCCAGAGTCCCCTGAAGTATGGCATAAGTGCCGACATTCTCACCAATTGAGCGGACCAGAGCACCGGAGATGGTGTCGTTGTTAACAAGGGAACCACTGGTGATTTGGTAAGTTAATGCCGGGTCGGTGGCACCATATGTTTTGCTCACAGCATCGGCTGTGATGGTAATTGGCCGGGCCTTTGCGTTCGTAGATTTAGTCACTTTGGTTGCGGCATTGAAATTGGTGTTGCCCGGTTGGCTATACTCAATGACACAACTACCTGAAGCACTAGTCATTGAAACGGCAACTGGTATATTTACATCGGTAACGCTGCATGAGCCGTTGGCTGTGATTGCCACTGGCAGTCCTGAATCCGCATGGGCAGCCACATTGAAAGTGGATCCGTATGGGGGGTCAGCAGGCACGGGAGAATCTACAAAGATTGCCTGGTCAAGTTTTAGCAGGGTGAAAGTAGCTGAGGCACTAGCTTGGTTGGATGCAGAAGTGACAGTATTATTTCCAGCTGTTCCAGTTGGGATGGTGAAACTGCACGCGAAACTCCCACCAGATTGGGTTATGCAAGTTGTGGGTGACGTTGCTACGGTGGTGCCGGCGAACTTTATGGTAACAATCTTTTTGTTACCATGTAAAGAACCAGATGCATTTACAACACTGCCGGGGAGCCCGGAATTCGGAGAAAGTACTAACTCCGGATAGCACGCTGCAACATATGGTCCCACAAACGGTCCGCCGTTTCCAACAGGCGATGCGCCGGCAGGCTGGACTTCGTCTGTGCCAATATCGGCCAAGGCGTTTGCCATGTTAACCCGGCCGTTGCCGAACATTACCGGGTTGCTGGGGTCACCCACCGTACCAATTGCATCCGCTGAACTGGCCAGGCGGCCGACAATGACCCCATTGGTCAGTGTGGGGTCAACTGCCTTCATGAAGGCGGCTACACCCGCGACAACTGCAGATGAAGCCGAAGTGCCGCTGATGTAATTATAGGAGTTGCCAAGGCCGGTTGTATAGATATCTGTTCCGGGAGCAGCCATAAAGATATGTTGCCCATAGTTGCTGCCAATATAGAGTGTATCGTATTGGTTAGTGGCAGAGACACCGACAACACCCCGGTTACCTGCAGGAAATGTGGGGGCGCTCAGGCCCTCGTTGCCTGCTGCGGCTACCATTACTGCCCCTTTCGACCAGGCGTAATCAATGGCATCCTGAAGGTTCTGGCTGAAGTCCGGATTACTGAACCCCATGAGAATAACGTTTGCTCCATTATCAGCCGCCCAGATGATACCGGTGATGATGTCGCTGTCTTGGCCGATGCCGTTCTCATTCAGGACTGTTACCGGCATGATTTTCACACCGGCATAACTAATTCCGGCAATGCCTTGCCCGTTATCAGTCATGGCTGCGATGATACCGGCCAGTGAGGTCCCGTGACCGTTAGGGTCGCTAAGGCCGTTTGTACCGTTAAGGATGGAGGTACCAGAAATGATGTTACTGCCAAGGTCCGGATGTGAAGCGTCAATGCCCGTATCCAAAAGGGCTAATTTTGCAGATCCGCTCGGAGTTATGTTGCCGAAGGCCGACTCCCAGCCGATTTTGGATAATGCCCACTGTAGACCGTAGTTAGTGTCTCCAGAGATACTTTCCGCTTTACGGATCTTGTTTAGTTCGACACTTTGAACCTGGGGATCTGTCTGATAACTCCCGAGGATTAGGGACAAGTTGGCTGTCGGGACAGTGACCACGTGCAGACGCAAGGCCGGTACTGATGATGTCTCGACACCGCCGTCGCGGTTAATTACGGCTGTCTGCTCAACGGCGGTGAGACCGTTTATGAGCTTGACTACCAGGGACGTGGTTTCGGTTTGTCCAGCGGCTGATGCGTTGGAAAGTGTGCCGATAACCATCATTGTTACAGCCAATAACATAGCAATAAAACTAATTTTCTTCATGATGCCCTCCGTTATTTACATATCATTTAACTACATTAATATTGTTGTGAGCTTTTTCGTACTGCCCTGGTTGCCGTTTGTGTTGCCGGCACATTTCATATTCATTCCTTACAATCTGTAGACTGCCATGCGCCATAACAGCAGCGGCACTAACAGGCTGCAGCTCTGCTGACAAGGTACTTTTTTATTTATTGATTGGATGCACGGAAAAATCATGCTTGAGAGCAGAAAAAGAGACTTCCCCCCTGTTTGCAGGCCCTGTGGCATGGCACTCTCCAAAAAATATATCAAGGTCGGCTACCACAGAGAAGAGGAACGGAACCGAATTGTAATCGTGGAAGTGCAACATTTGTTCCATTTTTGTATACAAACGTGAATATATTTGCGAATCCCGTTGTGCTTCTGTGACAATAGGACTTTAATTAGCTGCAGCACATTTTATTTTTCATAAAAATTGAATTTATTTTCAAAAATATTGGGTTATATGACCCAAAGCCCAACCATTGCTGAGGGAAATAACCCACTAAAAAAGATACATTCTATAATCTTATATATTCGTTGACGAAAGTACTCTTAAAATGATATTTTTTTACGCTGCAGTGATGATATGTTAATATTTCTATATATAATTTGGTTTATTATAATATTAATTGATGTATGCTAATTATGTACGTTAACAAAGCACAGGAGAGAAATGCTTGTTGCGAATACCAGAGGAAATCCTTGACTCAATAGAAGCGATTCATCTTCCCACCATTCCGCAAACTGTATTGCGTTTTTTACACTTGGTTGATGATGAAAAAACCACTTTTGCTGAGTTGGCAACGCTTGTAAGTTTAGACCCGGCTCTGAGCGCAAGGGTTATGACTGTTGCTAATTCACCAGCGCTGAGAGGCAGAGGTGAATCAAAAGATCTGGTCAGCTGTCTGGCCAATATTGGTACTAATCTCGCTCGGACTCTTGCGGCGTGTCTTGTCGTTCAAAACGTTTTTCCACCTGATTTAGACAGCCAGGACTATGATTTTACCGGTTTCTGGGGCCATTCATTACGGGTTGCTGAAGTGGCTCGGGCTATAGCAGTCGAAAACAAATATCCCGATGTTGATGAAGCCTATCTCGCCGGCCTTTTGCATGATATAGGACAATTGCTATTACTGGGTGGGTTAAGGAGTCGCTACGGATTGCTGCTGGCGGCAAGCTCAGATGAGTCAGTCCTCCGAAACAGTGAAAAGATGGAGCTCGGCACTAACCATTCAGCAGTAGGGGCATGGCTGGTTGATCAATGGGATCTTTCATCCTTTATGGCAGATTCAATTCTGTTCCATCATAACGCAGCAGATGAGATCGTGACTGCCGACAAGTTAAGTCAAATTATTTGGTCTGCCCACACAATTTGTCATCACCATGCAGCACAGGAACCCCTGCAACAAGAACAAAATGCCGATTTTACAACAGTACATTCAATGTTAGGAGTTGACGTCTCAAACTTTATCACTCTTTACCAACATTGCTCTACGCGGGTTTCCCAGTTTGCAACAGCCTTGGGAATTTCTGAAACAGTTGATGCCAAGACTCTTCCGTATACAACAACTATTCCCATCGAAATTTTGCGTCCACCCCTGAAAACTAACGACACAGCCTATTTACAAATGGCTGAGATGGTACAAAATATGGCCATGCTGCAGCCTCTGCAACGAGGCTTTTCATCGTCACAAAGCGAACCAGAAATACTGCTTTCCATACGTGAATCGGCATCGATTCTCTTTGGTCCGGGGCAGTTTGCCTTTCTCATGGTGCAGCCAGAAGAGGCTGTGCTTTCAGGAGTTAATATCATTGGCCAGTCAGTTTTACTGCAGAAGATCAAAATCTTCCTTGATTCAGATTATAGTCTGGCGGCTGGTGTGGCTCTCGGTGAAATGCCAAGTTCTAATACCTTTGAGCAAAAAAGCTCGGATACCGTCTCACTGGCGGATGTACAAATCACTCGAATTCTTGGGTGTGATGGGCTGCTGTACATTCCTTTAAAAGGTCGTACACGAATCCTTGGTGTCATGGCATGTGGTGTAAGCGTTTCAAGCTACGGAAGTCTCAAAAAGCGCCTACCGTTGATGGCGAGTTTTGCCAATATGGCTGCAACTAGTCTTGAAGATTTGCGTGAAATGCAGGAGCGTGAACGGTTGTTAGCAGAAAGGCTGAAGAATAGTTTTGAACTTCAGGCTCGCAAAGTTATTCATGAAGCAGGTAACCCTCTTGGAATAATAAAGAACTATCTTGAAGTCGTACGCAAAAAACTGCCGGACCGTGGCAGCAAACTGAATGAAATTAACATTCTTGGTGAGGAAATAGATCGCGTCACGCATATAATCCGGCGGATGAGTAATATTACGGATGAAGTGACTACTATAGTGGGCAATGTAGATGTTAATAACGTGATTGAGAGCATGGTGGCTCTCTATGGCGACTCACTATTCTCCAAAAATGGCATCATAATTGAGAAAGATCTGGATCCTGAACTTTCAGTTGTTACGTGCGACAAGGATAACATCAAGCAGATTCTCTTTAATCTTTGGAATAATGCGTCCGACGCCATTGAAGCAGGAGGATTTTTCATCATCTCCACACACGATAATGTTATTCTGGATGGGCGTCCCTACATTGAGATCCGTCTGAGCGACACCGGACCCGGTTTGCCTCCGGAAGTCATGCAGCACCTATTCCAACCGCTGCCTCCTGACAAAAGGCGTCCCGGTCATTCCGGTCTTGGACTATCTATTGTTGCAGTATTGGTGGAGAAACTTGGAGGCCGTATTACTTGCCAGAGCAAAATAGGACGGGGAACGAGATTTTCAATCTTGCTGCCAAAAATTATGAATGTGCAACTATGAACAAAATTACCCAACCAGATATGTATGAGACGACCGTTTTATCTGACCACTCTCGGAGCATCCTGATTGTTGATGATGAGCCGCGCATGCGTTTGAGTTTGAATCTCCTGTTAGAGGAACCAGGACGTGAGTTGCTGGAATGTGCAACAGGTATTGATGCAATTGCAATACTCAAGGCCAGAAAAATAGATCTTGTTCTACTCGATATCAACCTTCCGGACCTTTCCGGATTGGAAGTGATGGAATGGATCTCGCAAAACCAGATTTCAACGACCGTCATTTTTGTCAGTGCTGATACAAGCTTCAACTCAGCTATTCTTGCTCTGCGTTATGGCGCTGCAGAATTTATTCGTAAACCAAGTGAACTGGGAGATGTCCAACTTAAGGTAAAAAATGTGCTCTACCGCAACCAGCTTGAGATGAGTAATGCCTTGATGACTGCTCGTCTTGGACAGTCAGAGCGCCTGCATCGATTTTTAGTAGAGAATTCACCCGATCTGATCTACACACTTGGGCACTCCGGCCTTTTTGTTTTTATCAACAAGCGGTTTGAGTTGCTGCTTGGTTACTCACGCGAGGAACTGATAGGTAAGCCGTATAGTACCATCGTCCATAATGATGATATCGAAAAGGCACTCTACGCCTTTACTGAGCGACGACGAGATGAACGTGCGACATTTAATCTTGAGATACGCCTGAAATGCAAGAAAGAGCGTGATCAAGATTTCATATTTCAGCACATTGTAGCTATAATGAGCTCTACGGGTGTTTATGATCACATGGGTGCAACTTCGTCGACACCTGATTTTATGGGTACATACGGGGTGGCACGCGATATCACAGATCGTAAGATAGCTGAAGAGACCATTGCGTTTCAGGCTTTTCATGATCAACTCACCCATTTGCCTAACCAGCGATTGTTCTCAGACCGCCTAGAAATGGCAGTTACCCACTCGAAGCGGTATGATAGGTTGGTAGGTATTATGTTTATAGACCTTGATCGCTTCAAGCGGGTAAATGATAACTATGGGCATTCTAAGGGTGATGAGCTGTTAATAAGTGTCGCTCATCGTCTGCGTAATTGCATGCGGGCTGTAGATACCCTTGCGCGTAAGGGAGGCGACGAGTTTACAGTACTCTTGCCGGACCTTTTACAAGTCGAAAATGCCGCATTGATAGCTGAAAAGATTTTAAGCGAGTTTAAAAAGCCCTTCGCAGTTGCCGATCAGGAGATCTACATTACCGCTAGCATCGGGATTGCTATATCTCCCTGCGATGGTGAATGCGTTGATAACCTCTTAAAACATGCCGATATTGCTATGTACAAGGTCAAAGCCAGTGGCAAAAACGGCTACCGTTTTTTCTCTCAGGATATGAACATCAGCGGTCACAAGCGGATTAGTCTTGAAAACGAACTGCGTCATGCCTTGCATAATTCGGAGCTGAAACTGTATTACCAGCCGCAAATCAGTGCGAATGAGGCCAGGATAATAGGCATGGAAGCGCTGATTCGCTGGCAGCATCCTGAACGCGGGCTATTGATGCCGTGTGATTTTATTGATGTGGCCGAGGAAGCCGGCTTAATAGGCCAAATAACAGACTGGGTACTTGCCGAAGCGTGTCGACAACTGGCTCACTGGCGTACTCTGGGATTGCAGAATGTTCGGATGTCCATCAATGTTTCTCCTCAGGAATTTGATAATGATGACATGATTGAGCGTATCTCTGAACACATAACCAGACATCGTCTTCCCGCCGATTCTCTGGAGATAGAAATTACAGAAAATATCTTTCTGCGAGAGACGGCCAGTATAATATGCAAGATGAACGTGTTACGTCAACAAGGCGTCCGTATTTCGATTGATGACTTTGGAACAGGCTATTCCTCACTTAATTATCTGCGCCTTTTCCCAATTTCCACCTTAAAGATTGACCAGGCATTTGTCAGAGACCTGATTGAAGGGCATCATATATCACCGATTATTAAAGCCATAGTCGATATAGCTCGCGGTTTCGGATTACATCTAATTGCTGAAGGTATTGAAACAAGGTATCAAATGGAAACCCTGCGTAGTCTTGGGTGTGACGAGATGCAGGGTTATCTTTTTAATATGCCGGTAACTGCCTCAGAAGCCGAATATCTGCTGCGTAACAACGCTTTTTTCACTGAGCAGGTGTGCCCTCTCCCATTCGACAGCGTCACTGCTTCCTTGCCTTTGGAATAAAGGCTAATGATGATCAAACAGCGGTCGAACTAAGTTCTATCAAACAAATATCGTTGTAAATAAATTAAGTTAGACAGTTGCATAAAAAACATCGTGCAATAAAATAACCAGAAGTGACTAAAAATACTTAGGATTTTGTAAATGTTCAATAGTCTGATTACTCGCGTAATTGTTGCCATGATCACACTGCTTATTGGCGGCGTATTTATCTATACATACTTTAATGTAAATCGTCAGCAGGGCATTTTGATCAAAACTGCCCGAGAAAATACCGAAGTATTGATGAGCACGGTTGAAAGAAGCATCTTAAATAACATGAAATATGGCAATACGCACAATGTCAAAACAATACTTGAACTGTTAGGGCATCATAATCGGCTAATTAATGTGAATATCATTAGTATGCAAGGGATTATTCTCCACTCCTCAAATCCCTTCAATGTCGGTAGTAAAGTTAACATGGGTATTTGTCAGCTCTCTAGTCGCGACGCCAAATACGCCATATTCAGTAATTCAACGGACGGTGAGATCCTTTCAATGGTCAAACCTATCTACAATGAGGAAACGTGCTATACTTGCCATGATAGCAAAAAGAAAGTCATTGCCCTACTGCGGGTCAATTATTCACTGAATTATACAAAAAAACAGATACTTGATTCATCGCGGATTTTTATTTTTTCCTCGATCGCGATGACGATCTTTCTGTCGGCAATGATTTCGTTGATCCTTTTGATAGTGGTCAAAAAACCGCTTAATAAAATGATCAGCACCATGTCATTAATTGAGCAGGGCAATTTAGACGTTCATATTGATTATGAACGTAAAGACGAAATTGGCCGTTTAATTGTCAGTTTCAACTCGATGATTGATCGTCTCAATTTAGCCAGAATGGAACTGGAACAGCTGCATTTTGAGCAACTTGAACGTGCGGACCGATTATCATCAATTGGCGAAATGGCAGCCGGAATAGCTCATGAGATCAAGAACCCTTTAGCAGGAATTTATGCAGCCATTGGTGTTGTAAAGAATGAAACGCTGGCAGATGATTTGCGTGCTTCGATTCTTGGGGAGGTTCTTGAGCAGGTCCAACGCCTAGACAAAACAACCAATGATCTTCTGTTTTTGGGGAAACCATCTTCGCCTGAGCTTGCCTGTGTAGATGTCGAAAGTATTCTGAATAAAACGATTAGATTTGTCTCTTTACATCAAAATGGAGCTCATATTGAGCAAATTTTGGAACTGGAGGGTGGTCTGCCTCCGGTTTACGTGGATAATAAACAGATTCAGCAGGTTTTTTTAAATCTAATTCTGAACGCTTTTCAGGCTATGTATACCACTGGTGGAATTCTGCTGGTCAAGACTTCACTCTCCTATCATGATGGCAATGAATTTGTCAGGATAGATTTTACGGATTCCGGACCCGGCATTCCACCTAAGGTACTTGAAAGTATTTTCAACCCATTTTTTACTACAAAAACACATGGTACAGGCCTTGGACTCACGATATGCCTAAAGCTAGTGCGACTTCATAATGGGAATATTAGTGTTGCCAGTGGCTCATCCGGAACTGTATTTACAGTGGAACTACCGACTTGCCGACGTATTAGCAGCGAAACAAGTGAGGTAAGGTATGAAAAACGACAAACAGTAGATGATCTAACGTCTTGACTGTTGCATAGACAGAAAAAATGATCAATTTAGGTTTGTTCCAGATCGGTTTGGACATGCCGCTAGCTGTATGTTTCCGAGGGTTCCGGTGTAATCTTCTGCGAGGCTGTAACAAATGATATGCATTAGCACCACAGGTAGCATAAGCATATATGATGTAAGGAAGCGAGTAATGGGGTACTCGCTTTTACTTTCTCTTGTCTTGCACATCGTCGCGGCACTTGTTTTTATTGTTGCCGGTGGTGTTATGACTGGCGTAGATAATGCCCCTAAATTCATTGTTCAGGATGTTGTACTTGGCCCATCGATCAGTGCATCGAATCAATCTATTGCACCCCAACCTTTAGTACCTTCTTCTGAGAAGACGTCGTTAGAACCAACAGCTGATCAGAAAACAGTTGAGCATTTGCAGGAACAGTCATCAGACCAGTCGTCTGAAACATCTGCCAATTCAAGAGAGGGTGACCTTATGTCGATACCCTTGGGATTGGGTATGACACACGGTTATTTCAGCGGTTTTGCAGATGGCAGGTCATTGAAGGATGACATTCGGGTATATTATTTTGAAATGGTTGAAAAAATCAACCGGGAGTGGTGGAATCATGCGGCACAACTTAATGAGCCGATTCGTCAGGATGGTCTGTTTGATGTGCTGCTTCAACGGGATGGGACCATAGTTTCGATACAGATCAAGCAGGGAACAGGATTGCCTGAGGCGGATCGGCTTCTGATGGAAATCATAAGGAAGGCGTCACCTCTTCCGCCTTTACCATCTACCTATGAACTGTCAATGTTTAGGGCTCCGTTAAGGATAAAAGCACCATCATTTCTATTTCGCCTTGGAAAATAATCGACAATCAAAAATATTAACGACTGAACAATTGTTTCGCCCAGATTCTGAAATCTGTATCCATGCTTGCGTATTTGCGATTAAAAATGTTACAATCCAACTTCAATGTTTTTTTGCAACGGCAATTACATACAAAAAAAGGAGATGAAATGAAAATTGCAATAATCAGCTTGGCCCTTAGCTCACTGGTTCTAATGCCGGTTAGCGGAATTTGTAAATCAGACAATAAAGTGGCCGATGCTTTAACCGCTGGAGGAATGATCGAAAATGATGCCCCTTCAGGAGAAACAGGCATAGTTGTAGAAACTATGAATGCGGGTGGTTACACTTATTCCAATTTGAAAAAAAATGGTGTAACAGATTGGGTTGCTTCTCCAGCCACATCCTTAGAAGTTGGGCAGGAGGTAACTTTCACAGGTTGTATGCCCATGGCTAATTTTCATAGTAAGGCCCTCAATCGTACTTTCCCGACTATCAAGTTTTGCGGTGCAGTAAAGGGGAAAACCGGTGCTGAACAACTTAACAAAAAACCAACAGGAAGCAAAGTAGTTGAACCAACTTCCGATGAAAAGATAGCTATTCAGGCGGCAAAAGGTAAAGATGCTCATTCGGTTGCCGATTGTTTTGCAAAAAGTACGGAACTTGACAAGAAAATCGTAGAAGTAAGAGGCAAAGTAATGAAGGTCTCAAACGGAATTATGGGCATGAACTGGGCTCATATACAGGACGGGACCGGCACTCCTGCCATGAATAATAACAATCTTGTTGTAACAATGAAAGGAGAGCCTGAAGTAGGAAGTATTATAACTATTTCCGGCACTTTGAACAAAAATAAGGATTTCGGTTCAGGCTATAAATATGACGTTATAGTGGAGCAGGCAACCATAAAATAGGCCAAAACGTTACCATTGTGCATGCCAATTTCAAAACTAAGGATAAGTAAGATCTACACACCGCCATTCACTGTTCCTTGTCATATGTATCATGGCAAGGAACAGTCTGCTTTTGATTGTAAGAAGTGATGTCAGATGCTTAATTGGATTCATGCCGATTTAGTGTCGGTTGGTTTTTACGTACAAGTTGCATAATGCACAACAACCTCATTAGGGATATGAATAAGACTATTAAAACTAATTGTTTTACCTTTCGAATTAGATCCTTTATAAATATAATCAGATATAAGGCTAATTTACTGTTTCGGGACAGGGGAAAGTTTGTTTTTCCTTACGGTGTGTCAGGCGTTAATAACCCTAACTTAGGAGGCCAGTCTTGAGTAAAGCCAAAATTCTCATTGCAGACGATGAACATCTCATTTCCTCAATGCTAGCTTTAAACCTAGAAAAGGTGGGATATGTTGTTGAGACGGCTGCTTCAGGGGAAGAAGCCCTTCAGAAATTTTATGATTTCAAACCTGATCTGGTGATACTTGATCTTCATCTTCCCGACGCATACGGTCTTGATTTACTAGTTACGATGAGGGGGGCTGATGACTCTCTACCCTTCATAGTCATTACAGCGAATATTATGGCGGATTCCGCCGTAAACGCGTTTAAATTGGGCGCGGTCAATTTTTTTGGCAAGCCGTTCGAAATGGATGAAATTGTACTTTCTGTTGCTAAGTACATAAAAGATAAGCAAATAGAGGATGTTGAACCAAGCCCTACGGTACGTCGAAACGTATCGACACAAGATCAAATGATAGGTAATTCACCCAAGATGGTGGAAATTTCCAAGCTGGTTTATGCCTGTGCATCAACTGACGCAAGAACGGTTCTGGTCACCGGAGAAAGCGGTACCGGCAAGGGATTGGTGGCACAGGCGATTCACCAGTACAGTGCACGTTCCAATGCACCATTCATAGCGGTAAATTGTGCGGCTATTCCAGAAAGTCTTATTGAAAATGAACTGTTCGGCCATGACAGAGGTGCTTATACCGACGCAGGTAAAAAACAGAAAGGGATTTTTGAGCAAGCCAATGGTGGAACTGTTTTTCTTGATGAAATAGGGGACATGCCACTCTCTATGCAGACTAAGCTGCTCAATATCTTGGAGACCAAGCGGTTTCGACGCCTTGGAGGCGAAGCTGATGTTGAAACCGATGTACGCATCATTGCCGCAACGAATCAGGATCTTGTTAAAATGGTTGCGGATGGCCGTTTCAGGGGAGACCTCTATTATCGGCTTAACATGATAAATATCCGTGTTCCTGCTTTGCGGAAACGCCTTGAGGATATCCCGGCAATGGTACAGTATTTCATTGAGCGCTTGAATGCTGAGTATGGGAGGAGGATAATAAAGGCCTCTACTGATGCTTTGGAGAAGTTACAAGCCTATTCCTGGCCGGGGAATGTCCGTGAACTCCGTAATGTTATCGAACGTGCGATGATGCTTGAGAAAGGCAATATGCTTACGCACTTTCATTTGTGCGAGGAACCCAAGAAGGATCGCCTCGCCACTTCACCTGAACCGCAGTCTTCCGATCAAACCGTTTTGACAACAGATAATGGGCACCGTTTTGCAGGTTTCCAATTGCCTCCTGAAGGGATCTCATTCGAGGAGGTTGAAAAACAGTTGATTGGCCTTGCCTTGGAGAGCGCCAGCGGTAATCAGTCAAAGGCTGCCAAAATACTTAAAATGAGCCGTGACACCCTACGTTACCGGATGAAAAAATATGGTATCTCTGAGTTCATGTATCAAGATCTTGACTGCGAACAGAAGGTTGCGGTTCAGATGAAGTCCAAGCCTGAAGGATATACGGTATTCAAATGGGCTAGCTGTTAAGGTCGTAACGTGCCAAGTTAACAGCCATAACACTTGAATAATTTTACCATATCTAGTTTGAAAGAACTCATCTTTGTCCTTATCCTGCGAGGCAGATGAATTCACGATATAAACGCCTCCCCAAAGAGGCGTTTTTTTTTATAGATCAAGGCGCAATTACAATGTATATAATGTGAAAGTAACTGAGAATTTAATAAGGATTTAATGGGTGAGGAATATGAAAAATATGAATGTGGCTATCTGCTTTTATTTTATTTTACTTACAGTGGTTGTTGCCCCTGCTTGGGGATTTGACGGCATGGATATTCCTAAACTCAAACAAATGGCGGAAGAGGGCAATGCTGACGCTCAGTCGAAACTTGGAGTTATGTATGCCACTGGCATTGGCATTGATATGAACAAGCAGGAGGCGCTAAAATGGTATCGGAGGTCGGCCGAGCAAAATGATCCGGTTGGTCAGTGGAATCTTGCATTCATGTATGTGCGTGGCGAAGGCGTAGAAGTAAACTACAATAAAGCACGAGAGCTCTTTCAAAAATCTGCCGACAGCGGTTTTGCAAACGCTCAATACGATCTTGGGATGATGTGTCTTCAAGGACTAGGTGGAAAAGAGGATCGGATCGAAGCAGAAAAATGGTTCCGTAAGTCAGCGGAACAGGGATACCGGGAAGCAAAAAAAATACTGAAAGAGTTTGAACCGAAATAGGTATCGTGTGCCCTGACGAAATCCACTGCTGTCAAATAGCCTTTTTGAAAGGCTTGATAATAAATGAAAAGCGTAGTAAACCGCACAATAATAATATTGACTGAAAAGCAAAAAACAACGTATTACATTAAAACAAGTTTTACTTTGGAGAATACGAGTCCTGCTTAAAAGTTTCTCAAGTACAAAATATTTGGCGAAAGGGAGAAAATGCCTGTGGATCTCATAACCTTCATCTTACCCCTCCGGAATGTTGCGTATGTATATCATGATTAAAACATGGGCCATATCTTTTGCCATTGTATTTTTTCTTGGTAATGCCACGCCGTCTTATGCGGAAACATGTTTATCAACAACCTGTCATTCGGCTATCGGAGCTTTTAAAAATATTCACCAGCCTCTAAAGAATGGAGATTGCTCTTTCTGTCACCAGCAAACAGTTAAGGAACATCCTCTCAAGGGTGGAAAAAGTTTTGGGTTTATCGCCAAGCCTGCTGAGCTCTGCAAAAAATGCCACAATTCATTTGGGAAAAAGAAGGTGACACATTCTCCATTCAAGGAAGGAGAATGTGTCGCTTGTCACAACGCTCATGGCGCAAATGGACGTTTTCTCTTAGATGACAACGAGGACCGCTCCGGACTCTGTTTCGGCTGCCACGACAGCGCCCCTTTCAACAAAAAGTACATACATGGTCCGGTGGCTACGGGGAGTTGCACCGTCTGTCACGACTCTCACCAATCAGATGTAAAGGGACTATTAAAATCAGCTTCACGAGAACTGTGCCTTTCGTGTCATGACGATTTTGCCAAAAAGATGAATTCTGCAACAATAATTCACCCTCCCGTGAAAAAAGAACCATGCACATCCTGCCACAATCCCCACAGCTCGTCGTGGCCCAATTTGCTGAAACAAGGGATGCCGGATCTCTGTGCAGGGTGTCACAGGGAAACTGTGAAGAAGATCAAAAATGCCAAAGTGCCTCACAAGCCGGTCACTGAGGGCAAACTGTGCAGTAGTTGCCATTCGTCTCACTTTTCCAAAGTAAAGGGCCTGCAGTTGTTTGATGATGAAAAAAACACCTGCCTTGTTTGCCACAGTAGCGACAAACTCGGCAAGCCCCCCCTTGCCAATATAAAAAAAGATCTGGAAGGGAAAAAGTATCTTCACGGGCCGATCAAAAAAGGCCTTTGTGGTGGTTGCCATTCCTCCCACGGGTCTGACTTTCCCCATATTTTGACCGGTAACTATCCGAGTGATTTTTACGTACCTTTCAAAGAGGATAGCTATAGTTTCTGTTTGCGATGTCACGACAAGAATATGGTCAACTTCGCTGAAACCACCATCTATACAAAGTTTCGTAATGGCAGCAGGAATCTACACTATGTTCACGTCAACAACAGCAAAGGACGTAGCTGTAGGGCTTGTCACGAATCACACGCCTCCGGCGGGCCGAAACTCATCAACGCTGAGGGGACCAAATTCGGTGAGTGGCGCGTACAGAGCCGCTTCCAGATTACTGCCACAGGCGGGAGTTGTGCACCGGGTTGTCACCGTCGCTATGGCTATGATCGGGTCAAGCCGGTCGATCTGACCTTTCCCATAAATAAATAGCAACAAGGCAGTTCAGAACTTTAAAAATATGGCGCATCTTCGATCACTATTTTTATTTGCATATGGAATGTGGGGGTAATGGGGCATATGACACACTCGGATGTCTGTGAGGTGGGTGAAATTTACCTCAGGGTTGTTGGAACTGCATCGGATGTTACTATACTAAACTAAAAATATAAATAAAATCAATGCTTTGAGCTTATTTAAACAAATATTATAAAGATGGCATTCTACTTGCTTTATAATATGCAACGAACGTTTTGTTTGTATGGGTGGTTGCTTTGGGGGAAGCGATTACTCCGGAAAGTTAGCGGTGTGCACAGAAAGAGGGCCACGCAATTATCCAAAAAAAAAGCTAAAGGAGATATCACAAAATGAAAAAACAGATTATTACTCTTGTTGCAGTAGCTAGCATCGCAGCCGGATACACTATGGCCTACGCAGCTGCCGGTTCTCAAGGTGGCGGTATTGTTGGTTCAAAGCATGACATGAATCTTTTTCTAACTACTAATGGTGGAGTTAAGGACACTGATACTCGTACTTGTGCTTACTGCCACACTCCTCACCATGCTGCTGCTCCTGGACAGATGGTTGATGTGCAGGTTGGCGGTGCCACTGTTAGTTATGAGGTCTACTCTCCTCTCTGGAGCCGTACTTTGTCTAACGGTAACTATGATCAGTACGTCAGCGCCACCTTCAATCCTGCATTAGACGGTAAAGCCTACGATCCAATGATGGGCCCATCACGTCTTTGCATGAGTTGCCATGATGGTTCCATCGCTGTCGACTCCTATTATGGGAAGACAGGGACAGTTGCACAAAGAGGCGATGACCTTATGAACTACTTTGGTTCGAACCACTTTGCTATTGGTGGAAGCTATGGTCTTGCAAATGATCACCCGGTTGGTTTTGTTTATACCGATATGCAGTCTGATACTATCAAATATGAGCTGAAAGGCGTTACCTCGACATTTATTGGCGGGACGAAGTCTATTCTGTCAGTCTTGACTGATATTCCTGGTGTAGGTGCTGTTATGACTTGTGCTTCTTGTCATGACGTTCACAACGGTCCAGCAGTTCTTAACAAAACCCCTGCTTCCGGTCGTGGCTATTTCTTGCTTGCTTCGCAGACAGACTCAGCACTTTGCCTGTCGTGCCATGACAAAAACAAATAATTAAACTGTATTCTGTCACTCGAAGGGCCGCCGAATTTCGGTGGCCCTTTTTTAATTCTTTCATTTTTATTATTTTATAGTTATAAAAAGATTGGATGTTGTAGCCGGAACGGTTTTTCCGTGTAGACGGACCGATCGGCATCTTTTGGAAGTGAGGAGGATTGCATGGGAAGTTGGTATTCGGGTTGTCAAACGGTTTTGGGAAAAAGTATGATTTTAATTGCTACGGTACTGTTATCTGCCAGTTTAACCGCGTGTGCCGGGAAGTCCAACGTGAAAGAGGTCTTCTGGCCTCCGACCCCTGATTTGCCGCGTGTCCAGTTCCTGAAGGCCATCAAAGATTCTGAAGATGTTATTGAGAGTAAGTCGCTGTCGCTTGTCAGTCTTGGCGGTGGTGGCGAGGAGTTTGTGTCTATAGTCAAGCCATACGGAATCACTGTGGCCAACGGCAAGATCTACGTCTGTGATACGGTCCAAGCGGATGTACTGATTATAGATCTCCCAAACAAGAAGATGACGCGCCTTCCGGGCAACATCAATGCCGGTCGGCTGAAAAAACCGATAAATGTCGCCGTCGACGGAAAGGGCAACATTTTTGTGGCTGATACCTCGAGGCTCGAGGTGCTTCAGTATGCCCCTGATGGTAGCTATCTGCGCAGTATTGGCACCGGTAGGGAGATGAAGCCTGTTGATGTACGTGTAGATGAAGAATACATTTTTGTTCTTGATCACAGCACTAGTCAGATACTTATCTTCGACATTGTCAGCGGCGACTTCCTGAAATCCATTGGCGGTGGTGACGATCCCAAAAGGCGACTCTCAGGCCCGACCAATATGGCCAGTGACGGCAAAGGGGCGTTGTTTGTCTCTAATTTCGGTAATGGCCGGATCGTCAAACTCGACCGGGATGGCAACTTTCTCATGGGGTACGGGCGGTTGGGGATCACCGTCGGTGAGTTTGGGCGTCCCCGCGGGATTGCCGTGGACAATGAGGGGTTTATCTACGTAGTGGATGCTGCCGCGCAACATGTGCAGATTTTTGATGATCAGATGCGTATTATGATGTTCTTCGGAGCTCCTGGTACACCCGGATCACTTAATATCCCTGCCGGTATTGCTGCTTCCACAGATAACCTTGATTTTTATCAGAAAATGGCGGCACCCGGCTTCATTCTGGAAAAGGTAATCTTTGTGGTAAGTCAGATTGGAGATCATATGGTCAACATCTATGGTGTCGGTAAAAAGCAGGGAGTCGACTACGACGCTGATGTTAAGAAAACCATAGCAGAACAAGCTAAAAAGGCAGCGGAGATCAAGGGAAAGCTGCTCAAGGCCCAGGAGGAAAAGGAGAAAAACGCTGGGCAGGAACCGGTCACTGAAACTCCCGACACTGTTAAACCGACGGTAAAGTAGGCATAACTGTGAGAAGAATTTATCTGCATCTGAATCCGTTTTTTTGTTTAGTCCTACTGGTGTGCGTGGTTTGTACCGCCTCTGGTTGTGATCCTGTGAGCAGACATAAGGTGCTGACTTCCGTACTTGATGGCTACCCAACCCTGCCCCCGGTGGAGGAACTTTGCCGGGAACACGAGGAGAGGGCTAAGGCTGCTTGTCTGAACAAAACAAATGTGAACTCTTTGTTGCCTGTGGTGGAAACAGCTTCTGTGCATAGCCCTTACGAAGAGAAACGCTGTAATGACTGCCACAGAGAGAATAAGGGTGCTGGCGGGGGTGAGGAAGAGGGGTTGTTAGTCAAGCCACGGGAGGAACTTTGTTTCATCTGTCACAAGGATATCCTTGCCAAGCCTTTTCAACATGGCCCCGCAGCGGTCGGTGACTGCCTGGCCTGTCATCTCCCCCACGAATCAAAATTCCCTTCGCTGCTCAATGTGAATAAAGAGGCCCTATGTATAAAGTGCCATGTGGAGCGCCGCAAGGCCGCGCGCATGCATGATCAGTTTGCAGAGAAAGGTTTGACTTGTGAAGGTTGTCACGATCCCCATGCCGGGAACACATACTTTTTTCTGAAGTAACCCCTTTAATCAGGGGCGTTGCCGGAGACCTACTGCTTCATGAGCCAAGTCACGAGGAACAACACCATATTACAAAGCGCCGCCGTGATCATGAGGCCGTTGCGCGGTTTGCTTTTATGCGCTTTGGCAGCTTTAGGAGTGACACTGCTGCATTCACCTGCTTTGGCGGCCCAGTCCCGCTTCACCCTGCTGACCGTGAATGATCTGCGTCAATTTGTGACTGCCGGATATAACTTTCAGGAAAGTATGAATGAATATGGGTCAGGAAAGAATAACTCTACGCACAACGGTTTAAGCGAATCTTACTCCATTAGCGCCGAGTATTCTATAATGCACCCTCGCCTGCTGCGTGGCGATGCGAGCTTCAGCCTAGTTTTCAATCAGGACTGGGATAACAAAACCGTCCAAGGAAGCACTTCGGACCGCGCTAACCGTATAACCTACAGCGTCAGCGGCATAATACTAGACCGAAAGCCTTATCCCATCAATTTTAATGTCCAGTCGATGTCCTCGACGATTCAGCCGCCCTTCAGCCGGTCTTATACAGTGGATTCTCAAGGTCAGACGGTATCAATGAGCTTAATAAACGTCTTCTTGCCAGTGGTCTTTTCGTATTCGAGGAACGAGTCTACTACCTCCGGACTCGTCGATGACATCAAACAGAACTTCCAGTCTGCATCGATAAATTTATCCCAAAAGGGCGGTAGCCTGAGTTCTACCACGTTATTTCTCAACCAGTCGTACGATCAGCAGACACTGCTTGGAACCGGGGCAGTAGACAGCCGCAACGAGTTCAGTGGTGATATAGCAAACACTCTGTACTGGGATAACTTGCGAGGGCTGCATCGCAAGTTTGGTACAAAATATATCTATCGTAATCAGAGCGGCAGCTCTCCTGGATCGCAATCTAACTTTGGTTCTGCCCTCGACTGGCAACTCGGCAAAGCCCTCGATAGTCGACTCACCTATGACCAGAGCAGTAACCAGAACGTGCTGAACAGCAACAACTTACAGAGGGCCTCCGGCACGCTAACTCACAGATATCTAAAGAGTCTGCAGACGAATGTGGGTGGTGCTTTTTCGAAAGGGAATTACAAGGATGGTTCGGATGTCAGCACTTCCGGGAGTTTAAGTGTATCTTATCTCAAGGAACTACCCAAAGATCTATACAGGGACAGCGTTATTGGCCTTGATTATGGGTATCAGTACTCGTTGCAGGACCGTTCGCGAACGGACGTTGTTCTGAACGTATTTGACCCGGTGCTGCTTAAAGGTACCATTTTTCCCCAGGATCTTGACCTGACAGCCGAAAATATTGATAGCAGCACGATCAGATTCTATAAAGACGCAGGACAAACGCTCCCTTTCACCGATTTCGATGTAGTTTTCTCCGGTGTTTTAACACGCATCCGGGTTAATTCGAATCCGGGCGTCACGACTCTGTACCTGAAATTCTCCTATAAACAGAGTCCAAAAATAAAATATTCCACCTACGGGCATTCTATCGGTGGGCGTCTCGCTCTTTTAGGGAAAAGGCATGTCCTAAATGTCAACTACAGTTGGAGCGACGTGCGGATCTTTTCAGGATCTGACGTCAACACAACCTTAGGTGGTAGCTCCTATCTTAAAGCTGGGATAAAGAGTGAACTCGAGCCTCATACCCTGTCGCTTGACTACTCCTCCAACAAGAATGTATTCCAGAGCATCCAGAATGTTGATGCAAGCTGGATATATGCCAAGAAGTTGGCTGACGCATCGCTGCTGACTAAGGCACAGGATCGCTATTCATGGTATTCCAACAGTTCCAATTCCGCTGCCAGTTCCCAGAGATGGGACAACACTTTATTGCTTTCCTCCACCTACACCCAGCCTATCCTCCAGAATGTTAAGGGGACACTGACACTCGGTTATTTCAACACGATGACCAATTCTGCGAGCAGTAATAGATTTAACCTTTCGCTTAATATGGCGGGCAGCTTTGGGAGGACGGCCATCATTCTGGATGCTTCTTCAAACTGGAGCGTTTTCTCAGCCAGCTACGCACGCAATCAATCAATTACCCTTAATGCCAGGAGGTCTTTTTAATGGAGCGTAAAATGTCCCCTTGTCTTGGGCGGTTATTTTTAATATTGCTAGCGTGGATTCTGGCGTTTGCTTTAATCTTAGGAGCTGCCGGCTGTGCCGTTACCCCTGAGTTGCATCAGACCCCCATGCTTGATAAAATTCTTTGGCCGCCACCTCCTATGGAAGCCCGTATTTCCTGGGTAAAAGCCATTGTCACCCCTGCTGATGCCGGAATCCGCAAGGGTTTCTGGAGAAGAGTTTCGGACGCCGTTTTTGGTGAGACACAGGTGCGGATCGTGCGCCCCTACGGTATTCATGTCGATCCGAAAAAAAGGATTCTAGTTGCCGACACCGGAGGGCGGGTTGTCCATTTCATAGATCCTGCAACAGGTCGGTATGAACTGGTGAGAGGGATCGCAGAAAGTGGTTTTGTGTCGCCCATCGGAGTGACCGAGGATGCGGGCGAAATGGTCTATGTGACCGATTCTAGTGCAGGAAAGGTCTATCGCTTCAGACCAGACAATCTTAAAGTGATGCCATTCATCTCCGGTTTACAGCGCCCAACCGGCATAGTCTACAGCCCCCGTAACGATCTTATCTACGTCAGCGACACCGTTGCAGGGCAGGTTGTGGCCTTCACCACAGAGGGGAAGGAGTCTTTTCGCTTTGGAACTGCCGGTGAAAATGCCGGGCAGTTCAACCGTCCCACCGATTTAACGGTAGACGGACTGGGGCGTATATTCGTAACAGATGCCCTGAACGGCCGCGTCCAGACTTTTTCCGGTAATGGTGCCCATCTGAAAAGCTTCGGTGAACAGGGAGATGCGTCAGGTAACTTTGCCAAACCCAAGGGGATAGCTATTGACAGCGAAGGGCACATGCATATCTGTGATGCACTCTTTGATGCGATACAGATATTCGATGAAGATGGTCAGTTCCTGCTAAGTTACGGCAGCAGGGGGGGCGGTAATGGCGAACTCTGGATGCCCTCAGGTATTTTCATCCGCGATGATATGATCTATGTTGCAGATACCTACAACAACAGAATCCAGATATTCCAGTACTTCCCGGAAGTTACAGGGAGATAGCATTTAGTAAGTTAGAAGTTGTATTCTGCAATTTAAGTACGATAGAAATTTATTCCTGCGGTTTCTGCCGTAATAATATAGTGAACGTACTTATCCCGTTTTGGGGCAGGTAGATTTTTTTTGTTAACACTCTTATTCTGTCTATCAGGGTAAGACAGATATTGGTTAACGAATTAATACGCATACGGAAAAGGGAGAATAGCGATGTTGAACATTCTAAGGCCTGTTTCAACACTGATCGCGTCTTTGATCATTATGATCGCAGCCTCAGGATGGGCCGTCGCGGCAGGTATACTGAGCAGTAAACATAACCTGTCTGTATCGGGCCCAGGAACGATCAAGGCAACCAGTGAAGAGCGGGTCTGTATCTTCTGCCATACACCTCACCACGCTAATCCCTTTACGCCTCTTTGGAGCCGCCCGACTAGTTCGGCCATCTATGACTTGTACGAGTCCACGACATTGGTGGCAAAGCCTGGGCAACCGAGCGGTTCTTCGCGCCTCTGTCTCAGCTGCCATGATGGGACCATTGCCTTGGGGGCCTTTTTTGGCACATCAGATTCCATCCCGATGGCGGGGGGCGTCACAACCATGCCGGCCGACCGTTCCACCAATCTGAAAACAGATCTGAGAAATGATCATCCCATATCGTTTGCCTATAACGATGAACTTGTCTTGCTGAATGGCCAGCTGAACCCTCCTGGCAACCTTCTACGCAGCAAGGTCAGGCTTGAAGGGGGGGACATGCTTCAGTGTACATCATGCCATAACCCGCATACCGACCCGTACGGCAAATTTCTGGTTATGGACAACGCCGCTTCCGCCCTCTGCAAAACGTGCCACAATATAACCGGATGGAGCACTTCCACTCATGCCACAGCGCCCACTACTGGTGCTGGGTGTATACTCTGTCATGTCAGCCACAATGCCGGTGGGCCTGCACGTCTGCTTAAGTTTGCCGCCGAGGAAGCTAACTGTTATCAGTGCCATTCACTCTCAGGAGGGGCCAAGGATATTCAGAGCGCCGCCAGCAAATTTTACAGTCACCCCATGGAGTCAACCACAGGTATCCACGACCCTGTGGAGAACCCGCTGACCGCTCAGAAACATGTCGAATGCAACGACTGCCATAACCCTCACCAAGCCAAGACAGCAACGGCAACGGCTCCTGCAGTGAGTGGACCCCTTGCAGGGGTAAAAGGGGTTTCAAGTAGCGGAGTAGTGCTCACCTCTGCCGCTACTAACGAGTACGAGGTCTGTTTCCGCTGTCATGCCGGAAACAGTTTTTATAATACTCAGACCGTTCTCAGGCAGATACAGGAGCTTGATACACGTCTGGATTTTGATCCGCTCAACCCCTCCTTTCACCCGGTGCTTACATTTGGCAAAGGCGTCCAGGTACCGAGTCTGCGTACACAGTTCAGCACAAGCAGCATGATTTATTGCACCGATTGTCATAATAACGATGACAGAAGTCAGGCAAAGGGTCCACACGGTTCAAATAATAAACATATTCTTGTCGATCGTTACGAAGATGACATCTATCCACTTGCCTACAGCGAGGCCAACTATGCACTTTGCTATCGCTGCCATGATCAGAATGTACTGCTTGATCCTATGAGGTCGGCTTTTCCGCACCATCAGAGCCATCTTGTAACTAACAAAGTCCCCTGTTCAGTCTGTCACGATCCACATGGCGTGCCGCAGACCCGTGGAGCGACCATTAGCGCCAACGCCCATCTGATAAATTTTGATATCCGTTTTGTAACAAGCGGAACATATAACTCCGTTGCCAAAAGCTGCACAGTAAGCTGCCATGCAGCAAATCCTAAGTATTATTGAATCCTGGCGTTGTCCGGTGTAACCCCGCCTTATCCCCTCAATCGACCTTTGGTCACCCTCTCCAGTTCGCGGGGAGAGGGAATGTGCTCCCCTTCTCCATCAGGTTGATTTTTTTTGGTGCAAAAATCAACCTGACAACACTGACTGAATCCTTATCCTAGTTATCAAGGTTAGCTAAAATAAATTGGGTATAACACCCCAACTTGTGGGGTTAGTGAGTGATATAACCCAGATATAATTGGGCAGTATAACCCACCAGCTAGTTATAGTACTTAAAACCGCCAGTAACCCACTGCCAAAAAGCTCACAGATCCAGCCTCCATAAGACTTTGCTGAATTGCATCTCCACTCCAAAATAAATGGCATAGTCCATGCTAAATGAATACAAAGGCTCTCTTTCAAAGCCTACTGCTTGCAAGTTTATCTTCAATGCCCACCCCCATGGGCGAAATAAATCTTGCGCACAAAAAAATGATCATCAATCACATCTAAAGGAGATCAAAGAATGAGCAAACGAATCCAGAAAAAGTCTGTTCTGCTGGCCTCACTGGCTGTCGGACTGGCATGCGGATCGGCATTTGCCGCTACGCAGCACAGTGGTATGGTGCTGCGCGACAGAGCCGGTGTTGCAATTACGCCTGCCACCAAAAATAACGCCTTCAGTATGCAGGGCACCTGTTCCTTCTGCCATAACGGCACCACCATGAACACAAAAACTCCACCAACAGCTCTTAAAACCTATGCCCAAATCGAGCAGCACAACTTTCACGCTCAACTTGGCGCCAACGAGTTCCGTGGTTTCAACCCTTATAACCCCGATTCAACTGACGCTTGGCGCGCCGGCGCTGCTGCCCCCGGCAAAAGCTGGGTACAAAGCCCCGGTCACTTTGGATCTTGGTGACCACCCTCTGCTCGCCAGTTGGCGAGAACTTATTTAGACGGCGGAGCACCGATTTACGATACAGCAGCAGCAAAATCGAATGACCCTGCATTTACCTCTTTTACACCGTTTGATTTTACTACGGGCTTTACAAAAAAAGCTGACAACTCCGTTGCCGGCGAGATGCGTGACTGTGGCGAGTGCCATGTAGGTGGCGGCTTCATGCAGTATTACACATCCTCAGTAACCACACCGGTAGATGCCTCGGCCAAAAAATTCCAGTATGACCCGGCCAACCGTACTGATTACCGTGACGCCAATTTCGGCGCCTCCGTAAACACGTTCAATACCTTTATTGATATCTTCGGTCTTGACGGTCTCGGTTTCGAACTACTTAATCATCAAGGCGTTGCCCGTGATCTCAACCCTGCCAGCCCTACCTACGTAGGTCCTACCTATGCAGCCAAGAAAAACGATTTTGTCCAGACCGGCGCCCTGGAGATGGACTGCCTCATGTGCCATCTAGATGGTTACAGTTGGGATAAACGTCGTGATGCAGTTCGCGTAGGTAACTTCGATTCGTCCCGCGTTGCCGGTGCCGGTCTCGGTACGCCTATTCAAAACACATATTCAGCTGCAAAAAATGTTGTGTACAACAACAACGTAGTATTGGCTGGCGGCAACCTGACCCTCGACGCCAATTTTGCGGCGAAGATCGTCGCTCAACCAAAATCCTCAAACTGCGCATCCTGCCATCAGGCAGAATACCAGGTTGACTGGAAGAAACGTGGTGAAATCTGGAAATCTGGTAGTGAAGTACATTACGGTATCGGCTGCATGGCCTGCCATGAGCGTAAAACAGGCGCGGTTGTTGGTACAACCGGTGTTGTAACTGAAGCAGCTCTTGGTCAGTGTGATCCGGCTAAAGGGGCCACATCGCCTTTTGACGCCATGTGGAATCCGCTGGACGGCGTTGCCTTCAAAAAATGCGAAGATTGTCACACTCCTGCAACCACTCCTACGTGGACAACTTACGGCGCACCTAACGCAGTACAGGCTCACGGAGCCGCCGGACTCAACGCAATATTGCTGCAGGCACCAGGTGTGAAGAACGGTGTTGCTACAAAGAGTCACATCGATATCATCGACTGCACCGCCTGCCACACCAAGAACAAAGCCGGCATCACCGGTGGCGCTTTTGTTGACGGTACCGGAACTGACCTGCAGGGCCGCGTAGCTCTGCATGACGTTCCTTTCGTAGGCAAAGACATGTCAAACGGTATGGCTCTGCACTGGCTGGGTGGCAAGCTTTATTCCGCCAACCTGCTGACCTCATTCTTTTGGCGCGATATGAACGACTATAACTATGACGCCAATCAGGATGGTCGTCCTGGCGGCATGGATGCGCTGTTGCCAAGTCATGTTGCCAAGATTAACTTTGATAACGGTCAGCTGAAAGCTCTGGCTGCCGACGGCATTATCAACACCGCCGAAATTACTGCCCGTCAGGCTCTGCTCACTGCAAACATTGCAGCACAGACAGGCGTACCAATCCCTCTGAAGAGCGACGCTGTTACACCAAACTTTTCACCACGTATCTCTATGCTGACCGTTCCGTTCAAAGGCACTCACAACATCGCTCCGGCTGACGTTGCCTGGGGCAAGAATGGCTGTACTGATTGTCATGGCGCTAACAAAGGTTTTTACAACGGCGCATATCCGATCAACGGCAACCTCGCTTGGACATTTGGTCCTAACCAGCTGGCTACCTTCACCAAGGTTAACGGAAAGATGGACGCAACCGAAGGTCATCCAAACATCATGGACAAGCATGGCAAGCGTTCTGTTGCTTTCCAGCTTTTCAATCCAGCTCCTGCAGGCGCTGATCTTGGCGTCCTCAGAAACATTGACCGCAGTGAAGTAATCTATGAGCCAACCTTCAAAGCTCAGAACACTGCTCTGACAACCTTCACCGCTACTGCTATCACTGGCGGCGCAGCTGCAGGCATCACTAACTCCAGCGCTGATGGTGGCGTATCAACCAAAGGCCACATCCTGAAGATTGACGTCAAGCCGACCGCCGCTTCTCCTGACACAGCTATCGTCAGCAGAACATGGGCTGTAAATGCTGAGTGCACAACCATTGCTCAGGTCATCACTGCCATGGGCGTATTCGCAACAGATGCAAATGCTTTTGGTTTCATTATTACTGACGGCGGTGCCGGTAACATCGTTATCACCCCGACCGGCACGAATGTAATAAGAATCAATGCTGCTGCAACTGACTTCGGACCGTTCGGCCTTGGCGCGGCAGCATTCGTTGCAGCCCCGCAGACCGGTGTTATTACCCAACTGCCATATGCTGGCCGTGCAACATGGGTTACATACCTTGACAGCATCACTGAAGCTAACTCCGGTATCGGCGTGAAGCCGTTTGCCAACTTCTCAACAGCAGCCTCAGTTGACAAAGATCCTCGTGCTCCTGGTGTTCAGGTTTTCACAGGTACAGTTTTGCCACTGGTAGCTAATGTTGCAAAGCCAGGCGTAGTTACCTACAACTGGACCCTCACTGAGAGAACTGGACTTGTCGATAATCCTGCGACTCTTACAACCGACGAAGCATTCCTTGTTACTCCTCTTCCAAGCGGCATAAACTCAACCGTGACCTTCGCTACCCCAGGTGTGAAGATCATCGAACTGAAAACTGTCGATGCGGAAGGTAATCTTTCCAGGAAAACACAAGAAATTAACGTAATTGATGTACCAGCTAACGTCATTGCTTGGACTGACAATGCTGGCGTAAATGCTGGAACGCTTGACCTTGTGAATTTGCCAGTCGCTAACAACAAGATTAAAATCATGTGGGGCGATGGCAATTATGAGTACGTAACCACGAATACTGCTGCATCAGTTCTTGCTAAGGCTCATACCTACAGCACTCCTGGAAGCAAGTTCGTACAGGTTTACGTGTACATGAGTGGTGTTCAGAAGGGCTACTTCAATAAGACCATCACTGTAGCACCGTAGTTAACTAGAACTACCTGAAACAATGCAATGCAATAGAGCCATGGGGAAATTCCCCATGGCTCTAATTTTTTACTTCAATAAAACGAAACTGCCGCAGGCGCTAACGCCACATAGCCCAGTGCGCCGGCTTTGAGACATAATCTAAATGCTGAGAATGGAGAATCTTGGCCGAAGGATCAATCTTCAATATCTCCCAAACCACATAGATAGGTTGCTATACATATGGGTGAGCAAGTGCTGGCTTTCAAAAAAGGATAAAACCGTATAGAACAAGGGTTAAAAAGGTGCCGTCTTAAAACAGGCCTATAAGGCTTTAATTGACTGGTCGCTATAGATTGATATGGTTTTGGTGTGTTTTGGCATTCTAGGCGGGTTATGGACGTTTGAGGGCAATAATAACAATTTTAGCGTAAAACTGCCAAAAATTTGTTGCAGATAAATAGAATCTTCAGTGGATCACTGCCAACATCCACGAAATAACTACACTGAGTTAATAAAGATTATATACGTAATACCCTGTAGCATTTACCTCCTCCTTCTCCCCAACAGAGCATAATCTTAATACATTGTAACATTCACGCAAATCTCATCCCGACATTTCGCCATAACAATAAGTTATTGCGTCATAACACCCTTGCATATGGTGTGTCATATCACTCAATTTGAGTGTAATAACCTAGTATATACATCTCAAAAACACCCCATATAACACCCCAGTATATGGGGTGTTAACCACTATAATTAAATTCATCTATAGATTTGTAAAAATTAATTTATTCGGCTCACTGACACGGGATATATTCTGTAGTTAAATAATCAAATATAATAAATTCAGTGTATTAAGTCTTGTCATCAACATGTCGGTATCTGCATGTATTAAAACTTTTATACGCAATTTAAAATATATACTACGTGCTCTATATAATTGGTACAGCTATTGCTTTATTGATTGTCAGGCTCTCTTTAATGGTGCCCGATTTGGGTAAAACGGTTCGCGGGTTTGTTGTCGTACCCCCATACTACAACAGCTAATGTAAACCGGAGTTAACATTCTGAAAAGGAGGCAATTAGGTAGCGTAACAAGCTATTCACAACTCCGTAAATGAGATTAATCCATTAAATGTGAAAGGGAAGATAAAATGAAAAAACATTGTAATTCTAAAATGTCTCTTCTGGTGAGTGCCTCAGCGGTCGCCGGTCTTGCCATAGGCGCAACAGTCGCCTTGGCAGCCCATCCGCCGATCCAGCTATTCACCTATGAAGAAGTTGCAGCTCAAATGAACGGCACTGTAGTTCCTGCGAACCCCTTCAGTGCTCCCACACAACAATTTCCTGTTATGGTTGATCCGAATACCAAGCAGGGTATGCCCTACAGCCCTAAGCAGACATGTACTGGCGGCGGCAATCTGGCCTGCCACTCTACCGGCAATACTGCAAATCTGAAAAGCTATGCCGACATGGCCGATAAATCATTCCACTCCTCACTTGGCTACAATGAGTGGATGGACAACTCCGACAGTGGCCTGTTCGTTGAAGGTGGCATACAGACCGGCTTGAATCCGCAGAAACCATGGCTGCAGTCCCACGGCCATAACGGCAAGTGGTGAGTCCCCTCTCTCCGCCAGGTGGCGGATCTTCAGAAACCAAATGCAGGACCACAAGCAGGCAAAAACGTTATATATCCCGGATCTATGGCTGCAGCTCAAAATCTCTTCCTTAACGGCGGCACAGGCTCCGACGGCAGAGCTTACCCTAAAGTCGACATGTCGCTTTGGGACCAGGCCACCATGTGCGCTACCTGCCACGTTGGCGGTACGTTCTATGAGAAAGACCGTAGTGGAGTACGTCTCCCTATGAAAACAATGATGGACATGGGCGCGATGCTGGCTGGCCAGCCATTTGTAAACCCATTCACCTCTACTGTTTGGGAACAATACACCGCGCAAGGTGCAGATACATCTTTCACCACCCTTGCTCCATGGATCTATCCGCAGTACAATGGCAACAATCCGGCAAAAGGCGCGATGTTGGCACCATTCGGTTGGGGCCAGGCAATGACCATGCAAGACCCGAACACTGGTGCTTCTATGCCGGTTGTCGCCAAGCAGTTGATGATGCCTAACGTCAAAGAGATGGATTGCCTCTTCTGTCACTTCAAAGGGTACGACAACGTAATGACTTCTGTCATGGTTCAGGCCGGTAGCCTCAACGCCGCACCTGGAGCTGGCGCGGGCCTGTTTGATATGACCCCCGGCAGCCCAACCTACATGGGCTTCAACCCCATGAACGGAAAAACAGCCTTCACCAGAGCCGGCGCAGCATTCGGCCCTTACTCTTCCATGCAGTTTGTTTCCCTCACACCAAGCTTCATCGACAATATCAAAGCGAAGCCTGATTCCAACAACTGCATGCAGTGCCATGCAACAGGCACAATGAAGGATTTCCCTGAAATGTTCGGCGTAACCGGCACAAGCTCCGGCTTCCTGTCGTCGGCACCGATGATCTACGATCCAGCCAATGCTGTTGGTCCTCTCGGCAAGCGTATGACCGCTTACGACATCAACTCTGTATGGCTTTTCAGTGGGACGTCGCCTGTAATCAACTTCGGTAATGTTGCAGCAAACATGATGCCCGGCCTGAACTATCCGTCGGCGATGGGCGCATCATTTTATGGCAACTCAATTGTTGTTGCTGGTTCTCCTGGCTACCTCGGTGGCGGCAACAATGCGATGACCGGTCCACTCTACTATGATAATGGCACCGCTGCATCCATGATGGATCAGAACGTGCAGAAGCGTTCCGTGCCGGTCTTTGCCCGCGCTGAATGGTTCAAACGTGGCGACGCATGGCAGGATGGACAGGATGTACACAGCAAATTCGGTTGTGCCGGTTGTCACTTCACCGGTGATTCAGTTAACAAGAACCAGTGCGACCCAGGCCGCGGTTTTGACATGGCCAGCACGATTCAGGACGGCGTACCAGCCATCAGCAAAAAAGGTGTAGTAAAAGGTTACGATGCCGCCGGCATGCCTATTCTTGCTGCCAACGCCGCTGAAGTATCCGCTACTATCAAACAGCACGACACCAGAAACACAGTCAAACGGTGCGAATTCTGCCACGTAACTGGTAAGGACTACTACGGCCAGACCATAGACACCCTTGGCGCACCAAATCCAACATCACAACACCAGGCCTACGGCTTAATGGCCAATAACGTCCAGATCGCCGACAAAATGGATCCTCATGGCACCTACGGCGGCATGGGCATCTCTAAAGTTACCAACTTCACCTCGCCCAATACAAAACTCGGTATTGGTAACCACCTCGACGTCATGGACTGCACAGTATGTCACGTGCAGAAAATAAGCATGGCAGTTCGTGCTCTCGATGCCTCCAGTGGTATGCGTTACCCATCCGTAGTCGGTACCAATCCTGCTTCGGGAATGATGGGACTATTTGAAGACCCAGCACCGGCTGGTTTCAATGCAGCCATGGTTACTAAGATGAACGGCATGTATGCTGGTATAAACGGCATGTTCGGTTACACCGGTGGTGAACTCCCCGGCACACTGGGTAAAGCTGGTTCATCAATGGTTGATCTGCCTGGTCCTGGCTACCAGAACATGATCCCTGCTGGCACACACGTAGTCGGCAGCAAACTCCAGGAGTGGAAACCACTCACTATGTGGCAGAAACTCGGCAACATGGAAGCTCCTTTGACAGCCTCATTTACCGGCTCCAGCAATGGTGGCCAGAGCCAGATGAACTTCCGTCGTAAACTTTACCTTGCAAACTCGATCTCGGCACTGATCTGGAACAACACAGATCCAGCTATCGATGCTAACGGCGACACAGCTAACGGTGGTTTGCTGATTGGTAATGGTGACGAACTTGGCCGCCCAGTAAAAGCATCATTAAACGGCTACACTGACATCTTCGACGGCGATGCGCCAGACAAGAACAACACCCAGGGTTACGGCGAGCCGATCTACGATCCGTGGATCATGCGTGACCTCAAAGCAGGTATGAACTTCGGACCGTCAGCTCTTTCCGTAATCTCAGTCGGCTTCGGCGGCCCTAGTGCCCCTGTAGTTGGCAATACGTACCAGAGTGCTTATGACGCCAATGGCCTTTTCACTGGCGCATGGAAATATGCCAGCGTTTGGAGCGGTGCAGTAGTCTTCACTGAGCCAGCTGAAATAGCTAATTACAAAGCTTACCGTACCGCAACAGGTTCGAAGTCTTGGGCCGGTACTAAGATGTCCGTTGTCGGCGCACCATTCATGGTCACCCATGGCGTAAAACGTGTTGCTACCTTTGCAAAAGGCAAGTTGTGCGCAGATTGCCACTCCGCTTCTGCAGAATTCTTTACAGGCGGCTTCAACATGGTCGGCACAGCTATCCCTGCCGATGCTACATTCAACCCAACCTCACAGCTTATGCCACAGAATGCCAGCGGCGATTTTGTACGTGTTCCAGGCCTTCCTGGTTTCACTTCCGCCAGCAACCTGATGGAGCGTCCGCTTGAGCCATTCCGCATCAAGGGATATGCAAGCGATATCGCTACCATGTTTGAAGGCTTCAACAAACTTGGTCAGCCACGTACAGCTACATTCGAAGGTACTGATGGCACCTACAAATGGACCAAGGATCTTGAGCGTGCCGATGTTATGTATCCTTCCGAAGATGGTGCGATCTACTACACGATCAACGACTGGAATACAGACGGTACACTCAAAGTTGGTGCTGTTCCTAAGACTGGTGCACAGTATGCAACCTACTTGAATACCCTGGGCACTCCTGCAGCTTCTGGTATCGGTGTGAAGCCGTTTGCCAACTTCTCAACAGCATTCTCAGTTGACAAAGATCGTCAGTCTCCTGGCGTTCAGGTTTACACAGGTGCTCCTGTGGCCCTGATAGCTGATGTTGCACAGGTCGGTGGTGTTGTTAAATACGACTGGATCATTTCTGAGAGCAGTGGACTTGTCGACAATCCTGCAACACTTACCGTCGACGAATCCTATATTACTACCAAGCTCAGCGGCATAAACACAAGCGTGACTTTTACAACTCTTGGTAAGAAAGTCATCGTTCTGAAGGTTACCGACGAGGAAGGTAATGTTGTATCAAAAACACGTGAAGTTGAAGTAATTGCTCCACAAGCTAGCGTCATCACTTGGGTTGACAATGCCGGTGTTAATTCCGGAGCGCTTGGCCTCACAAATTTGCCACTCCCTAACAACAAGATTAAAATCATCTGGGGCGACGGCAATTATGAGTACGTAACCAC
>JANXYR010000035.1 GCA_025355965.1 Geobacteraceae bacterium
AATTGCTCCACAAGCTAGCGTCATCACTTGGGTTGACAATGCCGGTGTTAATTCCGGAGCGCTTGGCCTCACAAATTTGCCACTCCCTAACAACAAGATTAAAATCATCTGGGGCGACGGCAATTATGAGTACGTAACCACAAATAATGCTGCATCAGTTCTTGCTAAGGCTCATACCTACAGCACTCCTGGAAGCAAGTTTGTACAGGTTTACGTATACCAGAGTGGCCTTCAGAAGGGCTACTTCAGAACTAATATCACTGTAGCACCGTAACAAACTAGAATTACCTGAAACAATGCAATGCAATAGAGCCATGGGGAATTTCCCCATGGCTCTAATTTTTTCGGACCTATAACCGAAAAGCAAGTCTTGGTATGAAGATCCCACAGACAAAGGATCTTCTGAGTTGAGTTCAAACCGCATACCTGAACAGTAGTGTTGAAGCTGGAGCAGCCGGCGCTAGAGTAGCAAAGTAACTTTTATACTCAGACTGCTTTTACATAGATACCCATTTCTAAGGCGACCTGAGTAGGGTTTTGTCCTGATAATTTTAATGACTTGGCAAGAGCAGTACCAGTTAGTTTTATAGTGTATGGTTCAGATTGAGATGTTGTAGTTGCGGAGGGTTTTGTGGAGGTATTATAGCTGCTGGTGTCGTTGTTACAGCTGGGCTGATGCATTTCCAGAGATGACATGGCTGTTCTCCTCTTCTGAGAACTGCCCGGCACTCTCTTATTCAGCTAATTGAATATGATGTGAATATATGCTCATATCATTAGTAAAAAATCAGCAGGCAAGCATCAAAAAATTTAGCCAGAGATTGTTTGCCTCCGAACGTATTTCGAAAGGTGCACTACCAATAGTCCAGCGTAGCGAGTTAAACTGAATCATGCCAAGGAGTGTCAAGGCCGTTTCCCTTGGAAATAAACTTGACTTCAGTTCACCTTCGGTAATCCCTGCAGCAATAACACCAGTTAAGGTTTCTATATAGTTTTCCATACGCAGGGCCAATCTTTCGGCTATATATTTGTGTATATCGTCCGAGTATATAAATCGTGGAATCCCTGGATGTTTCGCAATCAGTGCAATATGTGAGGCAAAGATGGTCTCCAGTTTTTCCAGTGGGCTGTCGCTTCCAGCAGCGATGGTAGCCGCCTTGACCATGAGAGAACTGCCGATGAAATCCGCCATAGCTAATAAAACATAGTCCTTGCCTTTGAAATGACGGTAAAAATTGCCCTCGCTCATACCAACACATTCAGCTATGGTAGAAATGGTCAGCGACCGTACCCCTCTATTGCCGACAACTTCTAGTGCCGCTTGAATTATTTCTTCCTTGCAATAATTTGTACTCTTCTTTTCCATAATTATCACCTCATGAGAATTGGTATTTACTTTATATCTAGATCATATCAGTTCGTAATGAAGTCATTTTTTTGTTTGCTATCTGCTTTTTACGAACAGCGGCGCGTATCCGCCAGCAGCCGTAAAATCCAGATTGCAGCTGTAACCGCTATTCACTGGTTGTAAGCATATTCAATTCTCCAGCATTCCACCTATTCCAGCTTGTACTGCGTGACAATGGCCTGATAGTCAGAACCCGCTTGAACCTCTGCATATTGATACCCGTGCAGGATGCCAGCACGCATTGATTCGGGAATCACCATTTCAGCCAAGGGGTAGAAAGTATCGTCCTCTTTGCTGATATGTTCACGCAGCAGTGCAGCATAGCCACCAGTGCTTGAATCCAGCTTAGCGTAATAATTGGCAAAGAAATTTGATGTAGATCAAGAAAATGATTTAATTTGGAGGGTAAACTGCCGATGCGAGGGCCACTAAGAGTATAATTTCAAGATACTGACAATCTCTTGCTGCATGTTTTTTGTATCTGGGGTCAGGATCAATTGCAGGACAACCGTTGTCGGCGCAGTAAAGGCTTCTGACTTTCATCCGAAATCTATCGCCTTGTCGATTTTGCGCAGCAGATGACCCCAAATTGCATGAATGTTGGGGTTCTCCCTGATTGGGGAGCTTCACCTTATGGCGTAATGGAATCCTTGTTGAAATTCGACAGGCAGACCGGGTATGAGTTTTCATGGTACTTTTACATGTTGCATTGCAACAGGTTATTCCCAGCGCTTTGGCACTTGCCTAACGCAGTCGGCTAACGATTTTGATGACTTGGGTCAAAATTTGAGAGTATTTCTATAAATGGTTTAAAAAAAGTCGCACATGAGATGTTTTGCCATGCCTCAGTGCTATCGTTTTTCTAACACAACTTATCGCCGGAATTACCTTAATGAAAATTATAAATCATGGCTAAAGTCTGTAAAATCTGCTATGGCAGACATACTGGAGTGGGTAGATATGATTCGGCCTGGATAAGGGAAAGCAATTTTCAAAATGGGTGGATGAGCGGTTTCTGCTCAATAATTGAGTTGAAAAGGATTATTATGAAAAGAGTAATGAATCAACGAAAAACCACCTGATATGACCCAAGACTCCCATTTCATCTATCGCCCCATTGGCATCCTGCGATCCCCTTATTCACGCCGCATTGATGCACCCCATCAAAGCACGGTGGTGGAAGGCACGGAAACCGGGGATTTCGCGATAGCCACTTTGGAACTCGCTGATTGGCTGGACGGGAAGGTCATTCAAGATCTGAGCGGTTTCAACAGGCTTTGGCTAATCTTTGCCTTTCATCTGAGCGAAGGCTGGAAAAGCAGTGTCAAGCCGCCTCGGGGTGGACCAAAGCGGGGTGTTTTGGCCACCAGATCCCCTCATCGCCCCAATTCTATTGGCCTATCGGCTGTAGAATTAGTAAAGATTGAAGGCAGGACGCTACACCTTCGAGGTGTTGACCTCTTGGATGGCACACCTGTTCTGGATATCAAACCCTACGTGCCCTACGCGGATGCTTTTCCGGACTCCAAAGCCGGTTGGATCGACGAATTGGATGCAAAGTTGGGGCGTTATTTTGCGCCAGGGCCTCGAAAGCCCAGGTAATTGTGGAGTGGACTAGCAGGACGTTGCTGGTTGATAATACATAGGAGTGGATGAACGGCCAAGGGGATGCAGCTGCTTGATTGCTTTATCAAATGACTAGACCAACCTACCTCAAACGTTTTACATGACTTATTTTGTTGCGCCTCAGTGACACCCTTTTTTCAACCGGCACTCGTAGCTGAGATTACCTTCGTGAAAATTATAAATTATGGCTAAAGCCAGTGATCGGATGGTGGTCTTTCAGGCTGGATAAGTGGGGCAATGGGAGCTTGTGAGTGTTTGAATAAGTGGGCTGGGTACTCTTTTTTACTAGCGTATTTTTATTTCGCAGTCTAAATATATCAGGTCTACAGATAACAGAAAATATGAATTCACCATTGATATCTGCGATCTGTAGACCTGCCCCTTAATAGTTCTCTCTATATCCATGAGTTTTGTACGTCAGGAGACCGACAATGCTTCATGAATTGATCCTTGTATGTACACAGTTTGGCGGCGGGCCGGGCGATCCGGCCAACAATGTTGTGCGCTTTCTGCTGGCGGCCTTTTTCTGGGGAGTACTGCTTCTGGTTTCATACCGGATGTGGCGCTCGACAAACGATCGCCGACACCTCTTCTTTTCGATTTCTGCAGCAGTTGGTGCCAGCAGGGAACTTTTCATGTTTACGGCTGAGTATGGCAGTTTCCGTGGTTACCTCTCCTTCCCGGCTGTTTTTAGGTATTACCCCCCGATTGAACACTCTGTGGAGACCCTTTCCATCATCCTGATGGGCTATGCCTTTATTCGATTTTATTTCAATTTCGAGAAATTCTCCCGGCTATTCCTGATCTGCAGTTCTTCCCTGACACTGTTCACCTACATTGTTACCGCACCACTCTGGATCATGTTTCTGGATGCAAGCGACCGTGCCTCACTGAACGGTTCATCGTTCATGGGTGCCCATTTTCATGATTTTTTTGGCGATTTGACGTTCCGAATAATTGGCGTAGTCGTTACTCTCTTTGTACTTGCGTCATTTCTCTATGCGCGAAAGAGATCAGTCAGAGTCCCGTGGCTGGCATTCCTGGCATTCTTCGTCTTTTTTCTGGATCATGTCCTCCAAGCCTTCAACGATCTGCACAACGATCGCTATGCCCCGATCTTCGCCCCCCTGCGGCACTGCTCTCATACAGTGGGAATCATGCTCTTTGTCGGCACATACTGGTGGGAGGTTACCCGGCAGTTCAACAATGGGAAGAAACTTCTGCAGACCCTCCTTGATGCCATGCCTGATCATATCTTTTACAAAAATACCGATGGAATCTACCTGGGATGCAACCAGACCTTTGCCGATCAGTTTATCGGCAGACCAAAGGAAAGAATCATAGGAACAACTGAACAGGAACTTGTTTCAGACCCTGCTCTGGCGGAGCGATTCAGCCAAAGCGACCGGGATATCATGACGACTGGCACTTCACTTACCTATGAACTACCCACCACTTTGTCAGATGGAAAGTGCGTCGTGCTGGAAACTATCAAGACACCTTTTTATGACTCAGAAGGGCTCATTGCCGGTTTAATAGGCGTTTCTCGCGACATCACCGAACGAAAAAACCTGGAAGAACAACTGCGCCATTCGCAGAAAATGGACGCCATCGGGCAGCTTGCCGGCGGGGTGGCCCACGATTTCAACAACATCCTGACCGCAATCATTGGCTATGCCAGCCTGATGCAAACTGAAATCGGTCCCACTCATCGCCAGGCTTACAACCTCAACCAGATCCTTACCTCTTCGGACCGGGCTACCAAACTGGTTCAGAACCTTATGTCATTCAGTCGGCGGGAAACCTTGACAGCCAGCACCTTTGATCTGAACAGCATTGTAGGTAATCTTCGAGACTTCCTGCAGCGGATCATTACAGAAGATATTGATTTCCAACTGACCTGCTCTGAATCGACAATGAGTGTATACGTGGACAGTGGACAGATCGAGCAGGTACTGACCAATCTGGTTGCCAACGCCAGAGATGCCATGCCGAAAGGGGGCCAGTTGACCGTAACGACACAGCTGTCTGAGCTTACCGACAGTTTTGTCCAGAGTCATGGCTATGGCATATCTGGCAGCTACGCCATGGTGATGGTAAAAGATAGTGGCGCCGGTATGGACGAAGCTACGTGTAAACGGATCTTCGAACCTTTTTTTACAACCAAGGAAATCAACAAGGGCACCGGTCTGGGGCTGTCTATTGTGTATGGCATTATCAAACAGCACAACGGCTTCATAACTGTTTCAAGCGAACCGGGCAGAGGAACGGCATTCCAGATCTATCTGCCCATCGTCACAATAGAGCCTACAGCCGCCGGGAAAATTGCGGATGAAGCCGTTCCCGAGAAAGGCAGTGAAACGATTCTGGTTGCAGAGGACGACCCAATTGTTTCTGATATTGTAGAAACGACCCTGCGCAATTTTGGTTACCAGGTGATTACTGCAGAAGACGGGCGGGATGCGGTGGAGAAATTCACCGCCAATAGAAACAAAATCAGTCTGGTGCTGATGGACATTATCATGCCCGGAATGAATGGCAGGGATGCTGCGGAGGAGATAAGGAAGATCCAGCCAAGCTCGAAAATACTGTTCACCAGTGGCTATACCGCAGATATAATCAGCAGTCGCGGAGAACTCTCTGATGGTGAAGATCTGCTGGTAAAACCGGCCAAGCCGCTGGATCTGTTACGTAAAATTCGTCAGATGCTGGATAGATAATTCGAAAGCGATCAGATCGGAATCAACCAGCTTGGCCTTGTGAGGTTGAACGCTACACAGCCCACTGCAGTCTGCGCAGCAGCTCAAGTTGTTCGCCAATAATATCTGGGGCAACATGCCCGGCACGTTCAAGTAGCGGCGCTACTGCCCCCTCCGGCGCGATGCGTGGATAAACCGTGTCACTCAATTCGTGAATAAGCCGCATGGTGCGGAAGGCGTCAAACCAGCCGTGAAAAGCTGTAGTTAATTTCGTGTTATCGCGGCTGTTCTTCTTCAAATTCTCCCAGGAATCCCTGAATCCGGCCTGCTCCAGAAACTCTTGCAAAACTGGTGAAATCAGTCCGGCTCCAATTAATAACGATAATGCATCAGCCTCAGTATTTTCCGCTACATATGCCAACCACTCCCCAACAATTGAAAAAACAACCGGCTGATAAAAAAGCAGTCGTTGCTCCCCATCAACCAGCATATCTCCTACGGAGCGACCGGTCCCGAAAGGAACCCGGTGCGATGAACGGGGGGAGGGGTGAACTACCGTTCCCCCCAGCGGCACGACAGCAAAAGTTTTGTGGACCTGCTGCAGAAAATAGAAATCCTCTCCGGCAAGACGGCGGTTCATTCCTCCTGATGCGACGTATACTGACGCTCTGCATGCCATGGCGCTTCCGACGGTGTGGAATGCGTAGGGCGAACCGGCCAGTTCCAGCCCGAGCACATAGGTGCGCAGAAAGAGTTCATAGCGGTCAATGGCGGACTGTCCAGCTTGGTTTGCTGCTGGACGGTGTCGGTAGGGGATGCTGGCGCCTCCTGCCGCTGTGCCGGCAAAATGCCGGGTGATGGCAGGGATATAGTCCGGCTGTACCAACGTGTCAGCGTCAAGGCAGATTAGTAGCGGATCGTCATCACGGTAATCAAGGAGCGAGAGAGCAAGATCAAGGCCGATCTTGCGCGCCAAACCGACACCCTGCTTGGGGGGCAATTCCATCCCTGGCGAAGCGGCATCCACCCAGAACAGGTTGTTTAAGCGGTACTGTTGTTTCCAGAGCGGCAGCCGCTTTAGCGTTTCGATATTATCAGCTGTTTCCGCGCTTGATGCGTCGGCACGCTGGTTAACGATAATCAGTATTAAAAAACGATCAAGCAGGTCGGCAGGATTATGGGAAAGCGACTCTAATGTTTGCGGAAGATTGGCGGCTTCAGCCAATGATGGGATAACTACGGCACCGGAGAAGCTGCGAGAGGGGGGCTCGTTGACCTTCCACGGCTCACCCTCCGCCCGTTTTCTCAGATAGGTGGCAATATTAGAAGGAATGGATGTGTCGGACTTGTGCGGCATGCGTTATTCCGTGCCCCAACGTGTATAGAGATCGTTCTCTATACACAGTTGATCAAGCACTTTCCCTACGACAAAGTCAACCAGATCCAGTACTGATCCCGGTCTGCCATAGAAGGCCGGCATTGCCGGAATGATGCGGGCTCCAGCGCGGGAGAGCTTTAGCATGTTCTCAAGATGGATATCGGAAAGCGGCGTTTCCCGGGGAACCAGCAACAGTGGACGGCGCTCCTTGAGCATGACGTCGGCGCTTCGTTCGATCAGGTTGCCGGAAATTCCGCAGGCGATACGCGCCAGAGTCCCCATGCTGCATGGGCATACTACCATCGCGTCCGGGGCGGACGAGCCACTGGCTGCACCGCAGAACAGATCATCCGGATGTACCAGTTTGATGCCGGAATTGATTTCAAGGTGTTCATACAACCGCTGTAGCGCTTTATCCAGATCACCGGAGAGGTCAAGGCCGGTCTCTTCAAGGCAGACCGCTGTACCGCTGCAGCTGGCACAAAAAGTCACCTGGAATCCTTTCAGGCAAAGCTGTTCAGCCAGGCGAAGTCCGTACCTAGAACCTGATGCACCGGTCAGGGCGATAAAAATGTGTTTCTGTGCCATCGGTTGTTACCTCGTCAGAACATCAACAGCCGTAAAAAGTACGATGGCAATGCTGATGTATCCGTTCATGTTGAAAAACGCTGCATCCAGCTTGTCCAGATTTCCGTCCTTGAGTAGCCAATGTTCGTACAGCAGCATTGCCGTTGTCACCACGATGCCGCCCAGAAAGATTGGCCCAAGATGCATGAGGCTGTACAGCGTAAAAAGCAGCCCGATCATGACTACATGAAAAATCCGGGCAGCCCAAAGCGACCCATTTACACCGATAAGCACCGGAATTGAATGCAGGCCCGCAGACTGGTCGAATTCAAGGTCCTGGAGTGCATAGAGGATATCAAACCCGGCAACCCAGAACAGTACGACACCACCAAGAACAAGCGCTGGTGCGTCAATTGTACCGCGAATAGCCACCCATGCTCCAATCGGCGCCGCCGCAAGGCAGATGCCGAGCACGACGTGGGCTAGCGCTGTGAAGCGTTTGCAATAGGAATAGAGAAGCAGGAAAAACAGGGCGATTGGCGAGAGTTTGAGGCAGAGCGGGCCCAGCATGTATGCAGAAAACAGCAGCAGGGCGGTTGACGCGACAATAAAGACAAATGTCAGACCTTTGCCGATTAAGCCGGCCGGGATTGCCCTGACGGCAGTCCGGGGGTTGCGGGCGTCAATTTCGGCGTCGATAAGGCGGTTCATCGCCATCGCCGCTGTGCGTGCGCCGACCATAGCTAGCATGATCCAGATTGTCTGCCGGAGCGTGGGTAGTCCCCCTGCGGCTAGCAGTGCACCGGTCAGAGCAAACGGGAGCGCAAAGATTGTGTGGGCGAATTTGATCATCTCCATAAATATGCCGATTTTTTTGGAGATTTTTGCAATGAGGCTGGTCACGGTAAATTGTACTCCTTCCAGCGACCTGCGACGAGGGCCGCAGTTTCGTCAGAAACATGTACCCCCGGTTGTGGCATACGGCTGCCTGTTGCATCAATCGCAATTCGACCGGTGGTTTTGTCATGAATAATGTCGTTGCTATTATCGGTTACGTTGATGGCCCTCCAGGCCGAATGGGAGAGCGTGAGCGGTTCAGCGTCCGCAGGCACGAACAGCAGAACGCGTGCCGACCTGAACCATTGCAGAGCCCACAGTTGACTGGAAATGTTCCGTACCATGCCGGGCTGAGGGTTTTCAAGGGAAATGATGGCGCTTTGGTGGAAAATCCATTCGAACGGGAAGTGGATATCATTGATTGACGGTTCCATTTTCTGAAGGAACGCCAGCAGCAAACGCTCCCACGCCTGGGCCATCCAACAGTCCTCCATCGGTGGAGGTCCGACAACAGTCGCAGGTATAACGGCATTCCGGCGGTGACTGATGGCCGTGATCCTCATCAAGGCTGCCGGAGCGGCGGGAGAATAGAATCCGGTGTGATTGCCGAACGGACCTTCCGTGACGGTATCCCCCGGTTCTACATACCCTTCGATGACGACCTCCGCACCCATTGGAACCAGTAGCGGGACACTCAGGCAAGAAACAGTGGCGAGCGGAGCCCCGCGCAGAAAACCGGCAAAAGTCATCTCGTCAAGATCTCCGGGGAGCGGGAACATGGCGCTGAAAAGCAGTGCCGGGTCGCCGCCCAAGACAATCGCCACCGGCATCGTCTTCCCTGCCTGTCGGTACAGCTCGGCATGCTGGGCCGCGCCACTCCCCGCTTTCCACTGGATAGCACCTTCACGTTCGCCGCGCAGTTGAATCCGGTAGATACCGCAATTTTGCGTGCCGCCATCCGGGTCCGTTGTAAAGACCTGCGGCAGGGTGATATAGCTCTGATGACTGTCAGCACTGCCATCGTCTGGCCAACTTTGCAAAAAAGGAAAACAAGCCAGATTTAGAGGATCCATTTCGATCAGTGCCGCGTCCGGTTTTGTGGTCGCATGGGGTATAAAACGGCTGAATTCAGGCAGGGTGGAGATCTGAAAGTCTAGTGATTTAATATCAAGTTCAGGTATCCGGTCGAGCAGTGAGCGCAGACGAACAGTCAACTCACTGAGGTTAGTGACGCCGAGCGCCCGGCAGACCCGTTTTTGTGAACCGAAAAGATTAGTGGCAACTTGGAAATAGCTGCCTGATGGCTGTGCGAAGAGCAGCGCCGCGCCACCATTCGGTTGCTTGCAGACACGGTCGGTAATGGCGGCTATTTCCAGAATCGGATCGACTAATGTGGATATGCGGGAAAGCTCACCGTTGGCTTCTAGTAGAGAGATGAACTGGCGGAGATTGGTCGAGGCCATGAATTATTCGAAACGGTTGCGGTAGTACTCACCGCCACGACGACGCAGGATGGCGAGGCGGTAAAGTTCGTCGTATTTATGGGCTGCGGTTTCCCAGGTAAAGCGTTTCTTCATGCCGTTTTTACGGAGTGCAGCAAGTCCCTTGGGATTGTTGAAAAAAGTCCAGGCTGCCCAGCCAACCGTGTCAAACAGCGCCGTTGCGCTGTGATTCCAGAATTTGAAACCATCGCCGGTCATGACCGCTTCATTGAAGTTTTCAACGCTGTCATCAAGGCCACCGGTGGCGCGGACAATCGGGGGGGTGCCATAGGCAAGAGAATACATCTGATTCAGCCCGCACGGTTCGAAGGCTGACGGCATCACGAAAAAGTCGGAGCCCGCTTCAACCTTATGAGCCAGAGCTTCGTTGTAGCCGATATAACAGGCAAATTTTTCAGGATACAGTGCCGCAATGTCGCCAAAATAGAAATGCGCCCACGGTTCACCATTGCCGACCACCACGAATTGACAATCCATCTCCATGATGCGGTGAATTGCCTCGGCCAGAATATCGGTCCCTTTCTGCTTGACCATCCGCGATACGACCCCAAACAGTGGCACATCGTCCCGCTCCGGAAGCCCCATGGCCTTCTGAAGATCGCGCTTGCAGGCCATCTTCCCTTTTTTTACGGTGCGAGCTGTGTATTTGGCTGCGATGAAAGGATCCGTAGCCGGATCCCACTCTTCATAATCAACACCATTAAGGATGCCGCTCAAATCCGCAGCTCGATCCTGTATTGCGCCTTCAAGCCCCCAGCCATAAGCGGCGGTCTGAATCTCTCTGGAATACTCTTCGCTGACTGTATTGAGCAGGGTGGCATGGTAAATGCCACCTTTCAGCAGGTTAACCTGATCGTTCATTTCCAGCTCAAGGTAGGTAAAATGCTTCCAGCCGATGCTGAGTACGTCCATAAGGCCGGGGTAGAAATTCCCTTGATGCTGCATATTGTGCAGGGTCAGCAGGGAAGCGGCATTACCGACATAACGATCGTGCAGGTATGAGGTGTTGAGCAGCACCGGTATGACTCCGGTATGCCAGTCATGGGCGTGAATAACGTCCGGTGACCAATCAAGCATTTTGCAGAGTTCAAGTGAGGCTTTGGAGAGGAAGACAAAACGGTTGTCATTGTCGAGGTAGCCATCACCATCCTGCTGATAAAGGCCGGAGCGGCCATAATAGGCTTCGTGCTCGAGGAAATAGACAGGTACGTCACTTCCCGGTAGCCGGCCTTCCCAGACGCCACAGTACTGGTGGCCAATTATACCCATTGGCACAACCAGTGTTCCAGGCAACAGTTTTAACCCGTACTTTTCCGGTTTAACGCTGTAGTAGCGTGGCAATACAATGCGCACATCATGTCCCATACGGGCCAGATATTTTGGTAATGCGCCAACAACGTCGCCGAGTCCCCCCTCCTTGGCGAAGGGGGCTGCCTCGGAGGCGGAGAACAGTATGGAGATAGGTTTGGAAGGTTTCTTGGTTTGAGATGCTGACATGTTATTTAGGCACGCTCTCCCAATCTTTCAGGAACTTCTCGATGCCGGCGTCGGTCAGTGGGTGTTTGGCCAGCTGAATCATAACCGAATAGGGGATGGTGGCGACATCGGCACCGATCAGGGCCGAGTTGAGTACATGAATAGGGTTGCGTACGCTGGCGACGATAATCTCGGCCATGTAGCCGTAGTTGTCAAAAATTGTGCGGATCTCTTCGATAATCCCCATGCCATCCTGTGAAATATCGTCCAGGCGGCCAACAAATGGAGAAACATATGTTGCGCCTGCTTTGGCAGCCAGCAGCGCCTGCATGGAGGTGAAAATAAGGGTCACATTGGTCTTGATCCCTTTTTCGGTCAGAGCTTTACAGGCTTTGAGCCCTTCAGGGGTCATCGGAAGCTTGACAACAATGTTTTTGTGGATTTTGGCAAGTTCTTTACCTTCCTTGATCATGCCTGGAGCATCCAGCGCGATAACTTCGGCAGAAATCGGGCCGTCAACGATGGAGGCTATTTCCTTGATGACATCCTTGAATTTGCGCCCTGATTTGGCAATGAGCGACGGGTTGGTTGTTACGCCGTCTACCAGACCGAGTGCGTATGCTTCCCGAATTTCTTTTACATCTGCGGTGTCGATAAAAAATTTCATTATTCCCCCTGGTAATTATGATGGTGAAGTATGGTCAAGCTGTTCGCGAAATTTTTCGAGGCAATCCATGGAACAAAAATAGTGGCGCTGTCCTTCCAGTTTCCCGATAACGGCATCTTCCTCTGATACATAGACCCCGCAGACCGGGTCTCGGTGCGTCTCTGTAGCCGCGCTTACCCGTTCATCCTGTTTTGCCGGAGGTTTTTTTGCGGAAAGCAGAGAGGCAACAATACGATAGCCGATGTACAGAAGCAGGCCCATAACCAAAAATCTGATCAAACTCATTCCTCCGCTTATAATTTGATAACAGTCTCGTCGGATTTCAGTGAGGCAAGGAGTTCTCTTATTGTTTTCCCGGTCAGCGGGTGTACCAGATCCGGCGCTATTTCACAGAGCGGCTGCAGCACAAAACGGCGCTCTGTCAGGCGCGGATGAGGAACTACGAGGTTTTCTTCGTTAATTATTCTGTTATCGTAAAGCAGAAGATCAAGATCCATTCTGCGGGGCCCTTGATGAATCGTTCTGAGCCGTTTGAATATGCTATCCTCGATTCGCAACATATGCGTCAGGAGTGAGCGAGCGTCAATCCGTGTTGAGAGCCTGAGCACAGCGTTATAGAACGCATCCTGCTGTACAGTGCAAACCGGTGATGTTTCATAAAACGACGAGATTGCCGTCACCCGGCACTCAGGCAGTTTGCCGACCTCGGCAACAGCTCGCAGCAGATTAAGCTCACGGTCACCAAGATTGGAACCAAGTGCTATGTAGGCTTCAATTTCCACGGTGTGATTAAAACATAATGGCTACGGTGCGTCAACCGTAACCCCTCTGTTCTCTATAAAAAAACACCCCGGCAACTAGGAGGGGAAGTTGCCAGGGCAAATGAGGATCCGTTGGAATCCTCGCAATATTTTCTCTGGTTTGAATATATCCTTTTCTGAATATTATGGCAAGCAATACTCTACTACTTTGCTAGGCGATCTTTGCTGTCTGGAACGGCCGCCGCAAGCCCCTCTGTCAGCGATTCATAACGCAGCTTTACTTTGAGGCGCTCCAGCATCTTGCGGTTATCTACAATCCGTGTCTGGCTCACATAGGAAAGCATAAGTGGCGACATAACCCGGCGAGCTTCGTCCAATGCCACCTGAGGTTGGCGTGGCAAGCCCAGGGCATCGGCGCAGGCGTTGAAATATGATGTCATACTTGAAGGATGACCATCGCTGACATTGAAGATATCTCCGTCCACTCCATTTTCTGCTGCAGCAATACTGACGGTTGCAAGGTCATCAGCATGGATACGGTTACTTGGGCCGGACTCATTCTCATTCAAAAGCGGCTGCCCCTGACTGATTTGCATAAGCGGCAGACGCCCCGGCCCATATATGCCACTAACCCTCAGGATTATGATTGGAACATCCTGTGCCGCGCCATATTCCCGAAAAGCATTCTCGGCATCGAGGCGGCGTTTACCCATCGCTGAATCGGGGTTCGTCGGGGATTCCTCGGTTACTACGTCGCCATCAAGACCGCTGTAAACAGAAGTCGCGCTCATGTAAACGATCTTAGCCGGCTTTTTAGTCGCTGAAATCTGCGCTATAAAATTTCTGGCTCGGCTGTCTGCAATACCGCCACCCGGAGGAGGTACGAGGTAGAAAAGTACCATGTCAGCCAGGTTTAATGCCGGAATAGCCGTCAGGTCATCCAGCGAGGAGATAACAGTAGTAAAGCCGACAGATTCAAGCCGGGATGCAAGTTCCGGGGATCTGACCAAGCAGGTAACTTCAACCTCGGATTCCATATATGACCGCGCTATCCGTTCGCCGATGTAACCACACCCTGCAATAAAAACCTTCGCCATGTTATTCTCCACAATCTTAAGACAGAAATGATTTTACGATCAAACCCATTGCCCCGCTTTCGGACTCGATTGCCGCCTTGCGCTCATCTTCAGTCATAAAATGTGTGAGGTATTTTTTTGCCTTCTTTTTACTCCCGGCTATTGTTTCCACCATCTTGCAGAGAATCCCGATCGGCACTCCGTTGCGGAATCCCTGTACCAGTTTTTCAATTTCGTCACTGCGCTCTTTTTCTGTCCAGGTTTTGAACAGTGCCGCCCCAAGGTCATTGTTGTCGTTCAGCATGTGTATCTCCTCCAAAGCCCTGATAAACAGGATAAGTGTGTTAACGAAGTTATTTTCTTCCAGAAAACAACTTCTAACTTTCTAAATGTAAAAGCCCCGCAGATTGCTCTGCGGGGCCGGATTGTAACATTACTTACAGCAGGAAACTACTTTTTCTCATACGTCAGCGCCGCCAGTTTCTCATAGTACTCGAAACGGCTTGCGGTCCAGGCGGTGGCCTTCTTCATCAAAATGGCCGCTCCTTCCGGGTTGGTCTTCTGCAGCACCTTATAGCGGTTTTCGCCATAAGCGTAATCCTCAAATGAAGTGGTTGGGGACTTGCTGTCCAGCTGCAGCGGGTTCTTGCCTTCGGCTACCAGGGCCGGATTATAGCGGTATAGTGGCCAGTAACCGCAGGATACTGCTCTCTTGTTCTCGTCCACACCCTTGGTCATGTCGATGCCATGTGCGATGCAGTGTGAGTAGGCCACGATGATGGACGGTCCGTCATAGGCTTCGGCTTCGATGAAGGCCTTGACAACCTGACCCGGGTTGGCCAGGGATACGTTGGCAACATAGACGTTGCCGTAGGCCATGGCCATCATGCCCAGATCTTTCTTGGCCATTGCTTTGCCACCGGCGGCGAACTGTGCCACGGCGCCGGTTGGGGTGGCCTTGGAGGCCTGTCCGCCGGTGTTGGAATAAACTTCAGTGTCGAGAACCAGCAGGTTGACGTTCTTGCCGGAAGCTATAACATGGTCGAGACCACCGTAACCGATGTCATAAGCCCAGCCGTCACCACCGACGCACCAGACCGATTTTTTGACCAGATAATCGGCCAGCGGCAGGAGTTGTACTGCAGCCCGCTCCTTGCATCCCGTAAGGGCTTTTTTCAGTTTTACTACGCGTTCACGCTGTTTCTCAATACCTGTCTGGTCAGACTGGTCAGCGGTCAGAATCTCTTTCATGACCGGTAGGAGCGGTTTACAGGTTTTGCAGTTGCAGCTGATGACCTCGGCCAACAGTTCACGTGCAGATTCGGTGAATTTGTCCACTGCCAGGCGCATACCGAAACCAAACTCTGCGTTGTCCTCGAACAGTGAGTTGGACCAAGCTGGTCCACGGCCGTCGGCACGCTTCGCCCACGGTGTAGTCGGCAGGTTACCGCCGTAGATGGAGGTACAGCCGGTGGCGTTGGCGATCATGGCCCGGTCACCGAACAGCTGGGACAGTAGTTTCAGATAGGGGGTCTCGCCGCAACCGGCACAGGCGCCGGAGAATTCGAAGGTTGGGCGGACCAACTGGCTACCGCGCAGGGTGTCCAGTTTAAGTTTGGTGGCGTCCATGTCGGGCAGGGCCAGGAAGAAATCCCAATTGGCGGCTTCGGTAGCCCGCAGTGGCGGTTGGAACTGCATGTTGATGGCCTTGTGATTCGGGTCTTCCTTGCTCTTGGCCGGACAGTTGTGGACGCAAGCGCCGCAGCCGGTGCAGTCTTCAGGGGCGACCTGCAGGGTGTATTTCATACCCTTGAATTCAGGCAGTTTGCAGTCGGTTGATTTGAAAGTCTTGGGGGCACCCTTGAGCAGTTTACCGTCGTAGGCCTTCATGCGGATGACGGCATGCGGGCAGACGAAGGAGCAGATGCCGCATTGGATACAAAGTTTCTCGTCCCAGACAGGGATATCGACGGCAATGTTGCGCTTCTCGTACTGCGAGGTGGCGGTTGGGAAGGTTCCGTCTGCCGGGATAAGGGATACCGGCAGATCGTCACCGAAGCCTGCGATGATGCGGCCGGTGACATCCTGAACAAATTTTGGTGCGGTCTTGGCGACAGCCGGCGGCATTTTAAGCTTGCTGGTCGCTTTGGCCGGAACCTTGACTTCGTAGATGTTCTTGAGCGCTTCATCAACGGCGGCGTTGTTCATGGCAACGACCTTGTCGCCCGATTTGCCGTAGCTCTTCTTGATGGCTCCCTTGATCTCCTTGAGCGCGGTGGTCAGCGGGATGATGTTGGAGATTTTGAAAAAGGCGGTCTGCATGATAACGTTGATGCGGGCGCCTAACCCTAGTTCTTCGCCTAACTTGATGGCGTTGATGACATAGAATTTCAGTTTCTTGTCGATGATCTGCTGCTGGACTTCCTTGGGCATCTTGTCCCAGACTTCTCCATGCTCGAAGGGGGAACAGAGCAGGAAGGTGCCGCCCGGCTTGGCTTTGCTGACCATGTCGTATTTCTCCAGGAAGGAGAAGTTGTGACAGGCGATGAAGTCGGCGTGGTCGATCAGGTAGGGGGCGTTGATGGCCTTTTTCCCGAAGCGCAGGTGCGAGATAGTAATGGTGCCGGCCTTCTTGGAGTCGTAGACGAAGTAGGCCTGGGCAAAGTTCTTGGTGGTTTCGCCAATGATCTTGATGGTGTTTTTGTTGGCGCCGACAGTGCCGTCGGAGCCGAGGCCGAAGAACATGGCTTCGTAGGTGCCGTCCATGGTGTTGCGGAAGGATGGTGTGTAGTCCAGGCTGCAATTGGTGACGTCCTCTTTGATGCCGACGACGAAGTGGTTTTTAGGTTTGGCTTTTTTCAGGTTGTCCAGAACCGATTTAGCCATAGCCGGTGTGAATTCCTTTGAGCCCAGGCCATAACGGCCGCCGACAATGACGGGATAGCCTTTGAAGCTGAATTTGCCGTTCGCCATGGCTTCGCCGATGGCGGTGCGGACGTCCAGGTAAAGTGGTTCGCCGAGGGAGCCTGGCTCTTTGGTGCGGTCGAGGACGGCGATGCTCTTGACGGTTTTGGGCAATGCCTTGATAAAGGCGTCCAGCGGGAAAGGACGATACAGGTGCACCTTGACGACGCCGACCTTTTCACCCTTTTTGACGAGAGTTTTCACCGTTTCTTCGACAGTGTCTGCGGCGGAGCCCATAACAACTACGATCCGTTCAGCGTCTTTGGCACCGGCGTAGTCGACCAGTTTGTATTTGCGGCCGGTGATCTTGCTGAATTTATCCATCTCTTCCTGTACGATTTTGATGCAGGGTGCGTAAAACTGATTGACGGTTTCGCGACCCTGGAAGTAGACGTCAGGGTTCTGTGCTGTGCCGCGCATAACAGGACGATCGGGAGAAAGTCCGCGTAGGCGGTGAGCGTTGATCAGTTCGTCGTCCATCATGGCGCGCATGTCGTCAAATGTAAGCTCTTCAACTTTCTGGACCTCGTGCGAGGTGCGGAAGCCGTCGAAGAAGTGCAGGAACGGAATCCGGCTGCGTAGTGTGGCTGCCTGGGAAATCAGGGCGAAGTCCATGACTTCCTGGACGTTGTTGGAACAGAGCATCGCCCAGCCGGTTGAACGGCAGGACATGACGTCGGAATGATCGCCGAAGATATTCAGAGCGGCTGCGGAGATTGCACGAGCAGAAACATGAAAGACCGTGGAGGTCAACTCACCGGCGATCTTGTACATGTTGGGAATCATCAACAGTAGACCCTGGCTGGCGGTGAAAGTCGTGGTCAGTGCGCCGGATTGCAGTGCGCCGTGTACAGTACCGGCTGCTCCACCCTCAGATTGCAGTTCGGCAACCAGTGGGATTGTACCCCAGATGTTCTTCTCGCCGGCGGCGCTCTTGGCGTCCGAGATCTCGCCCATGACCGATGACGGGGTGATCGGGTAGATAGCGATAACTTCGTTAGTGGCGTGGGCCACGTGGGCGGCGGCGGTGTTGCCGTCAATGGTTACCATTTTTCTGCTCATGTACTGCCTCCTCTGTTTTTGGTTACGTTAACCTATCTGTTGTGTGCGAACGATCTCTTTTTATAACAGTGTCAGATTTGAGAATATGATGCTGTTATAATTCGTTTCTACCCTGTAGCGCCCATTGTACTGTGGCTGCATCTACAAATTCAATATCGCTACCAAGCGGGATGCCATGAGCCAGGCGGCTGATTTTAACTCCGCTCGGTTTCAGTATTTTAGTCAGATAAAGTGCCGTTGCTTCGCCCTCAACGGTAAAATTTGTGGCGATCACTACCTCGTGGACCTTGCCAGCTCCGATTCGATCTACAAGTTCAGTGATCCTCAGATTGGCTGGCCCGATACCTGAAAGTGGCGAGATGGCGCCCTCCAACACGTGATATACCCCCTGATAGGCGTTGCTCCGTTCCAGGGCCATCAGATCCTGTGAGTTTTCCACCACGCAGATAATGCTTGAGTCCCGGTTGCCGGAGCAGATGGAGCACGGGTCATTCTCCGTAATGGCAAAGCAGGTCGAACAGGGTCGTACCCGATCACGAACTTCACAGAGCGATTCCGATAACGCTGTCAGGTTCCGTGGAGACTTAAGGAGATGAAAAGCCAAACGGAGTGCAGTACGTTCTCCGACCCCCGGCAATTTCTTAAGTTCTCCTACCAAACGCATGAGTGATGATGATTTTGTTAACATAAATTCCGACACAAATAAAACATTTTTTTAGTATTATAGCGTGGTTAAAAAAGAAGCTCCCCCGCTCTGGACGGGTCAAATTGAGACCAAAACCATGGAGGAGCATAATAATCAAGAGTCTTGGCTGCAATAATACAGCAGATGATGACGTCGTATACATAGCCTACTATTAGCCGAACTAAAACTTTTAATCAAACTAAAAGACAGCATGACTCTGGTGGTGCATTAAAATCTTTAACTGGTTAATTCTGTTAGAAAAGACCGGGTATGCTCATGCCACCAGTGATTTTGGACATTTCATCACCCATCTCGGTGTGAACTTTCTTTAAAGCCTCATTCGCAGCAGTAATTACAAGGTCTTGCAGCATTTCTACATCATTCGGATCTACAGCCTCTTTTTTTATTTCCAGTGAAATTATTTCATTTTTACCATTCACCGTAATTGTTACTGCTCCGCCACCAGATGTCGCTACGGCGGTTTTCAAACTGGCCTCTTCCTGCAGCCTAGCCATCTTCTGCTGAATCATCTGAGCCTGTTTCATGATATTCGCTAATCCCTTTGACATCTTTTCACCCTCCGGTTTTTTCGTAATACTGCTTCAATGACGTAATGCCGTCCGGGTTCGCTAGAATTCCCGCACGTCAGTAATGCGACATCCAAATACCCGCTCTGCCTCTTTGATAACGGGATGATTTTCAACCTCTAGCCTTAGTTCTTCCAGATGCTGTTCGGCATCACTCTTTTTTTTTTCTGCCAATGACAATGGTGTATCTTCGAAGCCAGTTTCAATAGACTTTACTCGGATTATTGTATCCTCATTTGCAAATGTACAGGCCAGCTTTTGTACGTCAGCGATAAACTCGGCATCCTGAGCAGCGGTCAGGTAATAACTGCCGGCGGGAAAGCCGATTTCTATTAGGCCATTTTGCTGTTTGAGTGGGCTGCCATGTTCAAGTACAGATCCAAGCTGGCGATCCTTTTCATTTACAAACGCAACAAAACTGCCCCAGTCAGCATGCCCCGATGCAGATGGAGTTGGCTTGGTTGCAACAGTGGTAGTGTTCGACGGGCGGTCAGGAGCCGCGCTGTGTGGTTCCTGACGCTGCGGAGCCAGTGCGGAAATGGTTCTTGCAGCTTCCCATGGGAGGGACGGTGTATGAACAGCTGCCGTTTCCAGTGATTTTATTTTTTCGATCAGTTCCTGAATTGGGACAAGTGGCGCCAGCAGCGCGCCCTTTAGAAGCGCCATCTCCACAATTAGCCGTGGGAAGCTGGCATACGCCATTTCAGATTCGGCCTTAATAAAGAGCGTCAAGCGGCGTTGAATATCCAATGCCGTAACGTTAAGTGACTGTTTCTGCAGCTCATCCAGTTCCGCTGCCGTCAGGTCAAGGATCTCTTCCGGTTTCTTGACCGAGTGAATCACCAGCAGATTACGAAAGTGTTCGATAAGCTCCTGGCAGAACTGCCGCATGTTGTACCCGACCAGATCAACCTGCTTGATTCCCGCAAGTACACCCTGCGTGTCGCCGCCGAAGATTGCCGCCGAAATCTCCGCCAGCAACCGCCGGTCAATTGTTCCAAGCAGAGTGCCGACATCTTCATCGCTGACGGTGTTGCCGCAATAGGCCAAAACCTGATCGAAAGCGGTCAGTGAGTCGCGCATGCTGCCGTCGCCTTTGCGGGCGATAAGTGCCAGCGAACTATCGGAGACCGTCACGGACTCTTTTTCGGCAATTTCACGAAGTCGGGAAATGATTTTCGGTAGCGTAACCCGTTTGAAGTCAAAGCGCTGGCAGCGCGAAAGAATTGTCACCGGCAGCTTGTGCGGTTCAGTCGTGGCAAAAATGAATTTGACATGCTCCGGCGGTTCTTCAAGCGTCTTTAGTAGCGCATTGAAGGCGTTAGTGGAGAGCATATGGACTTCGTCGATGATGATTATCCGGTAACGACTATGGGAGGGGAGATATTTGATGTTATCGCGCAGGTCGCGAACATCGTCCACGCCGTTATTGGAAGCGCCATCGATCTCGAAAACGTCTGTCGAAGTACCCTTGGTTATCTCGATACATTGCGGACAGACGTTGCAGGGTTCGTGGGTGACCCCTCTTTCGCAGTTGAGGGTCTTGGCCATGATGCGGGCGGTACTGGTCTTGCCGACACCGCGGGCACCGGTAAACAGGAAGGCATGGGCAACCCGTCCCGAATCGATGGCATTCTGGAGGGTACGACTGACGTGTTCCTGGCCTGCCAGCTCGGAAAAGTTTTGGGGGCGGTATTTCCTTGCCAGGACTTCATAGTGCGTGCCGTTGGACAAGAGATCTAACCTCACAGGTGGTCTGACTCTCCATTAGAAGAAGGGGAGCAGCATTTGGTTCAGGGGGATGTGAAAGGGAAAAGAGTTTGCAGACGCACATGATAGCCGGGTTTACCCGCGGCACACAGCAGGAGCCGCTGCCGTTGCTTCCTTCCGGACCTGGCGGAGTTCACGGCGTGCCGTTGCGCGAGGCCCGGCTATCACATCCGCCTGCAAACAGTAAACATCTAACGATGTCAGATTTGAGATGATAACAAGGCGGCGAAGAGAAAG
>JANXYR010000049.1 GCA_025355965.1 Geobacteraceae bacterium
CTCGCGACGGACACCCTTGCTGTTCGGCTAACGGTTCCCACCATCAGGGTCCGTAGAGGACTTGCACCTCCAAGTCAACGATCAACCACCACAGTTGATCATATGTCGCTTACGCGACACGCGCCATGCCAGGCGCACACGTCATAAGGCTGACTTGCCGGTTTTTCAGGGCAAGTCCTGCCGCTGGTTATCGAAACCAGCGGGAACAAAACAGGAGAAAATATCATGAAAGCAAGAATTGTGATTTCTTTTAAAAATCAATACGAAGCAGAGAATGAAATAGATGATGTCCGTCAATTATTCATGCGGCGTAATCCGTTAGATGAGCCAGACATCTACATCGAAGTTGAAAGTGAAAATGGAGAATGGACAGATACTCGTATTCGATAACGGCGCGGGGGCGCAGCGGCGGAGCGTCAGCGGAGCCCGTCTGCCGCCTCCTGGTTGAACAGTCGTTGTTAGAGACCGTAGAGAAATTCCGTGTCCCGAACTAGTTGGTTCATAAGTGCATTCAGGTTATTGTTAGTAATCTTTGCCCGCACCTCTCCACCTGCCATTGGTGCATTGGCAAACAAGTGATAACTCGCACTCCCTTGCCCTTTGGCAACATACTGTTTAGTCTTTCCGTCCCATCTTGTCGCGTTCAGAAGCATCTCCGAGTCAAAGTCGTAGGATAGGGGCAATACAGGAGTTAAAAGATAAAGCGATAGTCCAATAAAGAATCCTTTAGCCACATTGGCTCCTTGATTCGTGTCTTGATTCTCATTTACGGTCAGAGCAAAATTCACATATTTTTCTGGTTTAGTTGTGGGCATATCGGTAACCACAGACTCGAAAATCTTTGTGTCCTTTAAATTGGTAACGAAACGTTTCTGAAATTCAGAACTGGCGTTGACCTCTTGTCCGTTCGACTTTACGCGTAAGTCATTCATGACGGCTACGCAACTTGTAGCCTTCTTGTCGCCTGAATATGCGTTTAGTGAATCTGCCCCTTCCGGCTTGAGATCAATGTTGGCCCAATGGGCTGTGCAGCCAGAAAGTACCATCGCCAGAATTACGCTTACGATCTTCTTCATGTCTGTTCTCCTGTCATTTTCATTTTTGTTCAACGGGTGTGCCTTCAGCGGCGGGCATTATCGCCCGCTGCGAGGCATGGTTATAATTTTTCGGGCCACGGAGTAAAGATGCGGATTATCAGAGTATTCCCACGAAAAACTAGCGCAACGCCGGACGATGATCTTGTACGGATCGGGACTGAGCCGGGGCTTTTTGACGAGGCCGATGAGGTTCACGTGTCCGTCACATTCACATGGGATTTGCCCTTCGCTGAACGGTTGGTGAAGGCATGGGCATATGTTGCGCCTGTTCGGATCGGTGGCCCTGCTACTGGCGAGGCTGGCGGGGAGTTCGTGCCGGGGCGGTATGTGAAACAGGGCTATGTTCTCACTTCGCGGGGCTGCCCGAATAGCTGCTGGTTTTGCTCTGTGCCGAAGCGTGAGGGCGCCATACGGGAACTGTCTATTTCTGAGGGCTGGAATGTGCTGGATGATAATTTGCTGGCATGTTCGGCGCCACACATTGAATCAGTTTTTGAGATGCTGAAACGCAACAAAAAAGCAGGGCCGGTGCAATTCACTGGCGGGCTGGAAGCGAAACGGCTTGAGTCTTGGCATGTTGTAACGCTCCGCGACTTGAAGCCGAAACAGATGTTCTTCGCATACGACACGCCGGATGATCTTGAACCGCTGCAACGTGCTGGCCGAATGCTGCTTAATGCCGGATTTACCACGGCAAGTCATGCGCTCCGCGCATACGTCCTCTGCGGATGGCCGAAAGATACTATCGCAGCGGCGGCGATCAGGATGCAGCAAACGATTGATGCAGGTTTTTTGCCAATGGCGATGCTTTACCGGGACAACTCCGGGCGGCGGGATCCGGTCTGGCAGAAATGGGGTAGGCAATGGGCGAGGCCGTCAATTGCCGCTTCCAAAGCAGAAAAATATAACGGGCATGGCTTTGACCCGCCGGTCTTTGGGGCGGGTCGTAAGCCTTGTTGGACATTTCGCTATTTATCTGAAAGTTGGTCAACACTCAGGAAGGATTTGAAAACAGATTACTCAGATTCTTTCTGATTGAAGGGATTGATGAAGTTTACACCTGTTTGCTCAATATCACGAACGTTGCGTGTTACCAAGACATGACCGTGAACCATTGCAGTTGCGGCCATCAGGCCGTCAATTACTGAAACCGGATCAGGGACTCCAAAACGCCCCCATTGCTCAGAAATTTCATTTGTAACAGGTATAATCCGGTCGCCAGTATCTCTTTGCACCTCGGCAAGCCAAGCGTCCAGACGTATAGCGGCTTTCGGATCACGGCGGCGTAACAACTCAATCCCGTGTCGAACTTCTCCAATTACCAGTGTTGACAGATAAATGTCGTCTGACAGAACAGCATCAAACCAGTTCCGTACGCTCTTGTCCATCTTTGAGCCTTTACGCAGTTCAGAAAGAACATTTGTGTCAATCAGAAATCCCATTTTTCGCCTCCGCGACCAAAATCGCGCTGACGGCTAAAATCATCATCGTTTCCGACATTGGGCATTTTCATAAGTAAAGTCTTGAATGATCGTGATACTGGCGTTGTTTGTTCGGAAAGTGGCCAGATAATTATTTCAAGTCTTTTGTGATGAAGTTCTACCGGTAGTGGGAACGTAGCTGGTGCATCATTAATTATTTGTCGAATAGGTTGCATAGCTCTGATACCTCTCTTTCAATCGAGATTGTGCGGTTCAGTATACATCTGCTTGTATATTCGGGCAACAAAAGGTATTATTCAGCTGCAGTCCCCGGAGAAATCCTCTCCCGATCCAGAGTCGGTGACGATCCCGGGGTTTTTTATTGCCCCAAATATACCGCTTGAAGTTCAAGGTTCCGCCCTCCTATTTTCCAACTCCCCACAATTTGATAATTAACCAGATAAATCCACCGAAAATTATCCATGGCAACCAGACTTCGAATAATACTCCAACAAATAATCTTGCTGCTAATGGTCCAATGATGGCGCCAACAATGCCTCCGCCTAAACCACCAAAGCTAAATCCTACAAGACCGCCAAGTATGGCCCCTAATCCAAATACCCATTTTTCCCAAGTATCAAATCCACCTGAACCTGAGTTGTCTCTGTCACTAATGGTGCCAATTATATTGCCGTTGTTGTCTCTAATTTCTTTGTCAGCCATAACCCCTCCCAAATGAAGAAAGTTTCGTCATTTCTTTTGTTTGTTCAACCAAATAAAGTTTATGCAGTGCGGAGCGCAGCGGAGCCACCGCATAAACTGAAGTTGAACTAAGCCGCGTAGGCACTCACTTGGATATTTATCCGGTTTTTTGGGGTTTGCTGCGGGGATGATAACGCTAAGATGAAG
>JANXYR010000073.1 GCA_025355965.1 Geobacteraceae bacterium
ATTTGCGCCCACAAAAGTGCAAAATCACGCACAGGAGGTTCAGACGGGTAGCCCTTTCTGAGGAAATGCCACAAAAACTGACTTAATGATTTTGAATCACCCCAGTTAAGCAGTGGATTGCTCAGCGCCCGAAGCGGCAAATAAAGATGGACCGAAAATCCAAACAGCGCAAATGCAGTTGCAAGAACAAGTTCCTTGAACCGGGTTATCATTCGCCAATCAGTTAGCACTATCATCAGAAACCAGGCCGGCAAAAGCAGCACAATGGTCTGATGTACACCCATCGCCAAACCTGCCAAGAACGTGCAAACATAGATATATGAGGGGCGCTCACTCCCTTCCCGGTATTGTTCCTGCCATTTTAACAGCAGGTAGAAAATAATAGCGGAAATGAACGCTAGCAGTGGGTATGGTTTGTCATGATTAGACTGAAGCCACAAACGGGGAGTGACTGCAAACGAAAGCGCAGCAGCGAGACCGGCAAATTTAACCGCAACAAGGTTAAAGCGCTCATCGTTTAGTAAAGTTTCTTTTTTTAGCAACGTAGTTGTAAGAATATAAACAACCAGACACGCCAAAGATGAAGAAACTGCAGTAGCAACATTTATTCGAAAGGCGATATTGCCAAACGGTAGCCATGTAAAAGGCTTGGCATACATTAAAAAGAGTGGATAACCTGGAGAGTGCGCAGATCCGAGTGAAGCGGTTGCTGTCAAAAACTCACCGCTGTCAAAAAAAGTTACCGATGGAGCCAGTGTAACCATATAAATAGCAAACGGAAGTATAAACGAAAGAATAAGGAAGATATCAACCTTTATTTTCTTGAATGCGGGTAATTTCATCTAGCTTTTTCCGCCCTTTGAAGTTCGTTAAGAGTGATTTTGTTTTTCCAGAGATAATACAAGCCGGCGATGATAACCGGAAAAAAACCGGTGGCATGCATTATCAAAGCGATACTGACAGATGTGGTTTCCGGGATGCCAAAAACGGAGAGCCCCTTATAACAGGCATAATGGTATGTGCCAATATAACCGGGAGAGGCTGGTACCATAACCGCAAAAACCAGCAGAATTAAAATAAAGATCGAGGCCGTCACAGGCAGATGAATGTTGAACGATCGCAACGTCACATCTACCGACATAAGGCAAAATAACCAGATCGCAGCTGATGTGGCACCAACAGTGACAAAATGCCACTTGCGTGGTGACATCCTTATCCCCCCGATGAAAGAGCCAAGAAGGGGAATAAGAGTGCCTGAAAAGCGCTTTGGAAATGGTTTCAAAACATATCCAACAGCTGAAAGAGTCCCCATGGTGTGCAGTTTCAGCAGATAAAGAAACAGCATGACACCGCAGTACAGAATAAACATGATCGCTCCGCCCCCCCTGAGCGCAAGAGCGGCATCTTCCATTCCGACCGGCAGTTTAATCGTATAAAGCGTCATCAAAAGCAGTAACAGTACGGTGAATCCATCAAACAGTCGATCGATCACCAATGAAGCAAACACAGCAGGAGTTTTGAGCTGCTCTCTTTGCGCAAGCGAGTGTGCCCGAACTAACTCTCCCAAACGGGCCGGCAACAGGTTGTTAGCCATATAACCGATGATAGTTGCCGAATATAGTGAAGAAAGCGGAATATTCTTTTCCGATATAAGAAGATAATGCCAGCGCACAGCACGTAGAAAATAACTGACAAACGTAAAACAGATCGCCAGAAAGACAAAACGATAATCCGCCGAAAGAAGGGCCCCCCCAAGCAATTTGAAATCAATTTTTTTGAACAGCAGGGCCATGAAAAACAGGCTGACAGCGATTCCAAGCCATAATTTAAAATCAACTTTAGCGCGCACAAGGTTCCTGTCTGCCGGTGAGTCTCAAATACTTTGCATTCAAATTTTCCAACGTGGTGCGACTGTTAGCCACATCCTGACAAATAGCTGCTTTCAAAGACGTGACATCTGGAAATTTCTGTACTGGCCGTAGCCTGCGCACAAAATGAACCTTGATTCCGTGATCATAAATCTGACCGGAATAATCAAGTAGGTATACTTCAACTGTCCGCGTGCTTCCACCAAAAGTGGGATTGCAGCCAACATTGCAAGCGCCTTTGACGAGATGGCCATCAACTTCAACCATAACTGCATAAACGCCATCTAAGGGAATAAGCTCGTTGGGTGTAGCGATATTCGCCGTAGGGAATCCGATTGTTTTGCCAATTTCACGGCCATGTACAACGTTACCGGAAATCTGGTAATAGCGCCCGAGAATTCGTGCAGTTGCTTCCATATCACCATCCGCAACGGCTGACCTTACGAGGCTGCTGCTGAATATTTCACCATTCACTCCAATCGGAGGAAGATCTTCAAGTGTAAATCCGTTCAGTACGCCCATGCTCTCTAATGTATTAAAATCACCTTCACGCCCCCTGCCAAAGGCGTAATCATGCCCGATAATTATATGTCGCATACCAAGTGGAATACAGAGAATTTTGAGTACAAAATCATTCGCCGACAGCAGGGAGAACTCTTTAGTGAAAGGCACAACCACCAGATAATCAATGCCGAATTCCTCAATCAACACGATCTTCTGTTCAAATGTTGTTATCAGAGAAGGAGCTGATTCGGGTGCAAGTATTTTTAAAGGGTGCGGTTCAAAGGTAACCACAACTGAAGGCATGCCAAGAACGATGCTTTTCTTTTTCAGATGGGCAAAAATTTCTGCATGTCCGCGATGTACACCGTCGAAATTACCAATGGTGACAACCGAAGCATCCAGAATTTTATCGTAGATATTTATGCCTGTTACAATCTGCATTACTTTCCCTATCCTATTGTAGCAAGCTCAAGCCGTTTACCCCAGCGCCTGAGCAGTTCATCATGCAACGGAACATGTGTCGGGCTGGCAAGTGCCGGATCATTTTCCAGCAGATCAAAGGCCGCCTGACGGGCTGTTTCCAGCAATCTTCCGTCACGCAGTATGTTGGCAACACGAAAATCAGGCATACCCGCCTGACGTGTACCGAGGAAATCACCAGGCCCCCTTATTTCCAGATCAGCCTCGGCAATCCGAAAACCGTCGCATGTTGACTCCATCACACGCAAGCGCTTTTCTCCATCTTCCGACATTTTACCGCTTGTCATCAAAATGCAGTATGACATATCTTTGCCCCGTCCTACTCTGCCCCGCAGCTGATGCAACTGTGAAAGCCCGAAACGCTCGGCATGTTCTACAATCATCAATGTAGCATTCGGTACGTCTATGCCAACCTCGATAACGGTGGTCGAAACCAGAATATCAAACTCACGTGATGTAAAGGCGGTCATAACAGCCTCTTTTTCCACCGGGCTCAATCTACCATGCAGCAAACCGACCCTTAAATCAGAAAAGACTTCAGCCTGGAGATGCTCTGACATCTGACTTGCAGCTTTCAAATCACTTTTTTCAGTTTCTTCGACCAGTGGATAAATGACGTAGACCTGGTGTCCCAAGTTAACTTCGCGGCGGATCATATCATAGAGTTGAGTACGACGTGACTCAAAAAAAATCTTCGTCTCAACCGGAATTCTACCCGGCGGCATTTCATCAATGACCGACAGATCAAGATCTCCAAACAGCGTCATGGCGAGAGTACGAGGGATCGGGGTGGCGGTCATGACCAAAATATCAGGGTTAACACCCTTCTTTTTCAGGATGCCGCGCTGTAGCACACCAAACCGGTGCTGTTCGTCAATCACTCCCAGACCGAGTTTGGCAAACTCTACTTTTTCCTGAATGACAGAGTGAGTACCTATCACAATCCGTGCAGTACCATCGGCAACCCGCTCAAGAGCCTCTTTTTTTGCCTTGCCTTTCAGCCCGGCCGTTATCAGAATCACCTCAATTCCCATCTGTGAACACCAGCGGTGAATAGTGTGCCAGTGCTGTTCAGCAAGAATTTCGGTGGGCGCCATGATGGCTACCTGAAAATCATTCTCAACGGCGATCAACGCCGCCATCAACGCAACAAGTGTCTTGCCGCTTCCCACATCACCTTGAACCAGGCGGTGCATCGGATGCGGCTCCATCATATCGGCTTTAATCTCCGCCAGCACTCTACGCTGAGCGGTTGTCAGCTCAAAAGGGAGCAACCGGACCAGCTCTTTGGTATAGCGATGGGTTACCTGAAAGGCGATCCCAGCCTCCAGTAAAACCCCGTGCTTTTTAAGAGCCAGACCCAATTCCCAAAAGAAAAATTCATCAAATGCCAGCGCCTGATGTGCAGGTGTAGTACCAGTATTCAGATCTGCAAGATCCGCCTCGTTAGGCGGAGAATGTACCTGACCAAGTGCCTCGCGAAGAGGTGGAAATTCTGTCGGGCAGAGTTCCAGAGGTACAACACTAACAATGTTGGGCAAAAAACAATCCACCACCTCGCGCATAATCCTGCGCATCGCCTTCTGATGAATCCCCTCTGACAGCGGATAGACCGGCACAATTCGTCCAAAATTGGCCGGGTCTGCGGCCAGTACGGACTGAACTGCACCACCTTCCGGCAGCCACTCCACATCCGGGTGATGTATTTCACGCTGATAGCCGAACTGGTTCACCTCGCCGCTAAAAACACCGACACGCCCGACCTTCCAGGTTCTCTTCATCCAAACGGCATTGGCATGAAACCATTTGCAGACAATTGTACCGGTGATGTCTTGAAGCAAGACCTCGAATACGCTCCGACCGCTTTTGGTCTTTGTCGCATCGGCTGAGAGAACAATGCCTGAAAAAACAGCACTCTGGCCGGGTCGCAGTGAAGATATAGTAAACAACTGCCGACGGTCTTCGTAGCGCAGAGGAAGCAGATAGAGTAGGTCCTCAACTGTTAGTATCTCGCGTTTTTCGAGGAGCGCAGCCAACTTTGGGCCTATTCCTTTAACGTACTGAATGCCAACCTCTAAATTTTTACGACAGATCATATCCTTCAGGCTTTTAGTGTCAGCTGGAACCGGTTTTGCGGATGGCGTGGCAACGGTCCGGACAGGGCTCACAATCAGCTCTCCGTTCAACTCCTCCACGGCTAGAGAATCACCAGGCACGAGCCCCAGTTTTTTCAAAAATTCAGATGGAATTGCGATGGAGTTGTTTTCGGAAAGTTTGACTGTGGACATGCAAATTCCTGCATCAGGACAGAGTGGGATGTAGCGAGGTAAACATAATATTCTTACCACGTATTGTCTACATAATTTCACCCTGTTTCATTGACAAAAAGTCACTCAGAAGGCATATCTACCAAAACAATAAACCAATTATTAAAAAGGAATCGTCATGATCCCACCCTACACATTCGAACAGCTCATAAATATCATGCGTAAACTGCGCGCCCCCGGAGGTTGCCCCTGGGACGCTGAACAGACACATGAAAGTCTTACCCGCTATCTATTGGAGGAAACCTACGAAGTTATCGAAGCTATAGACGAAAAATCACCGCAACATCTTAAAGAAGAGCTTGGCGATTTACTTCTTCAGCCGATTTTTCACGCTGCTATTGCCGAGGAGTCCGGTGACTTCAGCATTGACGATGTCATCAGCACTCTGTGTGACAAACTGATCCGCCGCCACCCCCATGTTTTTGGCGATCTTGAGATCAAGGACAGTGAGGCGCAGATTGAAAACTGGGAGAAGATCAAAAAACTGGAGAAGGGTGATGAACGACCATCGGCACTTTCGGGTGTCCCTGACCACCTTCCGGCACTGATGAAGGCTCATAAAATAAGTGAGAAGGCTTCACGAATCGGTTTTGACTGGGAACATGCCGACCAGGTATTCGCAAAAGTTATGGAAGAACTGCATGAATTTGAAGAGGCATGGGCCGGTGGCAATCCAACACGAATGGAAGAGGAGATGGGGGATTTGCTGTTTGCTATTGCAAATCTGGGGAGGTTTTTAAACCTCAACCCGGAAGAGGCGCTTCGAAAAACCATTGGCCGATTTAAAAAGCGTTTCAGTTACGTCGAAAGTGAGTTGCTCCGTCAGGGGGTGCCGATGCAAAACGCCTCTCTTGAAGAGATGGACCTGTTATGGGAAAAAGCAAAGAGTGCCGAACGTGAAAGTAAATTTTAATTTGTAACCGCGATGTAACTGTTTTTACAGAGTTGTTTTTCTTATCCACAAAAATTGTGGATAACTTGTGGAGAACGTTGTTGACGTTATGCAAAAGTGATATTTTTACAAGCGTTTTATCCGAAATGCCGTTTTTTTATACAAAGCGTTTTGTAAATAATATCAGCAAGTTATAGCTGTATTCAGTAAAAATAGGGGTTTGCGCTGTCAAGCTCTGTTCACAATAAAAATACATTTTTTACCGGCTTGAAGTCCTGTGCATAACCAGCTGTTTTGTAACGACTAGCAACCCTTTGAATTCGATACCTTCCATCTTTAGCAGAGCACTTTTTGTCCTTTCCCCTCCCGGTGCTGAAAAACCGGTCAGGCATCCATCGGATGCAACGACTCTATGACAGGGGATGATCACTGGCATCGGATTAGAAGCCAGCGCGCCCCCAACAGCGCGGGCGGCATGTGGGGAATTACACTCACGTGCAAGCTGGCCATAACTGCAGATTTTGCCATAGGTCAGATTTCGAATTACACTCAGGACTTTCTGCCTGAAAGGGGTCATACCTTCGAGTACCACCGGAATATCACCAAAATCAACCTGCTCACCCTGGAAATATCTCTGTAGCATTTGGGCTGCTTGGTCGGTTATCCCGGATGAGTTGGATTCTGGTAGCATATTTTGATGAACCGCTTCGCGCCGGCTCAAGTCTGGAATCTCAACTTTTACTACCCCCTGATCGGTGGCATACACGATTCCTGTTCCGTAACGAGTTATAAACTGCGAACTGTACATTGACACCTACCCCCTCTTCAGTTTCCGGCGCAGCAATGATGCCGCTTCAATAGCTTCTTCGGAGCGCAACAGCTTCACCGCTAACATATACAGTGCGCTTCCACAGACAATAGAACCACCCAGAACAGAACCTTTCAACAACTTATGACCTGATTGTGACCAATCGACAAACGAACAGCTATACCAGACCGCCGCCGCCATCGGAATCGATGCTGCCGTAGATTTTAATGCAGTCAGCATTATGCTGTTCCCGCCAAAGGAGCCAATCTTGCGCCTGAGGAACCAGAGTAGCATCAGCATGTTACAGAACGCTGAAAGTGTGGTTGCAAGAGCTAATCCGCCATGTTTTAAGGGCCCCATCAACACAAGGCTAAAGCATAAGTTTACAACAAAGGCCATAAGTGCCGTATATACCGGAGTTTTAGTGTCTTTAAGTGCATAAAATACAGGTGCCAGCACTCGCGTTAATGCAACGAAAGAGAGGCCCAGAGAATAATACAGCAGCGCTGAAGCACAGTTGACAACAGTTGCATAACCGAAAGCGCCACCCATGAATATCAGACTGAAAATCGGCGTTGAACAGACCATCAAACCTGCCATGGCAGGGATTGTAATAAAGAGCGTCAAGCGCACCCCAAAAGAGAGCGTCTCCTTCATACCGGCAATATCACCTTCTGCCGCCTGTCTGCTCATTGATGGCAAAACAGCCTGCGCAACCGAGACCGTAAAAATACCCTGAGGAAACTCGAACAACCGCTGAGCATAATTGAGATATGAAACACTCCCCTGGGGCAGCAGTGAGGCGAGAATACTACTGACCGTTATATTCAGATAGTAAACGCCGACCCCAAAAACGGACGGCAGCATCAACAGGGCAATACTGCGTACTTCGGGAGAGTTGAAGTTGAAATTAGGTTTGAGCGGAAATCCTTTATTCCAGAGAACCGGCAGTTGCATGATCAGCTGAATGCAACCGCCTATCAGGACACCAACCGCCAGAGCTGTGATGGGTACTTCAAAGAATCCGCGCAGGCAAAGGGCGGCCAGAATCATGGATATATTCAGAAATACGGTTGAAATGGCAGGTGTAAAGAAGTGCCTCAGCGTATTGAGGATACCCATGCAGAGGGCCACAAGGCTGATGAAGAAGATGTAGGGGAACATCAGGCGATTGAGCAGAACTGTCAGTTCAAACTTTCCCGGAACGGCCTTAAAGCCGGGAGACATCAGCCCGACAATAAATGGTGAGAAAAAAATTCCGGCCAGCGTGATACTCGCCAAGACAATAGTAAGGAGGGTGAAGCAGGTATTCGCAAGCTCTCGGGCCTTTTCCTCCCCCTGCTTTGAGAGGGTTGATGAAAAAGTAGGAACAAAGGCGGCAGTCAGGGCCCCCTCGGCGAAAAAACGCCGTAACATATTGGGAATCAAAAACGCCGCTATGAAAGCATCTGTCGCCAGACCGGCGCCAAACAGGCGCGCCACAACCATATCCCGAACCATGCCCATTATTCGTGACAGCATCGTTGCGCTGCCAAGAATCCCGGCAGCCCGGGCTATATTCCTTTTTTCTGACATAGGAGTGGGTTATTTACCCAACGTTAGCAACAAAGAATTCACGAATTTTGTCTATGTCAGCATCCATGAGCTCGCATCTGGTCGGCTTTCCGTATAATTCCTTTACTGATTCGGGCACTGGAACCTGAAATCCAAGCGATTGTTCCACTGTTTCGCTGAATTTTGCCGGGTGAGCTGTAGCAAGACAGACTCTGGCAGAATCAGGCGGCAACAGGTCAAGAGCGGCCTTGACACCGACTGCCGTATGAGGATCAAGCAAGTAGCCGGTCTCTGCATAAAAATTTCGGATTGTCTGAAGTGTTGCTGCCTGATCAACCGAAGCGGAGCAGAAGTCCTTTCGAACCTGTGCCATTTCAGCGAGACTGCATGAAATGCGGCCATGTTCCTTCAGTTCGGCGAACGCTTCTTTAACACGGTCAGAATTTTCAGCAAACAGATGAAACAGGTATCGCTCAAAATTGGAAGCGATCTGGATATCCATCGAAGGGGAAACAGTAGAAACTACCCCACCCAGTGAGTAATCAGAAGCATTTATAAAGCGGGTCAAAATATTGTTTTCATTGGTTGCCAGCAAAAGCTTGTCGACAGGCAGACCCATTCTTTTCGCAACATAACCGGCAAAAATGTCGCCGAAGTTACCGGTGGGGACCGAGAAATGTACCGGGGCTTCTGTTTGGTCAGTAACCCGTAACCATGCGTAGAAATAGTACACCACCTGTGCCAGTACCCGCGCCCAGTTGATCGAATTGACGGCACCAAGAGAATATTTCTCTTTAAAATCGAGGTCGCCGAAGAGTTCTTTTACCATATCCTGACAATCATCAAAGGTACCGCGTACCGCAATATTATGAACATTGGCATCGGTAACAGAAGTCATCTGCATAGCTTGAACCGCAGAAGTTTTGCCATGCGGATGCAGAATAAAAATGGAAATGCCTTTTTTCCCTCTAACCCCATGTATGGCCGCGCTACCGGTATCTCCGGATGTAGCGCCGATGATGTTTAATGTTTGCTTACGCTCAGCCAGTATGTACTCAAACAGATTACCAAGGAACTGCAGTGCAACATCCTTGAATGCCAGAGTTACACCGTGAAACAGTTCCAGAATATAGACACCGTCGTACTTGACCAGCGGCGTAACATCAGGATGGGTAAAGGTGGCATAAGAACGGATGATCAGGCTTTTCAGATCATCATCCGGAATATCATCGACAAAGCGGGAGATGACTTCAAAAGCCAGTTCAGGATAAGATAGCCCTCGCCAGGATTCAAGCTGTTCTCTGGTGACAGATGGATAGGATTGTGGCAGAAGCAGGCCGCCATCCGAGGCCAGCCCCATCATGACGGCGTCTTTAAAAGGAATGGGGTTGATGCCGCCACGGGTACTTATATAACGCATGATCAAAACCTTTCATTAGTTGAATGCCGCGCACTATAGCAGATAGAAAATAAATATGAAAGGGGGTCACCCTCCGGAAACTGTCGGCATCACGCTCTCTCGAAGATCTCCCGGCGCAAGCATAAAAAACATTCGTAATAGACAGTATTTGTAAAACTCACGAAACAATAGCTGAAAACTGCCGCCATGACTCCACCACGATTCCTTCAGGTTAACAGAATCCACAGGATACGGAATAATGGTTATGTCTTTGGGGAGAGAGTTACGGAACAGTATGGAAGAACGTTTAAGATGATAACGCGATGTAATCAGAAGCACTGAGTGAACGCCGTTACCTACGATTAAATCACGCCCGAAAATTGAATTTTCGAGAGTATTACGGGATGATTTTTCAAGAATTACGTTCTCGGCTGAAGGATCACCGGCCTTCGGACGATACAGGTCACTCTTTCTGACTGAAGGATCAACACCAACAAAAAAAAGAAATTCAGCACGAGATTCTCTAAAAAGACGCACCCCCTCCTCTACGCGCCCCTTGCCTCCGGTCAAAACAACAATTGCGTCAGCTTTCTGCGTATTTTGTCTATACGAAAAGGTTTTATAGGTAAAATCGATAAAAAGAGCCGTTATAACAACCGAACCAATGATACATAATGTGAAAAATGCCTTGATAATATTCATACGCTGCCCCATATTTTTCTTGCAACAATCACGTCAGTCTGCTATAAAATTTTTTTCAGCAATTAACGGAGGACAGCAATATGTCAAGAAAATGCGAAATTTGCGGTAAAGGCCCTAGTTTTGGGAATAATGTCAGCCATGCGAACAACAAAACCCGTACGGTGTGGTACCCGAATCTTCAGAAAATCAAAGCTATAAAAAGCAACGGCAGCATTTCTACCGTGAAAGTTTGTACCCGCTGTATCCGTTCAGGGTTCGTTACTAAATCCCTCTAGGTAATTTTTAGAGCAGTTTCGATCACTAAGCCGCACCCTCCAGAGGATGCGGCTTTTTTTCGTCGTCACGGTTTACAGGTTGGCAATTACTTCTATCTCAAGCATTGCACCACGTGGGAGAGATTTTACGGCAACAGTGGAGCGAGCTGGCTTATGGCCTAGAAAACAATTGCCATACACATCATTAACTGCGGAAAAGTCAGCCATATCAACCAGGTAAATAGTTGTTTTTATAACATCATCAAAACCGATAGTGGCAGCAGTCAGCACAGCTGCAATATTTTTCATAACCTGCTCTGCCTGACGGGTTATATCTCCAGTCACCAACTCACCAGTAACTGGGTTCAGTGGAATCTGACCTGAACAAAACAGCATGTTTCCGCATTTCACCGCCTGTGAATATGGCCCGATTGCTGCCGGTGCTTTTTCTGTATGTATAATTTCCATTTTCAATGTTTCACCCTTTCCACTTTGATAACACCCTTTATTTTCATAAGTGAATTCATTACTTTCTGAAGATGAGCCAGATCTACTACGTTTACCTCAAAAACATTTTCACCACGCTGGTCAATAGTACTTTGTATATGGGCGCTGGCAATATTGGCCTCGCAATTTGTAATTGCCAGAGTTATTGTTGCTAAAATCCCCTTCACATCATGACAAAGCACCCTGATTTTGACCGGCAAAACTGCTGTTTTGCCCCTGTTCCAAGCTACATCAACACGCCGCTCCGGATCACTTTCCAGAGCAAACTGGCAATCAGCGGTATGCACAGTAACGCCTTTACCCCTGGTAATAAATCCGATAATTTCATCCCCAGGCACCGGATTACAACACTTGCCAAAACGTACCAGCACGTCGTCAAGTCCACCGATTTCAACCGCACCGCTTGATTTGCCCTTCAGCTTGTTTATAACGGACTCAAGCCTTGATTCCTTATGCTCAGCACGCTCTTTCAGCTTTTCTTCAGGAAGAAGTTTTGCAACAATCTGACTGCTGGATATCTTTCCATAGCCAACAGCCGCTAACAGGTCTTCGTCTTGTGCGTAACCAAATTCGGCAGCGATCTTCTTGAACTCGCCGCTTTTTTGTATTTTCTGAAGATTGATTGAATATCTGCGAAAATCTTTTTCACAAAATTCACGTCCAAGCACGATACTGCGTTTGCGTTCTTCAATTTTGATCCAAGCCCTGATTTTATTGCGCGCCCTGGAACTTTTTACAATCTTTAGCCAGTCTTTGCTGGGGGTATGATGCGGAGAGGTTATAACCTCAACGATATCACCATTTTTAAGTTCATATTTGAGCGGCACCAGCTTGCCGTTAACCTTTGCTCCAACGCAGCGATGCCCGATATCAGTATGAACGCTGTAGGCAAAATCTATCGGCGTAGACCCCTTGGGATATCCCTTCACATCTCCTTTGGGAGTAAAAACATAGACCTCTTCAGTAAACAGCTCAACCTTGACTGAATCCATAAACTCTTTGGAATCCTGTAGGTCCTGCTGCCATTCGAGAAGCTGTCGCAGCCAGGCAAAGCGCTTGACATCCTTCTCGTCATACCCCTTACCCTCTTTGTATTTCCAGTGTGCCGCAATGCCGGCATCGGCAACACTGTGCATCTCATTAGTACGAATCTGAACTTCCATCCGGTCGCCCTGCGGACCTATGACAGTAGTGTGCAGGGATTGATACATATTACCCTTGGGCATTGCAATGTAATCTTTGAAACGCCCAGGAATCGGCTTCCATGCGGAATGGATAACCCCCAGCACCTCATAACATTCACGAACATCATTAACAAGAATTCGTACCGCAATCAGATCGTATATTTCTTCAAATTCTACATTGCGTTTTTCCATCTTACGATAGATAGAATAGAGATGTTTGCTACGGCCGGATACTTCACCATGAATTCCGTAAAAGTCCAATTTTTCTGATATTATAGCTTTGGCTTCTTCAACAAAAGCTTCACGTTCGTGTTTTTTTTGGGATATTTTCTTTACCAGATCAAAGTATATTTCCGGATGTAAATAGCGGAACGAAAGGTCTTCCAGCTCCACCTTCACCCATGATATTCCGAGTCTATTGGCAATAGGAGCGTAAATGTCCATCGTTTCACGGGCAATTCGCCGTTGCTTCACTTCATCCTGAAACTCCAGGGTTCGCATATTGTGAAGACGGTCAGCCAGCTTGACCAGGATGACACGGATGTCGATGGCCATTGCCAGCAACATTTTGCGGAAATTTTCCGCCTGGCTTTCTTCCTTTGTCTTGAAATTTATCTTGCTGATTTTGGTGACACCGTCCACCAGTGCAGCTACCTCACTGCCGAACATCTTGGTCAGATCTTCTGATGTTGCCAGGGTGTCTTCGATCGTATCGTGCAGAAAGCCGGTCACAATGCTGGGAACATCAAGCTTCAGATCTGCAAGAAGGCCGGCGACCTCCATCGGATGAATGATATATGGTTCACCAGACAGCCTCGTCTGCCCTTGATGCACCTTGGCACAATAGACGTATGCCTTGCGAATCAGATTATGATCAGCAGTCGGATTATACGCTGAAACCTTATCAAGAATGTCATTGAGCCGGATCATACGTTATTCGTCGCCTGTAATATAAAAATGGAAATGTACGGAGAGTAGATAAAAAAAGGGTGAAACCGGAATAATTCCAGTTCCACCCAGGGTGGCAGATTAGGCGCGCTGTTTTTTTGAAACTTCGTAGCTGATTTTACCGGCAGCGATTTCACGAAGAGCGGTGACAACCTGACGGTTTTTTGAGTCAACCAACGGTTGCGCCCCTTTATAGAGCTGTTTTACGCGCTTAGCAGCCAGTATTACCAGCTGGAATCTGTTTTCTACTTTTTCAAGACAATCTTCAACAGTAACTCGAGCCATGAACTTACTCCTTCCTGCAACTTTAGATGAATGACTTTTGTACGCTAATTTACTTCATATATCAAACAATTTTCCAACTTTTTCCATCATTCTAAAGGTTTTGCGTCGATGGGCAATAACTATTGCCGCCAATTCCTGGCATGCAACATCAAAATTATCGTTAAAGATTATGTAATCATACCAGCGTGCTTCCTTAATTTCATCGGCAGCCCTGGCTATGCGGCGATCAATAACTTCCTGGGCATCAGATGAACGATTTTCCAACCGGCGACGCAACTCTTCCATACTGGGCGGCATAATAAATACGTACACACCCCCATCGAACTGCTCCTTCAACTTGCGAGCCCCCTGACAGTCGATATCCAGAACCAGGTCGATCCCGTTTTTTCTGGCCTCTTCAAGGGTACGCAGGGCGGTGCCGTACATGTTCCCATGAACTAAAGCCCACTCGGCAAAGGCGTCTTCTTCAACCATCCGTTCAAAAACTTCATTGGTGACAAAATGGTACGCTTCACCCTCTACCTCACCATCCCTCGGCGCACGAGTCGTGTAACTGACTGACTCCTTCATATCGGGAAACGTTTTAAACAATTCCCGACACAGAGACGTTTTACCGGCACCGGATGGAGCCGAAAGAATAAGAATTAAGCCTTCACGTTTCATCAGATATTCCTTTCAAAATAGTACCGTTTAGAAAATAAAAATCTGTGCCTCAGCCACACATACTACTCAACATTTTGAACCTGTTCCCGCATTTTTTCCATTTCCGCTTTGATCTGGATGACCAGATTTGTAATGCCGGCGTCATTTGATTTCGATCCGATCGTGTTGACCTCTCGGTTCATCTCCTGCATCAGAAAATCAAGCTTGCGACCTACCGGTTCAGAACTGCTGAGCGCCTCATCAAACTGGTTGAAATGGCTCGACAGTCGAACCAGCTCCTCAGTAATATCAGAGCGGTCAGCCAGCAATGCGACCTCCTGCGCCAATCGGCTTTCGTCCATTTCAGTGCCTTCAAGCAGTTGTTCTAAGCGTGATTTCAATTTTTGGCGGTATTCAATCACCATCAGCGGTGTCCGCTCAGCTATCAATTTTGACCACTCGGCAACCTGCTGCCTCCTGGCCCGCAGGTCATTTGTCAGAACCTCGCCTTCCCGAAAACGCATGCCTTCCAAAGCAATAACAGCACTCTCCACAGCAGCCAGGAGCTGCGGCTGCAATTCTGTTTCATCAACAGTCCCAATAACCTCTTTCATCACGCCCTTTTGAGACATTATTAGAGCGAGAGGTGCATCCTGCGGTAAATTCAGCTCTTTTGCCAAACGGGTATAGGCATCATAATATCCACGCGCAACAGCCATATCCAGTTGCGGGGCATTATTAGCGGCAGCAGTCTCTTCCCACTGCACTGAAATATCAATCTTGCCACGCTTAAGGACTGAAGCGGCCAGTCGTTTTACCTCATTTTCAAACGCATAAAATGATCGTGGCATCCGCACGGAAATTTCGCCGTAGCGATGGTTTACTGAACGAATCTCGACCAAAAAGTTACCGTTTGGAGCCAATGCTTCCCCTTTGCCATATCCTGTCATGCTTTTTAGCACTGAATACTACCTCCGAATCTTTCTAACTTACCTGATATTTTACGTTCACATACCGTAATTCCTGCTTGTTTGTCCAGCCAATTCCGGTATAGTTCCGGGCATGCCAACACTTAGACTCATTACCAGCTGTTCTCAACAGCGCTTGATTGAGGTACTTGCTGACAACCTCAGCTCCTCGCCACTACCTCCGCTGGAGAAAGAGAGTATAGTCATTCTCAGCAATGGTATGGCGCGCTGGATTTCCATGGAACTTGCCATCCGCCACGGTGTATCTGCCGGTCTTGACTTCAGCTTTCCAAATGACCTTCTCGACCGAAGCTTTAAATCAATACTCCCTGAATCGTATTCATCGCTCCCGTTCACTCATACCTCGCTGACTTGGCGCATAGCTTCGCAGCTGCCAACTCTATCGCAACGTGATGGTTTTGAACAGATCGCATCATATCTTGGTAATGGTCGTGATGATCGCCGCCTGCTGCAGATTTCCAAATCCCTGGCCGATTGCTTCGACCAATACACAATATTCAGACCGGAGATGGTTTGCGCCTGGGATCATGGTAGCGGAAACGATTGGCAGGCTCAGTTATGGCGCACAATCAACAGCAACAGCCAGGGCAGTCATCGGGCAGCTCTTCTGAAAGCGCTACAGAGTCATGTTTCCGGAGGCGCTTCGCCTAACGGTGCTTTACCGAGTCGTATCAGCCTGTTTGGAATTTCATACCTTCCGCCGTTCCATCTGGAAGCTTTGAGACTGCTTTCTACATATTGCGATGTGACTTGCTATCTCCTTAACCCATGTGGGCTGTACTGGGGAACAATAATTTCAGAGAAGAGAAAGTCCAGACTGGCATTTCAGTCAGCTCTCTCTGCAGAAGCGGAAGAATATTACGAAACCGGTAATCCACTTCTCTCCTCTCTCGGCACATTGGGTCAAGAGTTTTTCGAGACGCTCCTTGAATACGGCTTTGAAGCAGAAGAGCTGGATAGTGCTGCAAACATTGGACTTAAAAATGGTGAAACTAATCCCACCAATATTCTGTCCACAATTCAAAACGACATTCTCACCCTTTACGACCGTCCGTCAAGCGTTGTAAAAGGGACCGTTTCAGAAGATGATCATTCGCTACAGATTCACTCATGCCACGGAAAATTGCGTGAAATGGAGATTATTTACGACAACCTGTTGGCGCATTTTGATGAATTACCCGACCTTGAGCCTCGCCACATCGTCGTAATGATCCCGGATATCGAAACCTACGCCCCCTATATCAGCTCTGTTTTTGGCAGCAGAGCCGGACGCCCGCCGCTCCCCTATACCATTGCCGACCGTAGCGTCCGTCGTGAGAGTCAATTTGTTGATACGTTCCTCAAGATTCTTGATACTACGCCCGGTCGCTTTGCTCTCCATGACATGCTTGAACTCCTCGAACTCCAACCCATTATGGGTCGTTTTAATCTGGACGAAGATGAGCTTAAATCAATAGCAAACTGGCTTAAGGAGTGTAACGTACGCTGGGGGCTTGATGCCGATCACCGTACCGATCTCGGATTTCCCCGTTATGCAGACTTCAGCTGGCAGGCCGGACTGGACAGGCTTTTTCTCGGCTACGCCATGGCGCCGGATGATTCCGCCACATTTGGCACGATACTCCCCTACTCTGCCTGTTCCGGGAGCCAGGCGGAGTTACTGGGTAATTTGGCCGATTTTGTGGCCATCGTAAGGGAACAGATCGCTCGACTGAGCAGACCTCATACACTGCCGGAATGGGCCGATATACTCACCATAACAATTGATCAGATGCTTCTGGCTGACGAGAATGATGCAACCGGTCCGCTAGCCGTTGCCAAAGCGCTCAATTCACTTCGCGAGGCCTGCACACTCCATGGCTTCACAGAATCTATTTCGCTTGATGCCGTGCGTGACCATCTGGCCGAGATACTTGCCAAAAGCAGCGGCGGTTACGGATTCATGGGGGGTTCGATTACGTTTTGCGCCATGCTGCCGATGCGGAGTATCCCGATGCGAATTGTCTGGCTGGCCGGTATGAATGACGGACAGTTTCCTCGCACGGAAAGACCGCCAGGATTCAGCTTAATGAACGGCACACGCCAACGCGGAGACCGCTCGTTGCGGGATGAGGATCGCTACCTTTTTCTTGAGGCTCTCATGGCCGCAAAGGATCGTTTCTGCATCAGCTACAACGGCCAGAGCGACCGTGACAACAGCAGCATGCCGCCGTCGGTTCTAGTCGGTGAACTGATTGACTATATAGCTAACGGTTTTGTCGGATCAGGCGGCATAACTCCGGCATCTGTTCTGATCAGGCACCGTCTTCAAGGATTCAGTCCACTCTATTTTGACGGTCACGATCCGGCACATTTTTTCAGTTACGACCGGGAAAGCTGCCAGGCAATAGAGGCAAGAAGGTTCTCGGGGCCTACCAGTCGAGAGTTTGTAGGCGAGCCATTGCCAGTTGACAATGAATTTATCCTGCAGATCGATCTGCAGCAGTTACGGCGCTTCCTGGCAAATCCGGTCGCCGCGTTTCTTGAACATCGCCTTCGGGTAAAACCATTTAATCCTGCTGAAGAACCAGATGAGTCGGAACCGTTTTCGCTCGATCCACTGTCTCGTTACACTCTTTCACAAGAGCTTGTCGGCCAACTGTTGAATGGAGCAGAGTACGACGAATGTTTTTCGGCGGCACGATCACGCGGAACTCTTCCGCCGCTATCAGCTGGCAAGTCTGCCTTTGATTCCGTCTGGGAAAAAAGCCGTCAATTTGCCACGATGCTTGAACCGCTGCTTGGCGTGCCTCTGGAACCGATTACGTTGGCGTTTAACCACAACAACGTACAACTACATGCCGTCCTTGAAAACTGTCTGAGCGGCACCCATCTTCGCTGGCGCTGTGCTGGAATGAAGGGAAAGGATCGACTCTCAATTTGGCTTGATCACATAATACTTAACATTGCCAAGAGAGACGGCTACCCACTGCAGAGCATGATGATAGCAGCTGATACAGTTATGGAACTACCACCGGTTGGAGATGCAGTAGCAATCCTGTCCGATCTGCTCGATTTATACTGCGATGGAATGAAGCGACCGCTCCGGTTTTTTCCCGAAACATCCTGGCAATTTTTGAAAGAAGGTCAGTCGAAGGCGGAAACCACCTGGCGGGGCGATCAGCGAAGAGGATTACCCGGTGAATGTGATAATCAGTCAGTGCTCCTATGCTTTGGGAACGAGGAACCGTGGGGGGAAGAGTTTTGTACACTGGCTGAACGGGTATATGGGCCGCTTATTGCTGTCATTAAATAAAAATACATCTCACTTCTCCGGTTAGTTCTTTGTGTACGCCCCTAGCCAAACTTGATCAAAGCTGCGCCTGCCATTATGAACAGGGCCGAAATCAGTCTGATTCTACCATAGGATTCTCTTAGAAAGATGATACCGATCAAGACACCAACAACGATACTTACCTGCCTGACCGGGACGGCATAGCTTACCGGCGACAGGTTAAGACCATAGCGGAAAGTCAGAAAGGATGCCATCATGATCGGGCCACTGATCAGGATCAGGCGCCAGTGCTCGCGCAACTCTTCGCCGATCAGAGGGCGGTATTTCGCGCGGAATATATTGAAAGACATCAGGAAAAACATGATCAGAACGAGCAGATAGGTGAAGTATAGCGGTGAATAGTTCCTGACACCACTCTTTTCGGCGATTGAACCAATAGAATAGATGAAACCGGCCGCCAAGGCGTCCCGCACAGATGGAGTCCGAAGGTTACGGAAAGGACGCACCATTTCTCCCAGCGACAGGCGCTGCATCTGGATCGAATAGGTGCCGAAAACCACCAGCAGGATTCCGCAAATACCCGGCACAGAGAAACGCTCCCCCAGCAGTATCATCGCCCAGATTGGGACATAGATCATTGAGGTCTGGCAGAGCGGATAGACCACCGACATGTCGCCACCACGGTAAGCCCGACCGTTGAAGAGGTGATAAAGCACGAAACAGACAGCACCGAGAGAGACCATCAACAGGGTGTGCATATCCGGGCGATAGAACGGCTCAGGCAGGAACGGTAGAATGATGGTGAACAGGCCTCCGGAGGCGACAAACATCCACCAGATAAAGACAGTTTTGTGACGGCTCCGTTTTACCAGCAGGTTCCAGAGGGCATGCATGACTGCCGATATAATTATCAGCGTAAAGGCGAGTGGATTCATCGGGGCATTATAGCCGATGATGACCGGATTATGTCAGCAAGATTTTTTCTCAGCGTTCCTCCAGTAAAAGAGCCCCGCGTACAGCAGCACGCGGGGCTCATATTCGTAGCGATTTATTACTTACTACAATCCAAGCTGTTTAAAAAAGTCCGTTCCTTTGTCATCAACCAGGATGAAGGCCGGGAAGTTCTCTACTTCGATCTTCCAGACCGCTTCCATCCCGAGCTCAGGAAAGTCAATACATTCAACCTTCTTGATATTTTCTTCAGCCAGAACGGCTGCAGGCCCACCGATTGAACCGAGGTAGAAACCGCCATATTTCTTGCAGGCGTCAGTTACCTGCTGGCTCCGGTTCCCTTTGGCGATCATGATCAACGAGCCGCCCTTGGACTGGAGTTCATCAACGTATGAATCCATACGACCGGCTGTAGTGGGACCGAAGGAACCTGATGCCTTGCCAGCCGGGGTCTTGGCCGGACCGGCATAGTAGATCGGGTGATTAAGGAGGTATTCCGGAAGCGGTTTGCCGCTGTCCATGATCTCTTTGAATTTAGCGTGGGCTATATCGCGACCGACCACTATGGTACCTGAAAGAAGCAGTGGTGTAGAAACCGGATGTTTGGTCAGCTCAGCCAGGATTTCCTTCATCGGTTTATTCAGGTCGATTTTGACTCCATGCTCATGCTTGCCGCGATACTGAGCAGGGATCAGGCGACCTGGATTGCGATCCATCTCCTCTACGAACAGGCCGTCCTTGGTGATCTTGGCCTTGATATTACGGTCTGCAGAGCAGGAAACCGCCATACCGACCGGGCAGGAAGCGCCATGACGGGGAAGGCGAATCACCCGCACGTCGTGCGCAAAATATTTACCACCAAACTGGGCTCCGATACCTAGCTTATAGGCAGCTTCCAGCAGTCTGTTCTCCATTTCTATATCACGGAAAGCCTGGCCATGCTCATTGCCGCTTGTAGGCAATCCGTCCAGTTCCTTGGCTGTAGCCAGCTTGACCGTTTTCATGCAGGCATCGGCAGAGGTGCCACCGATAACAAAGGCAATGTGATAAGGGGGACAGGCTGCCGTACCTAGATATTTCATCTTTTCAACCAGATACTTGAACAGTTTATCAGGTGTCAAAAGCGCCTTAGTTTCCTGATAAAGCATGGTTTTGTTGGCGGAACCGCCACCTTTAGCCATAAAAACAAATTTGTAGTAATCACCATCAGTCGCAAGAATATCAATCTGGGCAGGCAGGTTGGTACCGGTGTTTATCTCTTCGTACATATCGAGCGCTACAGTCTGCGAGTAGCGCAGGTTCTCTTCGGTATAGGTCTTGTAGATTCCCTTGGAAAGCCACTCCTCGTCCTTGACACCGGTCCAGATCTGTTGACCCTTCTTGGCGGCAACGGTTGCAGTGCCGGTATCCTGACAGAGCGGCAGATCAAGATTGGCAGCGATCTCTGCATTACGCAGAAAAGCCAGGGCAACGCCCTTGTCGTTCATTGACGCTTCCGGATCGCTCAGTATTTTGGCAACCTGCTCATTATGTGCAGGGCGGAGAAGGAAGGAGACATCCTTCATAGCTTCGTTGGCAAGAATCGTGAGTGCCTCTGGGCATACTTTCACGACATTTGTGTCGGCAAACTTCTCAACCTGTATATATTTTTCCGAACCTTCAATTTTACGGTATTTTGTTTCATCTTTCGCAAGCGGGAACGGATCCTGATAAACAAACGGCTTGACAGACATCGGTACTCTCCTTTTTAGTAAGTTAGAAATTATTTCCTGCGGCATTTTGCAGGGAATAGTTTCGTTAACGCACTTATCCTGTTTATCAGGGCTAGTAAGTTATAAATAATTTTCTGTGGTATTTGCAGAGAATTATTTCGTTAACGCACTTATCCTGTTTATCAGGACCAGATGGCGAATGGACGATCTGTCAGATACAGATCGAAATAGTGTATACAAATCAAGAGAAGTATTTTAGTAATGCAAACCGTCTTAGAAATCAAGGCAAAATTTGGGTTTACATATACTGACAGCGAAGTAGTTTGATCCCTTCTTTAAAAAGCACCTGCATCTTATTCGGAACAATTACCGTTTTCACAACTCCGGCGCCAAATACCGGGTGAAGAATCAAACGCTTTACCAGATATCTTGTATTCATGTCATATGGGAGTGCTTTTTCGTAATCAAACGTTGGATGGAGTGATGCCCACTCTTCTCGCTCGACTTCTGTGGGGTCTTTTTTGGATGCACGCGGTGTAGTAGAGGTTGAGCGGGGTTTGCTTGCTGCCGCAGCTTTGGGAACTTTAGCCTCTTTTACCGGTGGGGGCGGATAATAATTATGTACTCCAAGGCAGGTGTTGCATTCTACTCGTACGACTTTTTCTTCCACCATGGCAACAATTCTGTGATTCAGCACCTCGCGACACTTGGTACAACGGGACTCAATGATGTCGCCTGCCGATAGTTTTCGAGTAGTCATTTTTTTCCTTCTTTTCCGCGGGTTATTTCGTTAAGTATAAACGATTGGTTTAAACATATTTCATAAACTTTCAGCAAAAAAGCCGCTCATCAGCATCACAGCTGGTGAGCGGCTTTACATTTGTATTGGGAGAAACGGGCTGGTCTTAAACCACCCGCTTATCTATTACTCTCTGAGCCTTTCCCTCGTGACGCGGTATGCTGTTAGGCTCTACAAGTTTAACCGTCACGCCAACACCAAGCACAGAGTCAATCCTTTTCCCGACCATATCAAGGAAGGCGCGCTGTTTTTTCATTTCGTCGAAGAAGATATTCTCCCTCACCTCAATACAAACCTCCAGCACATCCAGCGCACCTTTACGATCGACTACAAGCTGGTAGTGCGGTTCACACCCTTCTATTGCAACCAGTACCTCCTCAATTTGCGAAGGAAAAACGTTAACTCCCTTGATAATCAGCATATCATCAGAGCGCCCCATGGTTTTCTTCATTCTGACCATGGTTCTACCACATTGGCAGACTGCATGATCGAGACTGGTTATATCCCTGGTACGATAGCGGATCATCGGAAAGGCTTCCTTGCTGATCGTCGTCAATACCAGTTCACCAACACTTCCAGGGGGTAGTACCCGGCATGTTTCCGGATCAATTATCTCGGCGATAAAAGCATCCTCGGAAATGTGCATGCCGTTTTTGTACAGACATTCACCCGCGACACCCGGACCGATAATTTCAGAAAGGCCATAATTATCAGTGGCGCTGATCATAAGACGCGATTCAATCTCGGCTCGCATCGCTTCAGACCATGGTTCACCACCAAAAAGACCAAACTTGAGTGAGAGCGTCTGCGGGTCTATACCCTGTTTTTCGATCAGATCGGCAAGAGTGATTGCATAACTCGGAGTACAGACGAGCGCAGTAGACTTGTAATCCTGCATGATCATGATCTGTTTATCGCTGTTCCCCCCGCTCATTGGAATAACAGCAGCCCCAATAGTCTCTGATCCGTAATGCAGTCCGAATGCCCCGGTAAACATGCCATAACCGAAAGCGATCTGTACAACATCATCGTGAGTAACTCCGGCAGCCGTCATAATTCGCGCCACCATATTGGACCACATTTTAAGATCGTTTTTTGTATATCCTACAACAGTCGGCTTTCCGGTCGTGCCTGACGAAGAGTGGATCCGAACAATTTCGCGCAACGGAACAGCAAACATCCCGTATGGATAATTGAGACGCAAATCTTCCTTGGTTGTAAATGGTAGTTTCGATAGATCAGATAATGAAGATACATCCTCTGGAACGATGCCGAGTTCATTAAACTTGGTACGATAACATGGCACATTTTTGTAGACACGATTCAATGTCGCCTGAAGGCGCTCCAATTGGAGCTGTTCAAGCTCTTCACGTGGCATACATTCGTGTTGTGAATCCCATATTTGACTAGACTGCATAAAAACCCTCGCTACTGAGTTTGTTGGCTATTCTGGATGTACCAATGCTGCATCGATCAACTGTTTAATAGTGGTTGCAACTTCTTCGAGGACAAGCAACTTAACTTCGCCGGTCGAGCGAATCTTCATCTCAACCTTTCCTTCGGCGAGTCCTTTGCTGCCAACAACAATCCGGAGCGGGATTCCAATCAAATCGTTATCTTTGAACTTGATGCCAGGACGTTCGTCGCGATCGTCAAAAAGCACCTCAACACCGAGTTTTTCAAGGCAGAAATAAATCTCTTCGGCTGCAGCCATTACGCCAGCATCCTTGGTGTTGACCGCAACAACTGAACAGTGAAAAGGAGCAATTGCAATGGGGAATATAATGCCATTTTCGTCATGGTTCTGCTCAATAGCCGCTGCAACGGTGCGACCGATACCGATACCGTAACATCCCATGAAAACGATCTGTTCCCTGCCATTGGCATCAAGATAGGTAGCATTCAGTGCCTTGGAATATTTTGTTCCGAGCTTGAAAACATGTCCGACTTCAATCCCGCGCCACATTTCAAGCTTGCCGGAATCACAGCGCGGACAGGCATCACCCGCCTCAACGGTACGGATATCGACAAATCCGGAAACTTCGAAATCCCGCCCGCGATTGGCATTTATGTAATGCTGATCCACTTCATTGGCTCCCAGCACAACATTGGTCATACCCTGGACAACCCTATCGGCAATGACAGGAATATCCTGTTTAAGCCCGATCGGCCCGAGGAAACCGACTGGTGAACCGGTGCAGGCAAGAATCTGCTCTTCGGTCGCCATCTGAATTTCGTCCCATCCCAGATGATTTTTGAGTTTGAGCTCGTTAAGTTCATGATCTCCGCGCAACAGCGCCATGGCAAGTTCACCGGCATCAGAGACATATACAAGCGTTTTTATGGTTTTATCCACAGCAATTTTCAGAAAAGAAGCAACATCGGCAATAGTTTTCATTTCCGGAGTTAAAACCTTCTGCAATGGTTCAATAGTTGCGCTAGATACTGCCGAAAATAAAGGTGATTCCGCTTTTTCAACATTTGCAGCATACCGGCATGCATCGCAGGAAACGATGGCATCCTCTCCGGAATCCGCCAGCACCATGAACTCATGTGAAGAAGACCCGCCGATGCTGCCGGTGTCGGCTTCTACCGCTCTGAAATTGAGGCCGCAGCGCTCGAAAATACGCATATAAGCGTTAAACATCTTGTTGTAGGAAAGATCTGCAGCATGACTGTCTACGTCAAATGAGTAGGCGTCTTTCATAATGAACTCACGACCGCGCATCAACCCGAAGCGGGGTCGTATCTCGTCGCGAAACTTGGTCTGAATTTGATAAAAATTAAGCGGCATCTGCCGATAGCTTTTTATCTCACGCCGCACCATGTCGGTAATGACCTCTTCGTGGGTCGGTCCCATACAAAATTCGGCATCTTTACGGTCTTTGAAGCGCAACAGTTCTTTGCCATAAAAAGCCCAGCGACCTGACTCCTGCCAAAGTTCAGCAGGCTGTACACTCGGCATTAGCATCTCTATTGCATCGGCTTTATTCATCTCTTCGCGGACAATGTTCTCAAACTTGCGAATTGAGCGCAGTCCAAGCGGCAGGTAGTTGTAAATCCCGGAAGCGAGTTTACGGATCATCCCGGCTCTCAGCATCAGCTGATGTGAGATCACTTCGGCATCAGAAGGAGTCTCTTTGATGGTCGGTATAAAATAGCGCGAATAAAACATTAAGCATCCCCAGAGTGGTACGTCCATACCAAGATAATTTAGTAATAAATTGCCTTTACTGCATCACAGTAAAAAAGCGTAACAAAACCTTTATAATTTGGATATTTCTTCCATCAATGCATCAGCTAGCTGGTCTTCGGGAACCTTACGAATGATTTCGCCATGACGGAAAACGAGCCCCTCTCCTTTTCCTCCAGCAATACCAACATCAGCTTCACGTGCTTCACCAGGGCCATTTACCGCACACCCCATAACAGCAACAGTAATTTGTTTATCAATACCCTGTAGCCGCTTTTCAACATCCTCAGCCACCCGAATCAGATTAATCTGACACCGTCCGCAAGTTGGACAGGATACAAAGTTTACCCCGCGCTGGCGCAACCCTAACGCTTTAAGTATGTCATAGCCTACCCGAATCTCGTCTTTTGGCTCACCGGTTAACGAAACTCGCATAGTATCGCCGATTCCGTCGGCCAATAGAATTCCAAGACCAACGGAAGACTTGATCGTACCGGAGAAAAGTGTACCAGCCTCAGTAATTCCAATGTGCAGGGGATAGTCTGACTGCTCCGAAAAGAGGCGGTACGCAGCCACTGTTTTCATCACATCAGAGGCTTTAAGAGAGATTTTTATCTCCTGATAATTTAAATCCTCAAGAATGCGAATATGCCCCATGGCAGACTCCACCATAGCCTCGGCAGATGGGTGCCCATACTTCTCTAATAACTCTTTTTCGAGCGAACCGGCATTAACTCCGATTCTGATTGGTACCTTGCGCTCTGCAGCAGAAGCAACAATTTCGGCAACTTTCCACTTCTCGCCAATATTGCCAGGATTGAGCCGCAGGCCATCGATGCCGCCTTCAAGAACCTGAAGCGCCAGTTTATAGTCAAAATGGATATCAGCTACAACCGGGATGGGGCTCATCTGCTTGATTTGCGCCAAGGCGTGGGCAGCATCCGGATCTGGTACCGCACAACGGACAATTTCGCAGCCGACTTCCGCAAGCCCCTTGATCTGGGCGATCGTAGCAGGTACATCACGGGTATCAGTACTGCACATCGACTGAACGGAACAAGGTGCATCACCACCGATTGCCACGCAACCAATATGTATTTGTCTGGTCAATTTTTTCACGGGGGGACATAGTGCCAAAGGCGGGCGGGAAAGTCAAGAACAGCGCGTAGTTCCAGTATTGCATCTGTTTACACTATGACATTCTATTACGGCTTGTCCGGTATTTCGATTTTGCCGTACGCATACCAATACGCGCCGGCAACAAAAATAACTCCACCAACTATATTACCAAGAGTAACCGGTAACAGGTTTGTGATAAAAAAGTTGTACAAGTTCAGAGCGGGATTTGGTGAATAAAATTCATTCGAGATAAGCAGGCCGGTGGGAATGTAATACATATTAGCAATAGAATGTTCGAATCCGCTTGAAACGAATGTCATGATCGGCACATAGCACGCGAACAGCTTTCCGGTTATATCCCTTGCAGCTGTAGCCATAAACACTGCAAGACAAACCAGCCAGTTGCAGAGAATTCCTCGAGTAAAAGCAGCCGAAAAAGAAAGCTGACACTTGACAGTAGCTGTGCGTATGGCGTTTTCAGCGACGCTCCCCTGTTCCCAAAGACGCGTTTCAAACATTAGCCAAGCAAATAGCAGAGCACCAACAAAATTGCCAATGAGGACAATTGTCCAATTTTCGGCAAGACTGCCCCACGATATTTCGCCATGAAGGGCCGCCCCGGCAAGTAAACTGTTACCGGTAAACAGCTCTGCTCCACAGACAACTACCAGCATCAACCCAACAGAAAACAGACTCCCGCCCAAAAACCTTGCAACTCCTAATCCTAAAAAATGGGAGGCATCCTGGGTGACCACTGTTGACAACTGGGCTCCGAAAGCGATGTAAAATCCGGCAAGAAGACTGAGGACAAACGTGCGCCCGATGTTTTGGTGTAAAACGCGGCGCCCGTTACTGGCGATGGCATGGGCCGTCTCACGAGGAGTTAAAAATCGTTTATTCTCAAAACTCATATAACACACCGGACACTGAACATTTAAGACAGGTCAACAAAAAAGGGAGCCGCTTTGTGAGCAGACTCCCTTGAATTTATTTGGTGGAGGTTAACGGGATCGAACCGATGACCTCTTGGCTGCCAGCCAAGCGCTCTCCCAGCTGAGCTAAACCCCCACTTATCAAACATTCTATTACTCACGACTACCAATACTCATTGATTAACGACAAACAGCGCTAACTTTATGTATATTTTTGTGTTCAGGTATTCGCAAGTACCGGAGTTGGCGGCTCCGAAAACGTCCGAAGTAGATACAACAAATAAACCGTTCTCGTCAATATATTTTTTATGAAAAACTTCGCCTGTGTGTCAGGGTAGTGCTATAGCACCCGGTAAGCAGGATTTGAATGGAATCAAGGAGATTACTTTGGAGACGGTTGGGGGATGATGAGGCAAACGGGTGAGTTTTAATGCAATCTTAATAGAGGGTGTTAATGCAGACACTTTTATGTTATACAGATTTCGCCCGCCGAGATCATAGAGAACGGCAAGATCAGGATCGTGCTGGATGTTTGTGTCGAAGAACTGGACTATCGGATGCAGTTTCATATGGAAGTCACAGGATAAATGTTCCGTTTGGGTAGATCAGCGGTTCACTCACACGCGCGCGTGAACCGCTCAACAACGAGTTAGAGGTAACAAATGATAACAACAATAGTAATTATTACGTCAATCAGCTTATTTATTATCGGAGGTTTTTTACCTGCGTTTTTAATTTACCACGATAGCATTTTAGGATGGACCGCTTTCGGTTATGGTTGTCTTAGCATCCCTTTTCATCCTGACGCATTCGGGTGGTATGCAAACATTTTTTATATGGCATCTCTTATATTATTAAATAAAGCGCCAAAACTGGCTTTTTTCGCGTCACTATTTGGACTGTTTTTAGCTTCAAGTGTTTTTAGCATGAAGACTGTGTTTGATAATGGTCAAATGGCCCCAATATTATCAATTGGCTCTGGCTTTTATTTTTGGCTATTTGCTCAGTTAATAATAGCTGGTTATGCTTTCGTAAGTACACGTCAAGAAAACCTCTAACTACGGTGTGTTGCGGAGAAACCCGCAGACCCCATGAATCGTTCGCTGAAACTATAAATATGAAATTGACTTCAATTAAAACAAAGAAGTGGCTCCGAATCATAGGCAGTTTTGTCGCCATCGGATTCATCATCCTAATCGGATTATTTTTTTGGCTCACAAGAGCTTTGGGCGACCTGTGTGGAAACTCTGAGTTATCAACGACGCAAATCCCAGGAACAGATTATAAGGTAGTGATCTTTCAACGGGACTGTGGCGCTACAACAGGCTTCTCTACACAAGCAAGTATAATAAAAGCATCTGAAAAATTGAAAAATGATGGTGGGAACATATTTTCAGCAGACAACAATCATGGTTTAGCTCCTGCTGGCCCAGGTGGTGGGCCAGAAGTCATGGTAAGAGTTCTTTCCCCTCATAAAATTGAGATTTTTCACCACCCCAATGCACGCATATTTCGGGCAGAGTCTTCATATCGTAGCATCAATATAAGTTATTCATATACGGCAACAGCGAACCACGGGGTGGTGTCGGATGCCGCAAAAAACGCGGCCCCTCACACCCCCTAAGACGTTACTAAAAACCAGTGAGGTGCCGTTTTTGGCAGAGTTGTTGGAAAAGAAGTTTTGTCTTCGACATCAGCGTTTTGGAAAATGCGAAAAAACCAGCAAACCAAATTAAAAACAAAAAAAGCTGTAAAGCCTCTGTTTTAGCTGGATAACAGGTTTTTTACAGAAAAAAGCTGAAGGGACATAAGGGCCAAATCTACATTCTACAGAAATAGCTAATGTAGACGCGAACCCTTTACCACCCCTCTTCCTTTTTTCCAAAATACAAGGGGTTTAATTTTATGACTGTATTCTATTGTATTGCCGGGGCAGTTATCGGTGGTGTTATTGCCTCAAACTCTCGCGAGATGTTTGGGCTTTTTGCCGGAGGAGCGCTGGGAGTGCTGCTCATGATGATGTCTGCGCTCCGTACCCGTATGGACAAGCTGCAGGAAGAGCTTCAGCATATCAAGCGCGGCTCTTCAACTTTTACACCCAGAAAAGATACTTCCTTAGAGTCCGGCAGCCACACGCCTGAGCCAGACCCCACTTCTTGGGAAATCAAACCTGATCCGGCGGAACTCCCGATTGCCGCAAAACTTGCCGTAGAGTCCGAACAGTTTATCTTCAAGTCCTTTACAAGCGGCGAAACCGGTGAGCCACCTGACAATAGCCCCTCACCGGTTGTAGAAGCCATAACCCGCTTCTTCACCAGTGGAAACCTTATGGTAAAGATCGGTGTCATCATCCTCTTTTTCGGTATTTCTTTCCTTGTGAAATTTGCAGCTGAACGTGGCATGATGCCGGTAGAACTGCGCCTGGCAGCCGTAACAGCCGGTGCTATCGCGCTGCTGGTGGTCGGATGGCGTCTGCGCGAAGTGCGTGAGCAGTATGCGCTGGCACTGCAAGGGGGTGGAGTGGGAATCCTGTACATCACGGTATTCGCCGCATTCCGGCTCTATGCCCTGATTCCCGCCCCCCTCACCTTTGGGCTGTTGGTAGCCATATGTGCTCTTTCATCGACGCTTGCCATAATCCAGAACTCCAGAACACTTGCCGTGCTGGGGATATCTGGCGGCTTCCTGGCCCCAATCCTCGCCTCAACCGGAAGCGGCAGCCACGTGGCGCTCTTCTCCTATTACGCGCTTCTCAATGCTGGAATTATCGGGATAGCCTGGTTCAGGGCCTGGCGCGTGCTTAACCTGGTCGGTTTTGCTTTTACCTTTGCCATTGGTGCAAGTTGGGGGAGCAATTATTACAAACCTGAATACTTTGCCAGCACCGAGCCATTTTTGATTCTGTTTTTTGTCATGTACAGCATGGTGGCCGTCCTGTTCGCAATCAGGCAGGAACCACAGCTCAAGGGGTATGTTGACGGGACGCTTGTTTTTGGAACACCCATAGTTACCGCCTCACTCCAAGCATCTCTAGTCTCCCGGTATGAATTTGGACTTGCCTGGAGCGCACTCGCCGCGGGGCTTTACTACTTGGTCATTGCAACAGCGATATTTTACAAAAACCGTCGAGAGTTACGCCTCCTTTCGGAATCATTCCTAGCTTTTGGCGTTGTATTCGCTACCGTTGCGATTCCCTTGGCCCTGGACGGAAAATGGACTGCAGCGGCCTGGGCTCTGGAAGGAGGAGCAATGGTTTGGGCCGGAGTTCGCCAGGATAGATGGCTGGTACGGATATTCGGTGTGGTTCTCTTGGTCGGCGGCGGCGTCTTTTTTCTTGCCGATCTCCCGCCCAAAGGATCAATCGCCTGTCTGAACAGTTTCTGGCTCGGGGCGGTTCTGATTGCGGTCGCAGCGCTCTTCTCATCATTCCTGTTGAACCGCAACCGGCAAAAGCTGCATGCGCGGGAGCTGCTTATACCCGATATCCTGCTAGCCTGGGGTCTGATCTGGTGGTACTTCGGCGGGCTGTTTGAACTATCCCGCTGGCTTGACGGAACGCTTGTCATGGTAGCTCTGGTTTTCGTCGCCATCTCCACGACAGCCTGCAACTACGCCGCAGAGCGTCTGAAATGGGACGCCCTCATTCTGCCTTCTTTTCTCCTTCTGCCGGCTATCTGTATTGCGCTCCTGTTACAGGTCTTGGCTGTTACTCATCCTTTAGCTGACGGTGGATTTCTGGCGTGGCCGCTGGCGTTGCTGCTCTACTACCATATTCTCAGGTGCCGGGAAGAGTTGATCGGCAAACTGCTACCCGGCGTGCATCCCGTTCCGGTCTGGATTGCAGCAATCATCATAGCCTGGGAGCTGCACTGGTGGGTGGGACGGGTTCCCGGAATTGCAGAGGTCTGGAGACTACTGCCAATCGGAATGGTGCCGGCACTTTTCCTTCTGCTGCTCAAGGTTCTGGTTGAGCGGGTGCAATGGCCGTTTGCTGCCCAGCGACGCACCTATCTCCTGATCGGCTCCCTGCCGTTGGCAACCGGAGCATGGATGTGGAACATCTTCATGAATTTCCATTCCCCCGGCGATGCAGATCCACTCCCGTTCATTCCGATTCTCAATCCACTCGACCTTGCCGAAGGGATCATAACAGTCATCGTCGTATCGTGGATACTCCAGTTGATGCGCGAGGAGCCGGCAACAACTGATGAACAGCTCCCAATCCTCCTGGTAGTATTGTATGGAACCCTCTTCTACTGGCTTACTATGGAAATAGTCAGGGGCGTACATCACTGGGGCGGAGTCGCCTTCTCCTTCAATGCAATGTTCGCATCGTTCCTTTTCCAGTCTGCAATTTCAATTATCTGGAGCATTACCTCCTTCTGCTCCATGACCATTGCCACAAAGCGCAGCATGCGGACCGTCTGGATAGTCGGGGCCGTCATTCTTGGAGCGGTGGTTCTTAAGCTCTTTGTGGTGGATCTGGCCGGCAAGGGTACGGTCGAGCGGATTATATCCTTTGTCGGCGTAGGAGTCCTGATGCTGGTTATCGGCTGGTTCTCACCCGTGCCGCCACGCACACAACTGGAGGAGCAGAAATGATACGCGCCGCATTGCTGTTCCTGTTTCTTACGGCCTTTCCCGCATTGGCCGCCCCACCTGTACCGACGGACTTCGCTTGGAAAAGCAGCCTGAGTTTCCCTTCCGGCCGAGCGCTGTACGAACTGAATGTTCCGCTCCCCGTGTACCGGGCGGCAATCTCGCCTGTTCTGGCAGATATCTGCATATTTAACGGTCGAGGTGAGGTCGTTCCCTTTTCAGTTACGAATCCTCCTCAACCTCCACTGCAAAAGCGGACCCTGTTGCCCCATTTCCATCTTCCAGACAAGCCTGTAGCGGGAGAACAACTGACGATACATGTGCACCGTTCTTCGGGCAAAATTGAGATGGTATCTCAAGGAAAGGCGGATACCACGACTGTCGCATATCTTATTGACGCGTCCTCCGTGTCCGAACCGATCGCGTCGCTGGAGCTGGAGTGGCGTGATATCCCGGAAGGGTTCATTGTGCGAATGTCGGTGGAGGCCAGTGACGATCTGGATCACTGGCGTCCGGTGACGACCACCACCATTGCTTCTCTGCAACGGGGCGACAGCAGAGTGGAACAGAGGCAGATCCTACTTTCCAGCGCTAAAGCCCGCTATCTCCGGATAACACAGAAGGAGAGCCGTTCTACGGTTGCAATAACAAAAGTGTCGGCGGTACTCTCTGCTGGTTCTGCCGAACCAGCTCGGGAACGGCTTGCGGTCGCAGTATCACCTGTACCTGGCAAGCTCGGAGAGTACCTTTTTGATATTTCAGGAAATATGCCGGTTGACCGGATCAACGTTAAACTCCCTGACAGGAACAGTCTCGTCCGGGGTATTATCTCCTCCCGCTCCAGAGAAAGTGACCCATGGGTAAGGCGGCATGAAGGAATAATCTATCGTATTGATACCGGTGAAGATGAACTTTCATCGCCGGAGTTAACTGTACCTGCAAGCGGTGACCGTTACTGGAGCCTTAATATCAGCGAAGCCGGCGGCGGGGTTGGAACCGCAACTGTGGGAGTTGAGGTCGCGTGGGTGCCGCACAGAATACAGCTTCTCCCGAGAGGCGAAGCACCCTTCATTCTGGCATTCGGAAGTGGGCGGGTGGATACCCGGAGTGTCCGTGGAACCGATCTGCTGTCGCTTCTGCCGGCAAAGGAACGGGATAAGAGCAAAATAGTTCGGGCCGAAGCGGGAGAAGTCGTAGCTCTTGGCGGTGATGTCGCCCTGAAGAAAGAGTACTCAGCGGTAACCAGAAAAAAAATCCTGCTCTGGGGGGTGCTCCTCTTGGGGGTCGCTGTTCTGGCGTGGATGGCTCTGCGGCTCGGCAGGCAGATGAAGAGGGAGGACGAGTGAGTTGATACAGTCAGGCCCAGTCAGGTAGTTCCTGGGACAGTATACACAATTAGTTCTATATACTGTCCCCGGAATCTGCTGCAGTACGCATATGTTGCCGGATTCCGCGACATAGCAAAAAGGTTCGTCGCCGCAGTGAAGCGCATCGGCGATCCCGATCTGTCAAATTTGGTCGCAAGCTTGAATACTTCGCCAGAATGGATCAATGAGGCCCATGACTTACGTGCCGAGCTGTACGTTGTTATCGACGTACTCAAAGAAGTGGCCCTGAACCCAGACTATGCGGCCAGTGTTGCAAGCAACTCAGCATTCCTGGACACGGCTGTTCTTATCCAGCTAAAAGCCGTCAAGGGTGCACGCCTCGATTTCAGAAAACTCGTGAAGATGTGCGAAGAGTTAAACGACGCCTATTCAAGAGGGAACTACATCTCATCGGCTCTGCTGCTCCGCGCAATTATCAACCACGTTCCGCCAGTATTCGGGAAGACTACCTTCTCTGAGGTAGTAGCTCACTCGGGACGTAGCGTGAAAGCCATCTTGGCTCGGCTCAACGAAGAGGCGCGCCCAATTGCTGACCTTCACACTCACTTTCTCATGCGTCCAGCCGAGCATTTGCCAACCAAGAACCAGCTTGAACCGTACAAGGCGGGTTTCGAGGTCCTCATTCAAGAAGTCCTTGTAAGTATAGGAAACGATGCGGCCTAACCCCTCAATCGAGTGAAAGGAGTTCCGGGGACAGGATACACAATTAGTTCTATATACTGTCCCCGGAATTCTATATATTGTCTCCAGAATCCCTGTCCCCGGAATCCTCTAGATAACAAATGAGTATATTTGGTTTAATTTCGCTCTGGCATAGTGTAAGGTTGATAAAATCCGGTACGTTACGTTAATACGGATATGAAAGTCATAACTTTGAATTCGCCAGAGGATGAAATCATATGCCGCTTGTTACATGGGATAACAGCTTCAATCTTAATGTAAAAGTTATTGATGAGCACCACCGACATTTGGTGGGATTGCTGAACCAATCCTATAACGCCATACACTTGAACGATTCGCCAAGGATCAAGTTAGTCCTGAAAGAGCTCCATGAGTACACGAAATATCACTTTAATGCTGAAGAAGCTATGATGCAGCAATACGACTTCCCTTCTCACTCCTCACACGAAAAAGAACATGCCCAGTTTTCGCAACATGTTGATGAGTTACAATCAAAGCTTACTATTGGTGAAGCGCTATACAACATTCAGATAGTGGTCTTTTTGAAGGACTGGCTGGTTAATCATATCCTTGTTACTGACAGAGAACTCGCAATTTATCTTGTCGACAAAGGGCTTGTATAGACCCAATATCCCATGCCGTGCTAACTTCGGCACCGATCAGGAACAAATCTAAAAATCAGGCTTACATTCTACACAGCTAATGGGGTTAAAACATGATGCTTCGCTACATTATCGGTTTGTTATTTGCGGTTCTGTCAACAGCTTCCGTATGCTCTGCAGCAGTTAATGGCTCAACACTATCTGTCATAAATCTGAGTATTGATGCAACCACAGCTGATTTGAGTCGAATTCTCAATCAGTCTTTGCAGAAAGAGTTGTACAAGGGGAGTGCTGCTCTTGGAACTTCAGTTGAGGTTCTACGAACCGGGCCGGCGGTCATAACTGCCGCGAATGATTTTGTGTATCTATCATTACCGGTGCAGTTATCGTTTGGCTACGGCATGTTCACGACAGTCCCGCTGAAAACAGATCTTCGCTTTAAGGCCAAAATAACTCCTACCATCGACTGGCGGCTTAAAACAGAGCTGTACTATACCGGGCTTTCCGATGGACTCGCGGAGACTATCAAGCTGGGGCCGCTTACGCTGAAGCCGAGAAGCATGGTTGAAGGAGTCACACAACCAGTGCAGAAACTGCTTGCGCCGATTATCAACGCGAAGGTCAACGAAGCCGTCAGACTTCGGGAAAAAATTGCCCCCCTGTGGCAAAGTGCCTTTACCCCGGTGCTGGTTGACAAGAACTTCAGTGCGTGGCTGAAATTAGCACCGGAGAAAGTAGTGCTTGGTCCGTTGCAGACGGCAAACAACAAACTTCATTTCTCCGTCGGACTTGTCACAGCTGCCGAAATCACTCTCGGGCCAAAACCGGCTGCAGTACCGGCGCGACCGTTACCGGCTGCACAGCAGCTGACAGCGGTAGACAACCAGTTTCATATCCGATTGGCCACCGATATTTTCTTCGCCGATTTTGTGACCGCGCTGAACCCGCTGTTGTTGAATAAAACTTTCGGCGATGACAAGAAAATTACCGTTCGAAGTTTCACCCTGAAAGGCGAAGACGGGAAGCTTGTTATTACATTGACGTCAACAGGCGATTTTGAGGGTGAGCTGACGTTGATTGCCAAACCGGCTTACAATCCACAGCTCAATATACTCTCATTCGAGAATGTTGACTTCGACACCAAAAACGCCGGACTTTTCATCGGTGTCGGCAGCTGGCTATTTAGCGGCACTATTCGCGACACGATCAAAGAAAAATTGAATAGCTCGATTGTTACACAACTTGAAAGCGCACGCTTAAAAGCGTCATCGGCATTAGCCGGGGTTCCGCTCGGCGAACACATTCTTCTTTCCGGCTCAGTGAGCTCATTGAAGCTTGGCGAGAGCGTTGTTACAAACGATCGGCTGTCAATTCAGGTTCTTGTTGAGGGAACATCGAGCATAAGCTTGAGGTAAGCCTGGCATAATTCAGCCCAGAGTCGGTCAGAGCGAGACACAACTACATGATCTGCCCAAAGTGCACTTTCGAACAACCAGACAGCTCCACGCAATGTCTTCGCTGTGGCGTAATCTTCGCTAAATTACACCCGGTTCAATCCGGCCTTGAGACGGATCACGCAGACCTTTCTTCAGAAGAACAATTTATAGGAAATGACCGTCTGACTGGCAGCGTCATAGACACGTCAAGCGAAGAAAGCCCGCTACAACTGGCGGGAAGAGCATTCGTCTGGGTGGTGCTCCTGATCTGGGGCGGTAGATTCATCTTTACGCCTGTAACCGGTGAAGCCTTTTCAGAATCGTACATGCATCTGGTGAACCTCCCTTTTCATGAAGCGGGCCATGTCATATTCTCGCCATTTGGGCGTTTTATCCAGGTGCTGGGCGGCACTCTCGGACAGTGGCTCATTCCGCTTATTTTAACAGTCTCCTTCATTCTCAAATCGGACCGCTTTGCCGCGTCGGTAGGCCTCTGGTGGTTCGGCCAGAGTTTTATGGACATTGCTCCCTACATGGATGACGCCAGGGCCGGGCAGTTGATGCTGATCGGCGGGGTTACCGGGAGCGAAGTGGAGGACTATCACGACTGGGAGATCATCCTGACCCGCCTCGGCTTGATGCAATACGACCATTTGATTGCACGGGTGTCGTTTGGCTGCGGCGTCTTGTTTATGCTTACGGCGCTTATCTGGGGTGGATTGGAACTGAACCGCCAGTATCAGGCACGGCGGCATTAAAACCATATGTGATAAGTACATACAATTGGTCTGCCAGTGCCCGGCATCCTTGATGGGATCGCTTCTGCTGCAACACCAGCCACGCCTTGACGCCATCCATAGATACGGTGTATAGGTTCTGAACACTACTTCATCGATTCGGAGACCTAATCATAATGCCGCAAACAGATCTGACATGGAACACTGCCCTGCTCTACCCTGCCCCCGATTCGCCTGAACTGGAAGCCAATCTTGGCTCGTTTGAACAGCTGGCAGCCGATTTTCGTAACAGCTATTTTGAAAAGACATCCTCTCTGGATAACGAGGCTCTTCTGGCCGCTATTCGTGAGTACGAAGCTTTTCAGACACGCATGTCCAAGCCGTTCTGCTATGCCCATCTGCTGTTTGCCGATGACTCTGGAAATGAGACCTTCCGGGCTCTTGCCCAGCGCTGTTCCGAACTGGGGAGCCGACTGTCCCAGCAACTGCTCTTTTTCGACCTGGAGCTGATGGAGCTGGACGATGAGCGCTATGAATCATTCCGGGCATTCCCGGAAGCGGCCCCCTACCTCCATTTTCTGGAAGGGATGCGTAAATTTCGCCCCCATACCCTTAAAGAGAATGAGGAGCGGCTCCTGACCCGCAAAGATCTGACCGGAGTTCGCGCCTTTACCAAGCTGTTCGATGAGCTTTCTGCGTCATTCAGCTATCAGATGGAGCTGGATGGCGAACAGCGCGACTTCACAGGTGAAGAGCTACTCTCTCTGTTGCATCACACATCTCCTGATGTCCGCTTCCGGGCAATGACAACCTTCCTTGAGCGGCATGGCGAGCACGGCATCGTCTACAACTCGGTCTTCAACAACATGGCCCTCGATCATGGCCAGGAGATGGAATTGCGTAAATACAGTACGCCGATCCAACCGACCAATATAGGAAATGAAATTCCTGACGAGGCCGTTGAACACCTGATGTGCGTAACCGAAGCCAATTACGGCCTTGCCCAGGAATATTTCCGCATCAAGGCAGGTATGCTCAAGGTGGAAAAATTGCGCAATTGCGATGTTTACGCACCTGTGGCAGAGGCGGAACGGAGCTATACCTTTGAAGAGGCCAGGAATCTGGTCGTCGATTCATACCGCGAGTACGACCCCGAATTCGGCAATATTGTCGATGCGTTTTTTACCGAGCGACGTGTTGACGTACTCCCCCGTACCGGAAAATCAGGGGGAGCCTTTGCCATGGGTATATCGCCTGTTGTACCGCCGTTCCTGCTGTTGAACTTTACCGGCACACTGCGCGACCTGGCTACAATCGCCCATGAAGCCGGACACGGCCTGCACTTTGTGATCTCCCAGAAACAAAGCTTGCTGAACTATCATGCCCCGCTCCCCCTTGCCGAGACCGCCTCGGTTTTCGGAGAAATGCTGCTGACCAGAAAACTGCTCGATAACGAACAGGATCTGGGCGTGCGAAGATCGCTGCTCTGCGCCAAGATCGAGGATATCATTGCCACCACTTTCCGTCAGACCGTGTTGACGCGCTTTGAGTTTCGACTGCACAATGAACGGGCTGGAGGGCTGCTCTCGAATGACCGAATTGCCGAAATATGGTTGGAGGAGAACGGCAAGCTGTACGGCGATTCTGTCGAGATGATTCCCGCCTATCGCTGGGGTTGGAGCTACATCAACCACTTTATACATAGCCGCTTCTACTGTTATTCCTACACATTTGCCGAGCTGCTGGTACTGGCACTCTTTCAAAAATATCGCGAGGAGGGAGACTCGTTCAAGCCGGGCTACCACGCCCTGCTGGAATCAGGCGGCGCACTTTCGCCGGCCGACACTGCCCATCTCGCCGGCATTGACATCACCGATAGCGGATTTTGGCAAAAAGGGTATGACGTACTGTCAGATTTGATTGAAGAGTTGAAACTGATTATCTGATTAAGGTTACAAACGGTAATTCGAGGATAGAACTATGGCCGGACATGAAAAAGAGCTCCTGGAAGCGCTCGGCAGTTCACAAATTCTGACATCTATGATTACTCCGGCTGTTCTGATATCGGCGTGTGGAACGCTGATATTTTCTACATCAGCCCGTTTGGGACGTATCTTTGACCGGGTAAATGTCATGAAAGGCGAAGTGGAAGCGATAATAACGGGTAAAATTTCGCATCCGGAAGAACGAATGGAACATCTTCACGGACAGATTGAACTGCAGAGACGGCGGGCAATACTGGTCCACAAGGCGATGGTCTCCCTGTACACAGCGACGTTACTCTTTGTAGCATCAAGCCTGGCCATAGCCGTAAATGTTGCCTACGGCAGTGCTGATCAAGCCTGGATTCCGACTTTATTAGCCCTCAGCGGCGGGCTTTTTCTCTTTGTTGCGTCTGCAGCCTTATTGTACGAAAGCCGCTTCAATCTCCGCTTTGTTCACCGTTCGATCGATTTCATCGAATTCCTGCAAAAAAAAGCAGAGGAGCAGGGAAAGTAAATTGCTCCTCTGCCAGTTTTACCCCTTCAACCCAACCTCTTTTGCAAGTGCCCGCCAGGCAGGCAGACTCCGCTCAATCATGTCTATATCAAAACAGTAGGCAATCCGGAAGAATCCGGGTGCGCCAAAACCTGCCCCCGGCACCAACAAGATGTGAAATTTCTGGGCTAGCTTAACAAACTCGATATCATCAACTAACGGCGATTTAGGGAACAGGTAAAATGCCCCATTCGGCTTGACAATACTGAAACCCATTCCTGACAACTCGTTCACCAGCAGATCCCGTTTTGCCTGATAAGCTGCAATATCTACAGATTCATCCTGCAGCTTGGCCACCAGTCGCTGCATCAGGGCTGGAGCGTTGACAAAACCGAGTACTCGATTACTGAAGACCGCACCTTCCATAAACTGCCCGGCGGTTGCCATGCGGGGATTAGCCGCCAGATAGCCGATACGCTCACCAGGCAGAGCCAGGTCTTTACTGTGTGATGTGACAATTATCGAACTTTCTACCAACGGGAAAATATTCGGAACCTGTTGGCCATCAAAAGCGATACGTGCATACGGTTCGTCTGATATGACATAGATCAGATGTCCGTTTCGTTTGTGTATTTTTCCCAGGACATCCCCGAGCCGTTTCAGGCTTTCTGCCGGATAGATTACACCGGTCGGGTTGTTGGGAGAGCAGATAATAATGGCCCGCGTTTTTGCGGTGATTACTTTTTCAATAGCATCTATATCAAGCTGGAATGTGTCGCGATTTGTCCAGACTTCGACCGGCACACCGCCATGATTGTCGATGTAAAATTTGTATTCAACAAAGTAGGGGGCCAGAATAATGACCTCCTCCCCCGGATTGAGAATGGTTTTGAGCACCACATTGAGAGCTCCACCGGCACCGCAGGTCATGATGATATTGCCGGCCGGAACGGCAAATCCGGCATCTTTTGATATTTTTTCCGCAACTGCGGAACGTGTTTCGGCATATCCGGCGTTGTTCATATAGCGATGCATTCCAGGCAGCGGGTTCTGCGCCAATTCCAGTAATTCACGACTAAAGGATTCGGGTGGTTCTACATCAGGATTGCCAAGTGTAAAATCATAGATTTTATCAGCGCCAAATTCCTGTCGCAGACGTTCCCCCTCTTCGAACATCTTGCGGATCCAGGATGATTTAGATATTTGACTGGCGATCTTCATAGCAATAGCCATTACAATTTCCTCCATGATCGGTTTCTGATAAGATGACAAGCGCGAAATATTACAGCAATTCACGGATAACTCAAATGGAAATTCCTCCGTATCCTGCGTCACGACCACTTGCCATGACGGATAAACCGCTCCTGGACCGGTTATGTACCGATATTCAGCCTCGCATTTCAGAACTGACTTTTGCCGGACTCTACCTTTTCAGGAAGGCGCACGAATACCGATTGGCTACAGTGGCAGGTTCGATAATCGTACTGGGCAAGGGGTATGACGGGTCGGACTATTTTCTGCCACCACTCGGTGGAGATGTTGCACAAGCTCTGAAGGTCATGTTTACTCACGGCCTGACACTGTACGGGGCTGACGATCTGTTTGCCGCCAGATATCTTACAGAAGACACTCTACATATTACCGAACTTCGTGACTCCTGCGACTATCTCTATCTTCGTGAGGAGTTGGCGACACTGCCGGGAAGCCGCTTTCATAAGAAGAAAAACCGGATCAACTATTTTACAAGCCGTCATGACTACTCAGTTGCCCTGTTTTCTGAAGAGCATCGTAATGGCTGCCTGAACCTATTGAATATGTGGCTGCAGAGTTCCAAAAATGAAATAGCAAAATCACTTCTTATGGAGGCGGACGCCACTTCAGAGGCACTGAGCTGCGCTAATGATCTCGGACTTGAGGGGGTCGTTGTCTTGGTGGACAGCTGTGTGGCGGCATTTGCACTTGGCGAACGACTTAATAATGATACCGCAGTATGCCATTTTGAAAAAGCTGATCCATTCAAAGAAGGGTTGTACCAACTTCTTAACCGTGAATTTGCAAAGCTGCTGTTTCAAGAGTGCCGCTACCTTAACCGTGAGCAGGATCTGGGTGACGCCGGACTTCGCAACGCCAAGTTATCGTATCATCCGGTGGAACTGGTGAAGAAATATTTGGGTAACATATCCCAATCATAAACATTTTGTTGCACTTTGCTTAAAAACATAGTAGAAGACTTGTTCTTTTAAAGACGGCATTTTTGCCGAAATCTCCTTGTTCCGGCTAGGACCGGGGCTCGAATCCGTGAGGAGGATTACCAACATGAGGAAGTACGAAACAATTTTCATCCTCCAGCCTGAACTGAGCGAAGACGACATCAAGTCGGTCACCACAAAGGCTCAGGACGTTATCTCGTCGTATAAAGGCGAGTGTCTCAGGATGGATGACTGGGGTATCAGGAAACTGGCCTATCCCATCAAGAAGTCTGCCAGAGGCCGTTATTACTATCTCCGCTTTGATGGTGACAGTGCTCTTATCGCTGAACTTGAGCGACGTCTGAGACTGGACGACAAGGTGCTGCGTTACCAGAGTGTAAACATCACCGACCAGCCAGAGCGTGCACCGGAGAAGAAAGTCGAACTGCCGGAAGCCGTAACGGAAGAGACTATGGAAGAAACACCCGCCGCTGAAGAAGCTGCTGAATAATTTCCTGGAGGAGATATACTCATGAGTGACGAAAGACCAGCTACAACATCATCTTATCAGCGTCCAGCAGGCGGACCGGGACAGCGCCCAGCAGGCGGACCGGGGCAGCGCCCAGCAGGTCCAGGCGGACCAGGTGGATCAGGCGGACCACGCAAAAGACGCCCTTTTCAGCGTCGCAAAGTATGCCGTTTTTGTGCAGAAAAGAACTTGGTTATCGACTATAAAGAGCCCCGTACGCTCCGCTTTTTCATTACAGAGCGTGGCAAAATTGTTCCTCGCAGGATTTCAGGAAACTGTGCTGCTCACCAGCGACACATTACTGAAGCCATCAAGCGTGCCAGAAACATCGCTTTACTGCCGATTGCCGCTAATCACGCAGTAAACTGATAGCAATCTGAATGAACTTGAAATCAACAACCGACCACAACTTGCACGCACGCCTGAAAGCGTCATTGCTTGGAGTGGTCGGTTCGTTTGTTTTATTTGCAGCTTATCTGATAATTCCACCCATTGGAATTTTTTCCGGGATACTTGCACCTTTTCCCGCCGCATATAACCGCCTGATTAGTGGTCGAATATCATCGTTGATTGTTATTATCGGTGCGACCACCGCCATAACAGCACTGTTTGGGGTTCTTGCCGGATGTCTGTATCTGGGTATGTGCGGGATGATAGGTTTTTTTATGCCGGAACTCCTTTTGCGTGGTTTCAGCAACAGTCGGACAATTTTATGGACAACAGCAGCTAATCTGTTGATTTTTTTCGTCGGTTTTATTGTCTACAGCACTGTTTCAGGTGTTAACCTGCAGAGCTTAATTTCTACTGAAATTACAAACAGCTTGAAACACGCTGTTGCCATATACGAAAAAAGTGGAGTAACCGGGGAAGACCTGGAACAGATCAAACGTTCAATGGCTACTGCTGCTGAGATGTTGCAACGACTCTATCCAGCCCTTGTCACCGCAATGCTTGTTTTTATCGCGGGGTGCAATCTTGCCCTTCTTAGAAAAACAATTGCAAAATCGGCTGTAGATATTTCTATTGGCGATTTCAGCACGTACAAAAATCCGGAGCCGCTTGTCTGGATTTTGATTATTACAGGATCGGCGCTGTTGTTGCCACTTTCCTTGATAACAACACCGGCACTCAACATATTGTTTATTGTCGCCCTACTCTATTTTTTCCAGGGTATGGCGGTTGTATCTGCCTTGGTTAAAAAACATTCTATCCCGGCCTTCATGCGGATACTTTTTTACGTAATGCTTATCATCCAACCATACCTGCTGGCACTTGTTGCCAGCATCGGTTTATTCGATCTCTGGGTTGATTTTAGAACCCCAAAAACACAGGAAAACCTGTAACTACTCAACAGGCTCGAAAGGAGAAAAAAATGAAAGTTATTCTGAATGAGAACATTGAAACATTGGGTCACATTGGTGATGTTGTAAAGGTAGCGCCGGGCTATGCACGTAATTACCTGCTCCCTAAAAAGCTGGCAGTTGTGGCAACAGAAGGCAACGCCAAAGCGCTTGAACACACAAAACGTCAAATGGCTTATAAGAAGAACAAGGCTCTTGATTCCGCAAAGAATCTTGTAGCGAAGCTGGAAGCACTTACAATTGCCCTGACACACAAAGCCGGCGAAGAAGGCAAACTGTTCGGCGCAGTAACCAACATGGAAATTGCAGCCTACCTGAAGGCCAATGGCTTTGATATTGACCGCAAGAGTATTGTTCTTGCCGATGTCATCAAACACACTGGTGAGTTTTCTGCTTCGGTGAAGATTCATCCCGAAGTAACAGCAACGCTGAAGATCACTGTCGCAGCTGCATAATCCATATGTAACCTCATCACAGAAGCCCGCAGATTTCTGATCTGCGGGCTCTCTTTTTTTGCGATCTGCTTAACAACAACCTTTGGCACCTTGCAGTTACGTCATGTTATGGTATGCTACCCGCATGCCTGAATCCGCCATAACTCCCCATATTCTGGAATTACTCCGGAATCCATCTGCATATCCGATTCAGACCAGCACGGTCGAACTGATTCAAACACATGTCTCCTGGCTGTTCCTAACCGATACGCACGTTTTCAAACTTAAAAAGCCGGTTAATTTTGGTTTTCTCGATTTTTCTACGTTGGAACTTCGTTGCTTTTACTGCCACGAGGAACTACGTCTCAATCGGCGTCTCTGCCCGGAAATTTATGAACAGGTTATAGAGCTTCGTGAAACGGTTGGAGGAGCTGCGTTTGTCGGCGATGGCAAGACCATAGACTACGCTGTCATGATGAAGCGTCTGCCTTCTGACCGGATGCTTGACAGACTCGTTGACAACAGCAATATTTCAGAGGAAGAAATACAGATTGTTGCACTTGAAATAAGCAAGTTCCACTCTAAAGCTCCCACATCGCCGCATATTTCAGAATTTGGCTCTCTGGAGCAGATTCAGTTTAACTGGCGAGAAAATTTTGAACAGGCACAACTATTTAGAACATCAACTCTCCCATCAACTACTTGCAAAAACATCCAAACCTATATTAAAACATTTACTGAATCACACCGCGCTCTTTTTGCTGAAAGGATTATGAATGGCTATATCTGTGAATGCGACGGTGATATACACCTTGGAAATATCTGCCTGCTGGACGGTATCGCATATATATTCGACTGCATTGAATTTAACGAACGCTTTCGCTATTCTGATACGGCTGCCGATATTGCATTTTTACTTATGGATCTTGATTACCATCGACGACCAAATCTGGCCGATGCCGCACTCTCCGCCTATATCTCAGGTTCCGGTGATACGGATTGTGCAAAGCTGATCCCTTTTTACAAGGTATATCGTGCTTTCGTTCGGGGTAAAGTCGAAAGTATGGAGTTTTCTGACACCGGAATGCCACTGAAAGAGCGAAATGCTGCCAAAAAACGCGCCATCCGTTACTTCCGGTTGGCGCAAGGATACTGCCTGAGAAGCCATCTACCACGTACTCTGTTTATCACCTGTGGAACTATGGGATGTGGTAAAAGTACATTGGCTGATCAACTTTTGTTTGAGCTCGGTCTCGCAACCTTCAACTCGGACATCGTACGTAAGCAGATTGCAAATCTGCCGCCAGAAACATCGGTCAAAACTTCATTTGGAGAAGGGCTGTATTCAACTGAAATTAACAAGAAGACTTACCTTTACCTAAAACGACTGGCTGAAGATACACTCATTTCCGGGCATTCGGTCTTGATTGATGCCGGGTTCGGGTCTATTAACGAACGAGCAGAATTTTCCAAACTTGCCGCTTCTCAAGGTGCAGAGTTTGTTATTTTATTCGTACATTGTGATCAAGATGAGCAGCGTCAAAGATTACGTGAGCGTTATTTACACGGTAATTCTGTTTCCGACGGAAGGGTTGAATTACTGAATCAACAAAAACGTTTTTTTGAGACACCTGATAATTCTGAAGGCAATGTAATTTCGGTTTCTACGAGCGGTACATCAGAATATATTATAGACTCTATTTATGAGAGGCTGGTCCGGTTATGAAGCGACTGCGCACAAAAATTATGCATAGTATGCAGCTACGCGAATCATGGATAATTTTTTTCATCCTCGGCATTATCATGATGACATTTCCTTTCTTGCATATTTTCAATAAACCGATACTTCTATTCGGTGTGCCACTGTTATTTCTATATCTAACTACTGGCTGGATAATTTCTATTATTGTGATCTACCTTTTCATGATTGCCAGTCATCATGAAAACGAGATAAAGGAAGAGAATATCAAACCATGAACGGTACTCTCTCCACAGTAGCTGTAATATCGGTACTCTATACAACACTGATATTTTTAATTGCCTGGTACGCCCACCATCGCAAAGAGAGTGGGCGAAGTATCATCAGCAACCCTGTTATCTATGCACTCTCGCTGGGGGTTTATTGCACGTCATGGACATACTATGGCAGCGTTGGTAAAGCGGCTACAACCGGGATTGATTTCCTGCTGATTTATCTTGGCCCGTCTTTAACAGCATTTTCATGGCTCTTTCTTCTGCGCCGTATCATCAAGATAAGCAAAGAGCATAATATCACTTCGATTGCTGATTTTCTCAGCCAGCGTTACGGAAAATCTCCTTGGCTTGGCGCACTTGTCACAATCATCGCATTCCTTGGCATTATGCCGTATATTGCTCTGCAGTTAAAGGCGGTATCCACCAGTTTTAATCTGCTCAGCGGCATGCAAACAAACCCCACGGCTTTTATAGAACTCGAATCAGGCACAACTATTCCGACCGGTTTGATTCTGGCTTTGATATTGGCGTTATTCAGCATCATTTTTGGAGCCCGAAGATTGGTATCATCAGAGCGGCATGAAGGACTGATCGCAGCGGTGGCATTTGAATCACTGGTTAAATTGGTCGCTCTGTTGGTAGTCGGAATCTTTGTCACATACGGTCTTTTTGATGGTTTTATTGATATTTTCGAGCGATTTAAGGTCGCTGACCCAGAACGATTTTCGCAGTTGTTCACGTTTAATATCTCAAAGAATGATCCGAATTACATATCCACTTTTACACTCCTGTTTTTATCAATGGGCGCAATCATGCTCCTGCCAAGACAGTTTCATGTCATGGTCATTGAAAATTCCGATGAGCGTCATATATCTACTGCGATGTGGCTCTTTCCAGCCTACCTGTTCCTGATCAATATTTTTGTCATGCCGATTGCTATTGGCGGTATCCTCACTACCGGTAGCAGTAGCGGTGCGGACTTCTTTGTCCTTAGACTGCCTCAACTTGCAGGATATCGCAGCATAGCCCTACTCGCATTCCTGGGTGGTCTGTCAGCAGCTGCCGGTATGGTCATGGTTGAGTCAATTGCAATATCGACAATGTTATTAAACCATATTTTCATGCCGGTCATCGTCAGGTTTACCCCTCGGACATGGTTCCCTATTTTACTGATTAACCTTAAACGTTTCGGAATAGTTCTGGTCGTAATGCTGGGGTTTTTTTATTACAAAATAATAGGTGACTCCTACACGCTCGTAAATATGGGCCTTATCTCCTTTTCAGCAGCATCGCAATTCATGCCGGCCATGCTTGGCGGTCTATACTGGAAACGAGGCAACAAAGCGGGGGCAATCAGCGGCATTTTGCTCGGCTTTATGATCTGGCTCTACACATTGTTGCTCCCCTCTTTCAGTAAATCCGGCTGGATTCCGGAAACTCTTCTTTCAAACGGTCCATTTGGCATTGGTCTGCTCAAACCGACCGAACTTTTCGGACTGACCGGTATGGACCTTTGGAGTCACTCACTGTTCTGGAGCATGTTTTTCAATATCAGCTCCTATGTTATTTGCTCGATACTCCTAACTCAAAATGAACAGGAGCGTGATCAAGTTCACAAATTTATTGGCATTTTTGGTCAAGATGAGTCACATCGCCGTACTGAGCGGAAACGGCTTTCAAAACCGGTTACAACGGATCAATTTTTCACCCTCATGAGCAAGTTTATTGGTGAATCTGAAGCACATAAAGCACTAAATATTTACTCAAGCGGCCAAAAAATCACCGGAGAGGTGACAATTTCCGAATTTGATCTTCCGAATTTGAAACGTTTTACAGAAAAAACTCTTGCTGGCTCAGTCGGTGGTGCTGCAGCCAGGGCCATTGTAAACAACTTCCTCTCTGACATTGGCTCCAGTATGGAACCGGTGTATGACATTTTTAGCACCGTTCGCTCAAACCTTGACCAAAATCGTGAATCTCTCTTCGTACGACTGAAGGCTTCCGAGATCATCAATCGAACACTAGATCTTCAGGTAATTATGGATGATCTACTTAAGTTGTTGGTAAAAGAGTTCAAGCTTGATGTTGCACTAATCCAGGCAAAAAACACTGAGGACGTTTTTTCAATCCGCAGTATTCAATGGAGGGATCTCTCAACCACACATCAACCAGAATGTTATCAGGAAAATATACCTTTTTTAGATTTAGCCTACCGGGATCAAAAAGCACATTTTATAAATGATTTACGTCTGGACCGGACTGTTACAGCGCTTGACAAAACTGTAGCTGAAGGCTTTATTTCCTGTGCTCACATCCCGATCTATCGAGAGGGTGAGCCGGTTATTGCCGTCCTTTCACTGTTTTCTAAATCTATAGCCGGCCTCTTTACACAGGAATTCATCGAACTGCTGTCAAGTCTTGCCGGTCAACTTGCTCAGGCGATCACAATCGTTCAAGAGATCGAAGCCAAGCAACTCGAGCGAAGTCAGAAAGAAACAGCTCTTCTTAAAACGGCCAGAATTACACGTGACATGGAAATTGCCCAACAGATCCAAAAGTCTTTTCTGCCAGATTCTGCACCTGTAATAGCGGGTGTAGATATAGCCGGACGTTGCATTTCAGCTGCTCATGTTGGTGGAGACTATTATGACTTTTTTCTCCGCAATGATCTAACAGTCGATATTGTAATTGCCGATGTTTCAGGACATAGTGTCGGTGCGGCTCTGATCATGTCGGAAGTTCGTACTTTGCTGCGAGCTGAAACCAATTCTATCCGCACCCCACATGCAATCCTTGAAACCCTCAACACCCAACTTTATGACGATTTAACTAGGGCAGAACTATTCATCACCATGTTTTATGCAAAATATGACGCAGCAACCGGCATACTCAGCTACTCAAACGCCGGTCATAATCACCCTGTACTCCAGCGTGCAGACGAATCTCTTTGCCAGGAACTGGATACGGAAGGATTAATTCTGGGGGTAATAAAAAATGTCCTTTTTGAAGAGCAGGCTGTTAAACTCGTGTCAGGAGATATTCTTCTTTTCTACACAGACGGCCTAACTGAGGCTTGCAACGGTGAAGGTATAATGTTTAATACCTCAGGGGTGTACAGCCATCTCAAAACTTGTAGTAATCTATCTGCCAAGGAAATTATAGATTCTTACTATGCAATGATCCACGCTTTTACCGGTTCTCAAAATTTGCAAGATGATATATCGCTTGTTGTAGTAAAAATTACCTAAGCAAAGGAGATATGATGATATGGATATTAAAACTGAACTTACTGAGGGGGTTACCGTGCTGTTTATCAGGGAAGATCGCCTTGATGCAAACAACTCTGAGGAGCTAAAAGTAAAATTGCACAACCTTTTTGAGAAAGACATAAAAGATCTGATCATCGACCTTAAGGATGTACATTTTATAGACAGTTCAGGGTTGGGGGTACTGGTTTCAGGCTACAAAAATGCGTCTATCAAGCACGGGAGCCTGAAGTTGTCAAATTTACAGTCTCAGGTGAAGTCACTGTTTGAGCTGACCAGACTTCACAGGGTTTTTGATATTTTCATGACTGTTGATGACGCTCTGCAAAGTTACAAATAAATTCCCAAGCATGGCGGGAACCGTATGAAAAACGACATTGATATTGACATCACAATACCAAGTCATACCCGATACTTGCGTATGATCAGCATGATTGGTGAAAAAGTCGCTCAGGAGATAGACTGCCCGGAAAAAATCCGTGAAAAATTATCCTGTCAGCTCGCCGTCGTACTGACTGAAGGTCTGGTTAACGCCATTAAACATGCCAGCAGTACCGCTCCAGACAAAGATATTCATGTTCGTATTAATGTCTCAAACAAGAATCTGGTTGTTCGGATCTATGACAACGGAGTTGGTTTTGATCTAGAGTCCGTACCGACTCCATGCTTCACTTCATCCGGAATGGAAGAGAAAGGGCGCGGAATTTTTATACTTAGATCACTTATGGATACAGTAAAATACACTCGATCTGATGGCGGGAATGTCTTGGAGATGAGAAAGAATCTAGCTTAGTATGGTGTTGCAGTTATTCCCCAATTATCAAGTTCAGACAATACTTTAAATAGAAGTGTTTCGAGTTGAGCTTCAACTTCTGTTGTCAATCCAACTTCCATTTCTATTGATCCTGGCTGTACACCGATCAACACCATTTCTTTCGGTAAATGCCCCATCAATTCGGATACTGCCAACAGATCCTTAAGCCCCATCTGATGAGGTGAAACTTTGGTCTCCAGTGCGATCGGCAACTCCTCCCCACACAATCGGACACAAGTTCCTGCATCTTGGCCTGTCTCAACAGCATCAATAATAATGAGGTTTGTAACATTTTCCAGCTTAGGGAGTAAATCCAGCCCAAGAGTACCACCGTCAATGACTTCAACGTTATCCGGGAAACAGTATTCGCGCTGAAGTCTCTGTGCAACCAAAACGCCCACAGCATCATCACCCATAACGAGATTTCCGATACCGAGTACTAGAACTGATGTATTTTGCGATGATATTGTCATGTGCAATCCGTTATGGCAAACAGAGTGGATGTTTATTGGAGTGGATCCAACAACGGCACATCGAATAATGCGCCGTTGTTGGCCATTCAGGGTAAAACTATTCACGGACGAACGTATCAATATCAGTTTCGTGAACCATACCCATCAAACGGGCATACTCGGACTCAATAATCTGATAATGATGATGAGTCTCCTTGGCATTCAACTCATAGACCGCCTTTATCTCTGGAGTATCAATTTTAGAAGCTGTTTCCAGCAAAGCTTCTTCAAGATTTTTTTCTCTCTCCATTGCCAGTTCAAGCGCTTTCTGTTCACTAAAATCTGCCGAAATCAAACGGGCAATCGTGGATACCCAGCTCGACTCGTTATCCGGATGGGAGTCAAGAAACGCATCAAGAGAAGGTATATCGGTGCCCTTGTAAATTTTGTAGAAGTGCGATGCATGCTCCCGCTCTTCTTTTGCGAGCAGTTCGAATGTACGTCGCGCATCCGGATTGTTCATTTTTTGTGCGCCAAGTTGGTAAAAATTCATAGCATTTTTTTCTGTCTGGATTGAACGTTTGATCGCCTCTTGGATATCTAAACTCATGATTTTTTCTCCTTTTCAAGCTTATTTACCTAAACAATACCATATTAGTCCTGTTTGTCAAGATTTTGCTCATTCAGGGTATTATCCAAAGCAATTGACATCAGCAACAGGCGACGTGTAAAAGAAGGACTCATTTCAGTTGAGTCAGAAGGGGGAAGTTATGGCGATTGATCCAAACAAAATAATTTATTCAATGATGCGAGTCAGCAAGTTCTACGACAAAAAACCTGTTATTAAGGATATATCTTTATCGTATTTTTATGGCGCCAAAATCGGCGTACTTGGATTGAATGGTTCCGGCAAGTCCTCACTATTACGGATCATGGCCGGGGTTGACAAAGATTTTAATGGTCAGGCAGTTTTGTCACAGGGATATACCGTCGGATATTTAGAGCAGGAGCCACGGCTTGACGAAAGCAGGACTGTTCGCCAAATTGTCGAAGAAGGGGTCCAGGAAACAGTTAACCTTTTGGCTGAATTTAACGCCATCACCGACAAGTTTTCCGAACCTGATGCCGATTTTGAAAAGCTGTGTGATCGCCAAGCACTCCTTCAGGAAAAACTGGATCATCTAGATGCCTGGGACCTGGATTCTCGTTTGGAAATGGCGATGGACGCACTACGCTGCCCTGATGGGGATGCCTCGGTGAAAGTTTTGTCCGGCGGTGAAAAACGCCGGGTTGCGCTTTGTAGATTGCTACTCAAAAAACCTGACATCCTGCTTCTGGACGAACCGACCAACCATCTGGACGCCGAAACCGTTGCCTGGCTGGAACATCATCTTCACAGTTACCCTGGGACAGTTATAGCGGTTACTCACGACCGATATTTTCTGGATAACGTAGCAGGCTGGATATTGGAACTGGACCGTGGCGAAGGTATCCCCTGGAAAGGAAACTATTCTTCTTGGCTGGAGCAAAAACAGAACCGGCTGGCAAATGAAGAGAAACAGGAGACAGACCGCCAGAAAACACTGAAGCGCGAACTTGAATGGATCAGGATGTCACCAAAAGGTCGACATGCCAAGTCGCAGGCTCGTATCAGTTCGTACGAAGAGATGGTCGCTCAAGAGAGCGAGAAACATGCCAGAGATCTTGAAATTTACCTGCCACCCGGCCCACGTCTGGGAGATATCGTCATTGAGGCGGAAAAAGTCGCCAAAGGGTACGGAGATCGACTGCTTGTTGAGGAGATGACTTTCCGTTTGCCGCGTGGCGGGATCGTTGGCATTATTGGCCCGAACGGCGCTGGCAAGACCACCCTCTTTCGCATGATTACCGAGCAAGAAAAAGCCGACTCCGGCTCATTCCGTATCGGTGACACCGTCCAACTTGCGTATGTTGATCAGAGTCGCGACTCTCTTAATCCGGACAAAACTATCTGGGAAGAAATTTCAGAAGGACAGGAAGCTATCCAGCTCGGCAAGGTGTTGGTAAATTCGCGAGCCTATGTTTCCCGTTTCAATTTTTCAGGCAGCGATCAACAGAAAAAAGTTGGGACGCTTTCAGGTGGCGAGCGGAATCGGGTACATCTTGCACGGATGCTGAAGAGCGGTGCCAACGTAATTCTGTTGGATGAACCGACTAATGATCTTGATGTCAATACTATGAGGGCTCTAGAAGAGGCTCTTGAGAATTTTGCCGGATGCGCGGTTGTTATCAGTCATGACCGCTGGTTTTTGGATCGTATTGCCACACATATTTTAGCGTTTGAGGGTGATTCAAAAGTAGTCTGGTTTGAAGGAAATTATTCGGAGTATGAAGAGGATCGTAAAAAACGGCTGGGAGCTGCGGCTGATATCCCACACCGCATTAAATACCGTCAGTTGACGCGATCCTGACCCTGATAAACGGGATAAGTTCGTTAACGGGGCTGTTCCAAACTGGCCTGCATCAGTTCAATAAATGCTTGCCTGGTGTCCGGATCGGCAATGGAGGCTGCTTCTGCTTCAATATGGGCAAACTGCTGAAGAGTGAGGGGGATGGTTGCGATAATTTCTTCCGGCACTTCAACTGGCGGTGTATCAACCCTGCCGGCCTTAAGCACAATTTCACGAACGACATCAGCACCAAGGCAACTGTTAAGTTTTTCTTTCATCATGTCGGTCATGAAACGAAGCTCCTGAATCCAGGGTGCGCTGGAGACCGCCACGGTTAATGTGCCGTTAATGATTCTCAATGGACGCGCCCGGCAGGCAAGTGTATCACCCACAACTTCTGGCCAAACACGCCATATTTCTGCTTCACGCAATCGTTCAGCCAAACCGAGGCCAGCCAGACTTTCATGCATCAGTCCAGATAATGGACGCGGAAAAGACATCTTAGGACGCTTTTGCATTCAGCTTTCTCCGGCGGCTTACAACACCACCAACAATCTGCCCGGCGACTGAACCACCTAGCGTTAATGGAATAAAATGCCAACTGAGCCCTGTTTTTATGCGTAAAAATACGATAAATGGTATCGGCAGATGTATGAGTAAAAACCACATAAAGGAATATTTTGGATAATTTTGACGGATGTAGCCACATGGAATGCTTACAATAAATGCAAAGATAATCAGCCCGACAACGAGAATTGTCCCCTCCATGTACTAGCTCCTTTTAGTAATTTCAAAATATTTTGGTTAACATACCTATCCTGTTCATCGGGAACATGCCATAGTAGGAACTCATACAATTTTTGTCAATTGGCATTACATAGCAGACCACACAATAAGTTATAAATTACGGGAGATCTGTAAAGTGATTCAAAATGGACAGTTACTTGCGGTATTCAATTCAGCACATCGAGTTATGAAAGCGGAACATATTCTCAAAGGGTGTGGAGTGGCGATGACACTCATACCGGCACCTCGGGCGCTCTCAACAGACTGTGGCCTCGCGATTTGTTATAGCAGCGATCTTTATGACTGGGTACTAAACGCACTAACTTCAGAAAAACTTTTGCCGACTTTTATCTATAGGAAAGACAACGATTCGCATTATGAACCCATATGGAGTGACGAGAACATCTCTAAATACATTAATGAATGAAAATACCACCCTCACCATATGGTATAATACGGCTTTAAAAACAAATAGTTCTTGACAGCAGCAGGGTGCCACTTTATAGTGATCCCCTTTTGGAATAACTCTGTACTTAAGGCTCCATAACATACAATGTTTAACAGCTTATCGGACAAACTAGAATCAGTCTTCAAGAAACTTCGCGGTCAGGGAGTAATGACCGAAGAAAATATCAAGGAGGCTTTACGTGAGGTTCGTCTGGCTCTCCTTGAGGCCGATGTTAACTTCAAGGTTGTTAAAGACTTCATAGAAAATGTCCGGGGCAAAGCCGTAGGCACTGAAGTCCTGAACAGCCTGTCCCCAGGCCAACAGATAATCAAAATAGTTCATGATGAACTGATTTCCATCATGGGTGGCGGCGAAGACAACTCCCTGGATCTCGCTGCAAAACCACCAGTAGCAATTATGATGGTTGGTTTACAAGGCGCCGGAAAGACCACTACATGCGGCAAACTAGGCAATCTGCTTAAAAAGCAGAAGCGTAAGCCGCTACTTGTTTCTGCCGATGTCTATCGCCCGGCTGCCATTGAACAACTAAAATTGGTTGGCAACCAGCTAGGTCTTGAGGTTTTTGCTTCAAACTCCGACCAGAAACCGCTTGATATCTGTGTCAGCGCAATGAAGTTTGCTGAGTTGAATGGCTACGACACCGTTATTTTGGATACAGCTGGGCGTCATCAGATAGATGATTTTCTGATGAATGAGCTGAGCGAGATTAACACAGCTGTGCGACCTCGCGAGATCCTATTTGTGGCTGATGCCATGACCGGCCAGGAAGCTGTTGCCATTGCCAGCGGTTTTAATGATCGGCTTGAGATAAGTGGCGTTGTGCTTTCCAAGCTTGACGGAGATGCAAAGGGTGGAGCAGCACTATCCATCAAGGCTGTTACCGGCAAACCAATTAAATTTGTCGGTCTCGGTGAAAAACTGGATGCATTGGAGGTTTTTCACGCTGATCGGATAGTGTCGCGTATTCTTGGCATGGGTGATGTTCTTACTCTAGTTGAAAAAGCACAATCACTTTTTGACGACAAAGAGACAACTCTCCTTCAGCAAAAACTGAAGAAGAACCAGTTTGACCTGGAAGATTTTCTCGCGCAAATGCAGCAAATCAAAAAGTTGGGATCAGTTGAATCGATCATGGGAATGATCCCAGGTATGGGCAAAATGATGAAGCAGATGAAGGGCGCCCAGCCAAGTGAAAATGAAATTAAACGCATTGAGGCGATTATCCGCTCAATGACCCCTGGTGAACGCGCTAGTCATGGAATAATAAACGGCAGTCGCCGCCTGCGAATATCCAAAGGGAGCGGCACAACGGTACAGGAAGTCAATCTGCTGCTTAAACGTTTTACTGAAGCGCAAAAAATGATGAAGATGATGCAGAAGCTCGGTCCAAAGGGCCTACTCAAAGGAATGGGTGGACTTGGTAAGGGAATGATGCCATTCCGTTGATGATCAAAGATTAGACCAATGTTTACAAAATACTATTCAGGAAGTACAAAATCAGGAGGAAACACCAATGGCTACCAAAATCAGGCTTGCACGTGCAGGCGCTAAAAAGAGACCTTTCTACCAGATAGTTGTTGCTGACGAACGCAGCCGCAGAGATGGTAGCTTCATCGAAAATGTTGGCACATACGATCCAACCAAGAACCCAGCTGTTGTTAAACTGAAAACAGAAAGTGTTACTGCGTGGCTCGGCAAGGGCGCACAGCCAACTGATACGGTTCGTCAGATATTGAAGAATGCCGGACTTCTTGACAAGGTCCCTGCAGCTACCGCATAACGTATCCAGTTCATCCGGTCCGCCGGTCACTCTATATGGGCAGCAGAGGAATCGCCATGAAGACTCTTGTAGAAAGCATTGCAAAAGCGCTGGTTGATGACCCGACTCAAGTAAATGCAACTGAGGAGACAGAGGAGGATACTCTGGTCATTAGTTTGACCGTCGCCAAGGATGACATGGGAAGAATCATAGGCAAGGAAGGGCGGACCGCAAAAGCGATTCGAACTATTCTTAATGCTGTATCTACAAAAGATAACAAGAAGGCAATCCTCAAGATTGTAGAATAAATGACAGATCAGGATGAATTAATTCCGGTTGGTAAAATCATCGGTACACATGGAATAAAGGGGGCTTTGAAGGTACACTCCTATTCCGGAAATATAGACAGCTTACAATCCACTGAAACCGCTTTTTTGAAGAAGAAAGACGGCACACTGTGCGAGTATGCCATAAAGAGTGTTTCCGCCCATGCCGGCGGCTTCATTTTATGTCTGCACGATTTTTCTGACATTAATCAGGTTCTGTCTTTGACAGGATTAGAAATCTGCCTGAAACTAAGTCAACTACCGGCTACTGATAAAGATGAATATTACTGGCGTGATCTGATCGGCCTTGTCGTTTACACTGATCAGGGCGTAGAACTTGGCACACTTGTTGACATTTTTGAAACAGGTAGCAGCGACATCTACGTTGTACGAGGCAATTCCAAAGAATATTTGATCCCAGCTATTGCTGATGTAATTGCAGACATTGACATTCAGGGTAAAAAAATGATTATTACCCCGCTTGAAGGTTTATTGGATCTATGAAGTTTGACATCCTGACTCTGTTTCCAGGGATGTTTTCCGGGCCTTTTGATGAAAGCATTATCAAAAGGGCTAAAGATAAACAGCTCATTGACATTTCGCTGCACAATATCCGCGACTGGGCTACGGACCGCCATCAAACTGCAGATGACAGCCCTTATGGTGGCGGGGCAGGCATGGTCATGAAAGCCGCTCCATTGGCAGCAAGTATTGAGTCAATAAAGTCACTGAACCCTTTGTCAACTATTCTGCTTACATCACCCCACGGAAGGCGGCTTACCCATAGTGTTGCCATGGAACTTGCCGTGAAACCTGGGTTGATCATTGTTTGCGGTCGTTATGAAGGGATCGATGAAAGAATACGTTTGATCTATGCAGAAGACGACATTTCGCTTGGTGATTTTGTTCTCTCAGGCGGTGAAATAGCCGCAATGGCAATTGTTGACTCTGTAACAAGACTAATCCCTGGAGCTCTTGGTAGTAGTGAATCAGCTGAATCGGATTCTTTTGGTGACGGTTTGCTGGAGTATCCTCACTTCACTCGTCCACCTGAATTTAAGGGTCTAACCGTTCCAGAGGCTTTACTTTCGGGAAATCATGAGCTGATCAGAAAATGGCGCCGCAAGGAATCGCTGCGGAAGACCAGAACACTGCGACCCGATTTGCTCTCAAAAGCCATCTTGACACGGGAAGACAGAAAAATGCTGTCTGAGATTGAGCAGGAGAACCCCCATGCCATGTAACAATCTGGCGGTTGCACTTGTTCACTATCCGGTTTACAACAAGCATCACGAAGTTGTCACTTCAGCTTTAACAAACCTCGATCAGCACGACATCGCCCGCTCATCAAAAACATTTGGGCTGGATCGCTTTTATATTGTGACCCCTTCCGAAGAGCAGCGAAAGCTGGCTGAAAGAATAAGTGGTCACTGGCAACAAGGGTGGGGTGCTGGCTATAATCCTGATCGTAGAGAGGCTCTCGATATTGTCCGGGTTACTCCGACTCTGGAAACAGCTGTCGCAGATTTTCAAAGCGAATTCAGTAAACAAGTAAGAATTGCTGTCACTGGTGCCGCACAACGCTCCGGTTCGATAGCACTGGTGATATTCAGGGAGCTGCTTCAGGAGTCTGACCAGCCATACTTGCTCTTATTAGGTACCGGGTGGGGATTGACTGATGAATGTTTTTCAACAGCTGATCTGATACTTGAACCAATCGCAGGAAACGGATTATATAACCACCTCTCGGTTCGTTCTGCAGCAGCAATAATGCTTGATCGGCTCAGAGGAATTGAACGCGAAGATACATAAACTCACAAACCGAGCATCATACAGGAGGAAGGTAACTAATGAACACCATCGATTTTTTGGAATTTGACCAAATGAAGAAGAATGTAATCCCTTTCAAGGTCGGGGATACTGTTAAAGTACATGTAAGAATTGTCGAGGGCGACAAACAGCGTATTCAGGCATATCAGGGCGTTTGTATTGCTCGCCAGAATGGCGGAGTTCGCGAGACATTTACAGTTCGTAAAATCTCCAACGGCATTGGCGTTGAAAGAACGTTCCCGCTACATTCACCAAACATTGAAAACATTGAAGTCATGGTTCGTGGTCATGTCCGTCGTGCCAAACTTTACTACCTGCGCAAATTACGCGGTAAAGCAGCCAGAATCCGCGAGAAAAAATACGTACCAGTTGCCAAATAGCTTACAAAAAAGCCCCGCTTTCGCGGGGCTTTTTTGTATTAATAAGCTAGTTAAAACATTTATCCTGTTTATTTGAATTGGAACTGATTATGACGCAACAAGGCGAACTGTTCTCTGAGTCACCTCTAGACACTCTGAAGTTCGAAAAAACAGCATACAGCAGCGGTTTTACCTACGTGGCTGGAATAGATGAAGCGGGACGTGGCCCTCTGGCTGGTCCGGTAATGGCAGCAGCAGTAATCCTGCCTGCCGGACTCACGATCACAGGTGTTGACGACTCAAAGAAACTCACGCCAGACAAACGCGAAAAATTGTTTGATATCATCATGGCTCAAGCGCTATCAGTTGGAGTCGGTATCACGACTCCGGCCGATATTGACCGAATAAATATTCTGCAAGCCACCCGCCGGGCGATGCTTGCTGCTGTTCAGCAACTTTTAACCCAGCCAGATTACCTGTTAATTGATGGAATCAGTACTATCGATAGCGCGATCCCACAGAAAACCATAAAAAAGGGTGATTCCTTAAGTCTTTCCATAGCTGCTGCATCAATTATCGCCAAAGTAACCCGTGACCGGTTAATGGTAGAAATGGATACAAAATATCCGGGATACGGATTTGCCGGACACAAGGGATATGGCAGCGCCTTTCACATGGCAGCAATCAGGGCACTCGGCCCCTCTCCCATCCATCGACTGACTTTTTGTGGTGTCAAGGAGTATGTTGATTGTACCTCTTTCTGATAACATTCCTTGCGCTCTACGGAAGTATGCATCTTTACGCTTTCTACAAACTGCGTGATGCTTTTAGTTTCCGACCATACCTGAAATGGCTCCTGATTTCATGGATGATTTTCATGACTATCGTCCCAATTCTCGTCCGAGCTGCAGAACAGTTTGAGCTGGAGAATGTGGCCCTGTTTATTGCATGGCCTGGCTATATCTGGATGGGATTTCTGTTTATTTTTACATCCATCATGCTATTTACTGATGCACTAGGTCATGTTTATCGCATTGTAACCAGGATATATTACAAACAGTTGCCTCGACATTTATCTTCACGCAATATTACCATTGTCACACTCATAATGGCCACAATAGCCAGCGTTTATGCTTATAAAGAAGCGGGGGAAATCCGCAGCGAACACCTTATTATCGTTTCATCTAAACTACCACCTTCCATTTCTAAAATAAGAATTGTTCAGATATCAGATATGCATATCGGCCTATTATCGCAAGAGAGTCGACAAGAGCGGATTCTAAAAACAATCCGGGAGGCTAAGCCCGATATTCTGGTTTCAACCGGGGATTTGATTGATGGTAAACTGAATCATGAAAATAATATTTCTGATCGCAGTCCACTAGCGGCTTTATTGGCGTCTATTCCAGCACCTTTAGGCAAGTTTGCTGTAATTGGCAATCATGAGGTGTATGCCGGACTTCCCCAGGCTGTTGCATTTAGCCGTGCAGCTGGTTTTACTATGCTTAGAAACCAATCAGTTCAGCCTACGAACGGTCTTACAATATCGGGCGTTGATGATCGAGCAGTTAATCCGAAAAATCTTGTTGACCATAGCACTGAAGAGGCACTTCTCAATTTGGTTTCGCACAGTTATTTCAATCTACTATTGAAGCATCGACCCGAGATCATACCGGAAAGTGACGGTCACTTCGACCTGCAACTCTCTGGTCACGTTCATGGTGGACAGATTTTCCCGTTCAATTTCCTAGTCAGACTAAAGCACCCTATTCCCTGCGGCACAACCACAACACCTGCAGGTTCACGCATTCATGTTTCAAGAGGCACCGGAACCTGGGGTCCTCCCATGCGTTTGTTTGCCCCCCCTGAGGTCACGATCATTGACATCGTAAGTCAGCAACCTGTCAAATAACTACCCATCCCTATTAGTATCTTAGATAGCGCACTACTGCCCGATTATGATCATCAAGATTTTTTGAGAACTGGTGGGTACCGTCCTGCCGAGCAACAAAATAGAGGAAATCTGTTTTTGCAGGAGTTATTGCCGCCTGAACAGCATCCATTCCCGGATTGCCGATTGGACCTGGAGGCAGACCTTTATTTAGGTAGGTATTGTAGGGTGATGGGCGCTGAATATCCGCTTTATTAACCTTGCCAGAGAATGCTCTTACTCCGTATACCGCTGTTGGATCACTCTGAAGTGGCATGCCGATCCGTAAGCGATTGTGAAATACTGATGAAATTATCGGCTTCTCTTCCGCTGAAACAGCCTCTTTTTCTATTATCGACGCTAACGTAATAATTTCATGCCGAGAAAACCGATGTGTGCCCTCCCCCTCCTGAATGGCTGTATATGTTTTATTAAATTGAGCTAACATCTGTTCCAGCAACTGTTCTTCACTTCCACCACGCGAAAGATTATAGGTTGCAGGATATAGATACCCTTCAACACTGAATTCTTTAAGACCAAAGCGCTCCAATAAAGCCTTGTCTCTGCATTTCTCGAGAAAAACATCCTTTTTGAAATACCCCTTTTGCTCTAGTAACTCAGCGGCCTGGTAAATTGAATACCCTTCAGGAAGGGTAAATTTACGAAAATCCACCTCCCCTGAAACAATTTTTTTCAGAATTAAATCAGGGGTCATTTTGTCATTGAAACTGTATTCGCCGGCTTTCAACCGATGAGCATCTCCTCTAAGTCGTGTCATTAAAACGAAATGCCAAGAGCTACGTATGACGCCACCAGCCTTAAGCTCATTAGCAAGTTTGCGAATTCCACTGCCAGGCGGAAACGAAATATTACAGACTACTGAACCATTACCGGGGGATATAAAAAGACAGAGCAGGTACCAGAAAAGGCTGATAAGCAGAAATACACGTAGAGCGTACATACAGCAAACTTTAGCGGATAAATTTACAGGTATCATGGTTGCATTATGATAATTTTTACGAGAGTAGTCAAGTACAGTGGACCTTCTTGGAATATCAGATATACAACTTTAATAACAGAGAAGGACATCCGCCATAGCTTGGATGCCCTTCTCTCTTATAATATGCAACTGTTTTACGAAAGTAGTTGAGGCATCAATAAGTAACCATCAAGTATCAATCCGGTGGCCTTGGCCTGGAATTCATCATACGAAGCCGCGCCATTACCCTCCCCTGCCCCGCTCCGGTAGATAACGAAAGGGACCGGGTCCGAAGTATGGGTCATCAACTTCACAGGCGTCGGATGATCAGGCATACAGAGAATGGCATAATCACCAAACTTTTTAATTCCTTCCAGTACGGTTCCAACCACCTGACGGTCAAAATCCTCAATAGCCTGGAGTTTATGCTGCATGTTACCAGCATGTGATGCCTCGTCAGGTGCTTCCACATGAACATAAACGAAATTGTGCTTTTCCAGAGCTGCCAGAGCCGCCTGCCCCTTACCAAGATAATTCGTATCTATATAGCCTGTGGCACCTTCAACATTGATGATATCCAGACCGGCACAGATACCAATACCCTTTATCAGATCAACTGCCGAGATTACAGTTCCAGTCAGCCCGAACTTTTCCTGGTAGGTTTCAATCAGCGGGGTCTTCCCATGCCCCCAGAGCCAGACCGAGTTGGCAGGTAAATTTCCCTGTTCCTTGCGCCGCATATTAACCGGATGGTTATGCAAAACCATTTGGGCATGATTCATGATGTTATTTAGCATATCCGCACCGTCACCACTTGGGAGAGAATCAAGTATCGCCTTGCCGGTAATGTCGTGGGGAGGGGTTGAGCGCATGGCATCTTTGCCACCGCGCCAGACCATAAGATGACGGTATCCTACACCGGCATGAAATTCAATTTCAGAGCTGCCAAGTTCCTTCTGGAGCGATCCAATCAGTTCTCCAGCCTCTGCAGTAGAAATATGACCGGCAGAAAAATCCTGCATATAGATCGAGCTTCCCTTGGGCTGAAGTGTTATCAGATTCATGCGAAAAGCAACATCCTCTGGCCCAAGAACTACTCCCATGCTAATTGCCTCAAGTGGAGAACGTCCGGTATAGCATGTACGCGGATCATAGCCAAATACGGACAGATTCGCCACGTCACTGCCAGGGGGCAATCCATCGGGAACCGTGTGAGCGAGGCCAACCTGGCCATGTTGAGCCATAAAATCCATATTAGGTGTTGCTGCGTACTGGAGAGGAGATTTATTGCCTAGTTCACTGTAAGCTATGTCCGACATACCATCGCCGAGCAATATAATGACCTTCATAAAAACCTT